>JBBQJF010000305.1:0-6515 GCA_038325665.1 Dehalococcoidia bacterium | reverse complement strand
GCCTCGCCTTTGAGCGCCAGCACCTTGGTGATCGCCGCCGTCAGCGTCGTCTTGCCGTGGTCCACATGCCCAATCGTGCCCACGTTCACATGCGGCTTCGTCCGCTCAAACTTCTTCTTCGCCATCGTCTGTTCCCCCGCGTTGTCCGGCGCATCGGCCCGGCCCGTGTTGTGAATCAGTTCGTAACGGTACGCCGCGTTACCGCCCCTTGGCGCGCAGCTCTTTCTCGACATGCCCTGGGACGGCGGCGTAGTGGTCGAACTCCATGCTCATACTGGCCCGTCCCTGGGTCATCGAGCGTAGGTCCGTGGTATAGCCGAACAGTTCGGCCAGCGGCACCTCGGCGCGTACGACCTGGAGGTTGCCCAGCGACTCCGAGCCGATAATGTGGCCCCGGCGCCGGGTGACATCACCCATCACATCGCCGAAGAATTGTTCCGGAGAGCGGATTTCGACGCGCATGATCGGCTCGAGCACCACGGGACTGGCGCGGCGCACCGCCTCGCGCACGGTCATCGACGCGGCGGTCTTAAACGCCATCTCCGATGAATCGACGGCGTGATAGCTCCCATCGAGCGCCGCGACGGAGACATCGATCACCGGGAAGCCGGCGATCACGCCGCTGGTCAGTGACTCCCGCGCGCCCGCCTGCACCGCCGACATATACTCTCGTGGAATCACGCCGCCGGTCGTCTTATCGACGAACTCGAAGCCGGCTCCACGCTCACGGGGGGTGACTTCCAACTCGACGTCACCGAACTGGCCGCGACCGCCCGTCTGGCGGACGAACCGCTCACGCGCCCGCCCGGTGCCGGTGATTGTCTCTTTGAACGCGACCTGCGGACGGCCGACATTCGCCTCGACCTTGAACTCGCGCTTCATGCGGTCGACCAGCACCTCAAGGTGCAACTCGCCCATACCGGAGATCAGCGTTTGCCCGGTCTCCTGCTCGTAGCGCACGCGGAAGGTGGGATCTTCTTCCGCGAGGCGATTGAGGGCGAGGCCCATCTTGTCCTGGTCGTCCTTCGTCCTCGGCTCGACCGCCACATCGATCACTGGCTCCGGGAAGCGGATATTCTCCAGGAGCACCGGGTGCTGAGGATCGGCGAGCGTGTCCCCCGTGAACGTGTTCTTCGGGCCAATGATCGCGGCGATATCGCCGGCGTAGACCTCTTGCACGTCCTCGCGTTCGTTGGCGTGCATCCGCACGAGACGGCCGACGCGTTCGCGCTCGTTGCGGCTGGTGTTCTGCACCGCGCTGCCGGCCGACAGCGTGCCCGAGTAAACCCGGAAGTATGCTAGCCGGCCGACATACGGGTCACTGACAATCTTGAACGCCAGCGCCGAAAATGGCTCGTCGTCGTGCGGCCCGCGCTGAATCTCTTCTCCGGTCTTCGGGACGGTGCCCATGACCGGCGGGATGTCGATCGGCGCGGGGAGATAGTCAACGACCGCGTCGAGCATCAGCTCCACGCCCACGTTCTTATACGCGGCGCCGCAGAGCACCGGGAACAGCTTGTTCTCCAGGGTCGCGCGGCGGAGGGCTTCTTTGATCTCCTCGATCGTGATCGGATGACCCTCGATGAAGCTGATCATTAACTGCTCATCTTCTTCCGAGACAGCCTCGATCAACCGCTCGCGCGTCGTATGCACGAGTTCAGCCATGTCCTCGGGAACCGGCCCTTCCTTGGGCGGATCCTCCCGATTACCGGTGAAGTACCAGGCCTTCTCCTCGATCAGATCAACCACGCCCTTGTGGTTGCCCTCGGTGCCGATCGGCAACTGAATCACGACCGGCTTGGCGCCGAGACGTTCGATGATCATATCGACGGTGTTCTGGAAGTCGGCGCCAGTGCGGTCCATCTTGTTGACGAAACAGATGCGCGGCACGCGATAGCGGTCGGCCTGCCGCCACACCGTTTCCGACTGGGGTTCGACACCGGCGACCGCGTCGAAGACCACAACGCCGCCGTCGAGCACGCGCAGCGATCGCTCGACCTCAACCGTGAAGTCAACGTGACCGGGCGTGTCGATGATGTTGATGGTGTGGCCCTTCCAGGCCGCGGTGGTCGCGGCGGCGGTAATGGTGATACCGCGTTCGCGCTCTTGTTCCATCCAATCCATGACGGCCGTGCCTTCATGGACCTCACCGATTTTGTAGGTACGACCGGCGTAGAACAGAATACGCTCGGTGACAGTCGTCTTGCCCGCATCGATGTGGGCGATGATACCAATGTTGCGGATGCGCCCGATGGGCGTCGTTCTGGGCATGGCTCGGTCCTTTTGGCCGGGCCCCGCGGCGGGCAGGGGCAGGCAGTACTGCTCCTACCATCGATAATGAACAAAGGCCTTGTTCGCGTCCGCCATGCGGTGGGTGTCCTCGCGACGCTTGATCGTCGCGCCTTGCCCGGCCGCCGCGTCCGTGAGTTCCGCTGCCAGCTTCTCGGCCATCGAGCGGCCACCCCGAGCGCGTGCCGACCGCAGCAGCCAGCGAATCGCCAGCGCGATTCGCCGCTCGGCGCGGATATCAACCGGCACTTGATAGGTGGCGCCGCCGACCCGGCGAGGCTTTACCTCGACCACCGGCGTGACGTTGCGGAGTGCTTGTTCAAAAATATCCAGCGGGTTCCGATTCGTCTGCTGTTCAAGTCGCCCGAGCGCGTCATACATGATGCGCTCGGCTGTCGATTTCTTGCCGCGCTCCATGATCTTGTTCGTGAACATGGCCACGGTCCGGTTGTTGTAGCGCGGATCGGGAGTAACAGCGCGCCGTTCCGGGCGTGATCGTCGTGGCATGTCCGTATCCTCTCATCAGCGGCCGGTACGTGAGCGCTGCTCACCCCGCTGCCCGTGCCCGTCTCGGTATCATTCGTTTGAAGGCCGCCCACTCGCGTCCGTCGCTCACGCGGGCATCTCGCGGGGAGACTCTGCCGCCGGCGCCCGAGCGGATCCTCTACATCCAGCGGACTCCCACGCCGGCCGGGTGAATACACCATGCCGCCCGCTAACCGGCCACGCGAACGACGACCTGGCGGCTGGCCCCTGTCTTAGGCTTTCCGCGTTCCGTACTTGCTACGGCCGCGCTTCCGCCCCTGCACACCGTTCGCGTCCAACGCGCCCCGGATGATGTGATAACGTACGCCCGGCAGATCCTTGACACGGCCACCGCGAATCAGCACCACGGAGTGTTCCTGGAGGCTGTGACCCTCTCCAGGGATATACGCCGTGACCTCGATCTGATTGGTCAGACGGACACGCGCCACCTTACGCAGCGCCGAGTTCGGCTTCTTGGGCGTGACGGTGCGCACCTGGGTGCAGACACCGCGCTTCTGTGGCGACCCGTCGCCCCGGTGGGTACGGTTGGTGAGCGCGTTAAACGTCACCCCAAGCGCGGGCGCTTTGGACTTGTTCAGGACCTTCTTGCGCCCCTTACGGACCAGTTGGTTGATGGTCGGCACGTATCGCCTCGTTCCGGCTTGTCTCGTCCCTCGGCCACCAGGCCAAGCCCACGCTATACTGCTTGGCACAGTGATAGGCCGGGAGCCGTAATTGCTGATCGGTCCCGGCGTAGCGCCTCCCGCCGTGGGGGGATTCACTACAAGTTGCCGGCCGTCATCACTTTCCGGACTTCCGACCCGTACGATTAGTCGTCTCCGGCGGGTCACGCCGGGAGCAACCATCGAGGATAGCGATCACGCCTCAATTTCTCAATGAGGATGACCGCTTATGAATCCTAGCAAGCACATTCATGCGTGTCAACAAAGCGCGGTTGATGGTCGGTCTGGCGCCAACCCGCGATCCGGACCAGGACGGCTCCCAGCGCGGTCGTGCGCGTGCGAGATCGGGCGGCGCCGCCCACTCGCGGCGCGGCGTCACCCGAACAGGGACCGCCTACCAGCGGCTGCCACGGTCATGACCGCCGCCACCGCCGCCGTAACTGGAGCGTTCGCCGAACCCGCCGGAACTGCCGTAGCTCGGCCGGCCACCGCCGCCACCGCCCTGGGCACGGAAGCAGTCGGAGCAGTACACCGGCTTGTCACCGCGCGGCTGAAACGGCACGCGCGCCTCATTGCCACAGGAGGCGCAGGTCGCCGTGAACATCTCACGGGCGCCGCCTCCATACCCACCACCGCCGCCGCCGCCGCCATAACTGCCGCCGCTCTCACCACGCTGTCCGCGTCGCGCCGACCGGCAAGTCGGGCAGCGACGCGGCTCGTTGGTGAAACCCTTCGAGGCGTGAAACTCCTGCTCACCGGCCGTGAAGGTGAACTCCGCACCGCAGTCCGCACAGGTCAGACTCTTGTCGTCAAACGCCACTCGATGACCCCTTTCTGTTTCGATCCGCGCCCCGGCCGTCCGGAGCGCCCCGGTTTACCGTCGGTCATCGAGCGTCTGGTGGAGGGATCCGCGCGCTTCCCTCAAGCCTTGGCCGGATGCCGCCTTCGGTCAGCCCCCGGCTCGTGAGCAGGTTCGACCGCGCGGCAGTATAGCACCGCTTGCACGGGTATGCCAGTCCCCTTATTTTGGTCCGATTTGAACCTAGCGGCGAATCGCGGTCGGGCGAAAGGACAGCGAGAGAGCGATAGTTCGCGCGCTGATCTACCCTCTGAACTGTACCGGCAAAAGGCCGCGTCCGTCGGCCGCCGGATACATTGGAGATGCCTTCATGAGCATGGTCACCGCCGTGGTGCATATCAGTCGCGCGGTCGACGACGTATATTCCTACGTCGCGGACCTGACGAATCGCCGCCGGTTGCTGCCGGACAACTTCGTCAACGTCCGGGTGCTCACCGAACACACCAGCGGCCCCGGCGCCCGCTTTTCATTCACGATCGAGAGTGGTGAGGAGAGCTACGAGTCGGTGACTGAAACCGTGTCGGTCACGCCACCCTCCAGCCTTACCGACCGAACAACGGGCGGCGACCTAACCTACGAAACCCGGTGGCGATTCGTCGAAAGCAACGGCGGCGCCACAGTCAGCCTCGAAACCACGTATCCCCCGCCGCCCGGCTGGTTCGCCCGCCTCCTCGACCGGATCGTCGGCCGCCGCGCCCTGGAACAAAGCCTATTGGTTGAACTCCTCCGCCTCAAGCAACTGTTAGAGCAGCCGTCCCTCAATGAACCTGCACCGCTCGCGGATACCCCCATCCCCCCTGTGACCTATGACCCGTGACCTATGACCTTCGCTCACGCATACGAGTGCAGACCCGCGATCACAAAGTTCACGACAAAGATGTTGAAAACGATCATGCCGACGGCCAAGACAACCAACCAGGCGGCGCGGCGTCCACGCCAGCGCGAGAGGCTGTGCGCGTGAAGATATCCGGCGAGGATCAGCCAGGTTACCAGGGCGGTCGTCTCCTTCGGATCCCAACCCCAGTAGCGCCCCCAGGCCAGGTTGCCCCAATAGGCGCCCAACGCGATGCCCAACCCGAGGATAGGAAAGCCGGCGACCACCGCCTTGTACGTCACATCACCGAGCACGCGTGCCCGCGGCAGCCGCGCGAAGCGATTGCCGTCGCCCTGCACCAGATACATGCCGGCAGCGGCGCCCGCCACGGTGATAGCGCTGTACGAGATCAGCATCGCGGCGACATGCACCGCCAGAAGGCGGTTATTCTGCAACGCCGGCACCAGCGGACGGACTTCGGCCGAAAACGCGATGTCGGCAACCAGAAACAAGGCTAGCGCCAGCGGCATCGCGAACGCGCCGACCCGTGACTGACCCGCCCGCCGCTCGAATATGATCGCGGCGATCACCACGCCGGTTCCGAATGCGGTCAGATACTCGAACATGTTCGAGTACGGCGGGTGGCCGGTGGCGATCGTGCGCGTGACAAGCATGGCCAACAGCGCGCCGCCGGCCAACACCGACAGGCCGGAACCTAGCCGCTCCCACGCGGCCGGAGCAGGGCCACGCGCGGAGATTGTCACTGTGCCGGCGCTCGTCAGCGCCGCGCCGCGCACGACCCGCGAACCAAACGCCGCGCCCAATTGCAGCACCGCCGCCACGAGCGTCAGCGCCGCGCCCACCCAAAACAGCGTTACCGATACCTCGGCCATACCACCCTCCGCGGGGAGCGAGGAGTCATTCGCCGTCCACGTTCAGCTTTTCGCACCGCGCGACGGGGGTCAAGATGCTCGTCCGTCTCTCGATGTCGTGACGCAGCCTCGATAGGGATTCGGGGCATAAGCCGTTCGTGCCGTGCTCGCCAGCGGAGGGGTCCACGGCGAGCGCCGCCGGGCGCACCTGTCGCGACCAGCCTAATACCGATGGCACACTCGTGAATGCCAGCGCTACCAGGAGATTTGGCCCGTGGCTGACTTCTCCGGTAATGCCTGCTGGACGATTTCCATCGCGGAGCGGGACGGGACGGCAGCATGGTACATGTGCCATAGCTGCCGCATCCCGCCACGGTCGTTGATATTCCGTCGTGACCCGCCACCGAGCGGCACGAGCAGCTACTCCGGTCGCGGGCGCAGCCGGCGGAAGGCACTGGCGAGTCAATTTCGCC
>JBBQJF010000304.1:0-6544 GCA_038325665.1 Dehalococcoidia bacterium | reverse complement strand
GCCGCACTCGCCACACTGGACCCGGCGTAACCGTGATTGAATATGTAACTGGCCGGACATACCGGCTCATCATCAATCAAGCGTTGCTTCTGGGAGCGGTGAGGCGGAGCGATGTGAAGCGTCTCTCACCCCCCGGCGATGTTTCACATCGCTCCACCTCACCGCTTCCCCTCCTACCGCCATCCGGTAACCAATCAAGCTGACTTCGCGACAAACAGGGCGCCACGACGGCGCCCCGTTTTCGGGATCCCCACGTTACCGCTCACCACGTCGTGTTTGTGGACGTTGCGCCGCGTGCGAACGCAACCCGGACTTTCGTCCGGTGTCCGGTCCAGCCCAATGAGTGACGGACATCCGGGGCCGGGGGCCGGTGTCACGGCGCGGATGGCGGGCGATACTTGGAACACGAGCCACGGAGCACGCGCTCCGACCATCAGGTGCAATCATGGCAATGACCGGAGCGACTCTTCCCCGTCCTCTCACGCTCGCCCTGCCGGGTTTGTCGCTGCTGCGCCGGCCGGCGCGATTCGTGTGGGACATCGCCGTGGTCATGGTCGTGATGGGGCTGTACTTCGTCGCTCGCGGCCAGGCGCCGATCCCGCATGACCAAGCTGTCGCGCTGAGCCTGCGCCTGGTGCAGTTCGAGCGGGCGCTGAACATCTTCCAGGAGCCGGCAATCCAGAGTATCTCGATCCGCCACTACTGGGTGCAGGAGGTCGCGAACTTCACGTACGCCTATCTGCACTTCCCGGTGATGGCGCTGGTAGGGGTGTGGCTGTGGTGGCGGGGACGCGAGCGGTTCGTGTTCATGCGCAACGTGATGTTCATCTCGATGGTGATCGGCGTGGTGTTCTACTATCTGCTGCCCGCCGCCCCGCCGCGCTTGCTGGCGCTACATGGCCATGACCTCGGCTTCGTCGATACCGTCTTCGGCGGCAATACCGCCGTGCAGTATCACCACCCGTCGCTGATCACGAATGAGTACGCGGCCATCCCCAGCTTTCACTTCGGCTGGATTCTGATGACGGCGATAGCGGTGTGGGCGAACACGCGCAACCGCGCGTTGCGGGGCGCATCGGCCCTGCTGGTCGTGCTGATGAGTTGGGCAATCGTCGCCAGCGCCAACCACTTCTTCATCGACATGGCGCTTGGCGGTGTCGTGATCGGTATCTCCTGGCGCGCCGCCGCGCGGCTCACCCGTGGCGGTCCGGCGCCGGCGCCACGCTGCCTCCCCCGCGGCAATTGCACTCACCGCCGAGCCAGCCCGGGCCGCGTGAGCGACCACCGTGCGCCCCGCCGCGTCGACCGCGTCTCATGCGCGTTTCGCGCGGTGGAACGCGGTTGAGTCCGGTTGAACACCAGTCCGTACTCGGACAGTGAATCCTGGTACCGACTCGAGCGCGGGTTCGAAACGGCCTCCCGGCGCCGGTGTTCAGGCGGCGCCGGGAATGTCACATGGACGGGCTTGTCGCTATTGACCATCGGCGGAGCTGTTGCGCCGCGCGGACGAGCCGGCCGCGGCGACCTCGTCCAGCGCCTCGGCAATTGTCTGGTCAGGTGTTAGTCGCCGCCCCGCCCGCCAAGCCGTTACGAACGCATCGTCGTCGAACTGCGCGCGGGCGACGGCGACGTTGCGCTCGTACTCCGCTTGGTCCGATGGCGGGAGGTGGGCATCGATTGCTTCCCACAGCGCCGTGGCCGCCGCCAGCAGTCGCACCGCCTGCACCGGCCGGCCTCGTGCGCCGACGACCCCGGCGATGCCCGCCACGGCCGCGCCGATGCCGCGTCGGTCACCCAATTCTCGAAAGATCGCGAGGCTGTCGCCAAACAGGTCTGCCGCCCGCGCATAGTCGTGACCGTGGCGGGCGACGTGGCCGAGGTTGTGCAGCACGTTCGCGGTGGTCACGCGATTGCCCACCGAGCGCGCGAGCACCAGGCTTTCCGCGTAGAGCGAGGCGGCGCGCTCGTAGTCGCCTTGAACGCGGGCAAGCTCACCCAGGTTCTTGAGCGCGGTGGCGATGCGGCCGGCGTAACCGAGCGCCCGCGCCGTCGCCAGGGTCTGCTCGTACAGCGCACGCGCGGCAGTATAGCGCCCCTGCGCCATCGTCACGTCGCCGAGGCTGCCGAGCGCCCCGGTCCGCCCCCATGTATCGCCGGCCTCGCCGAAGAGCGTGACGCTTCGCTTGAGGGCTGCCCGCGCCGCCTCGTGGTCGCCCTGGTGCAGTGCGAGCTGGCCCTGCCCGTCGAGCGCGTACGCGAGGCCGCGCTGGTTGCCCAGATCGGTCCAGATCGCGATGCTCTCCTCGATCAAGGCCCCTGCCCGAACGTAGTCACCCTGACGGCGGGCGGATTCGGCGGCGCGGGTCAGCGCTTTTGCGCGCGCCGCCGTGGGCGGGGCGGTTGACGGCAGGGAGAGCATCGCTTCCAGCCAGTCGCGGCCCTCGCTGACGTAGCCACGCAGGTTCCAAAACCGCGCCAGCGCCGCCGCCAGCCGCAACCCGCTCTCGGCCTCGCCATAGTCGCGACACCAGGCCAGGGCCGCGCGCAGGTTTTCGTGGTCGGCCTCCAGTCGTGGCAGCCAGCGCTCGAGACCGGCGCCGCCCTCCAATTCTGACTCGGCGGCCTCGGCCAGTGAGACGAAGTAGGCGGCGTGCCACTCGCGCACGGCATCAGCCTCGTCGTGCGCCGCCAGTTGTTCTAACGCGTACTCCCGCACGGTTTCCAGCATGACAAACCGCGGCGGACTATCAGCGCTCGACGCTCCGCGACCGGCGTCCGACATCGAGCCGGGTTCGACCGCCGCGTGGGGAGAGGCGCTCTCCCGCTCGTCGTCGCGACGGGACGCCAGGACGCGATCATCAATGCCTCCGCTTCCGGCGACATCCCATGCGCCGGCTGGCGGGCCGGCCTGCCGCAGCAGGCTGTTGTCGGCGAGCGTCATGAGGAGATCGAGGATGAACGCGCTTTCCAGCGGTGTGCCGTCACAGATGGCTTCCACCGCGTCGAGGGTGCAGCCGCCGGCGAACACGGACAGCCATCGAAACAGCCGCTGCTCATCCGGCTCGAGCAGGTCGTAGCTCCAGGCGATCGTGTCGCGCAGTGTTTGATGACGGTCGGGAAGATCGCGCGCCCCGCCCGTCAGCACTCCCAGCGATGAGCCGGGCGGGCGGGCCACCCCTCCCGGCGCCCCGCGCCGCCCGCGGGGCTGGCTCCCAAGTGATGTGTCCGGCCGGCCGGCCGCGCCCTGGTTGCCATCCGCTGCCCGCTCGCGGTCCCGCGCGGGTACGGGGGCAAGTCCGCGTTCCGCGACCGGCGCCAGGCGTTCGAACAGGGTACGCAATGGAAGCAGCTTGACCCGAGCGGCCGCCAGCTCGATGGCGAGCGGCAGGCCGTCAAGCCGTCGGCAAATCATCGCCACGAGCCGGGCGTTCTCGTCGGTGACGGCGAAGTCGCGTCGCACGTCCAGCGCCCGCTCGAGGAAAAGGCGCACCGCTGGGGATTGCCACAGCGCATCGATACGGGTGACACGGGCCGGGTCGGGCAGTTCCAGCGGCGGCACCAGAAATTCCTTCTCGCCGCGAACGTGCAGCACGGCTCGACTGGTCACCAACAGTTTCAGTCCCGGGCACGCCGCGAGCAACTCGACCACCGCCGGTGTCGCGCCCATCACCTGTTCGAAGTTGTCGAGCACGAGCAGGAGGTGTTGGCGGCGTAGACTGTCGATCACCCCATCGAGGCGCGGAGCCGGCAGCCGGACCGCCGGTTCGCCGTCTGCCATGTGCCCACCCGCCTCCTGCATGCCCAACGCCCGCGCGATCGCGGACGGGACGAGATCGGGATCTCGCACCATCGCCAGCGGCACGAAGAACACACCGTCGGTAAAGTCGTCGAGCAATTCGGCGGCGACCTTCAGGCTGAGGCGGGTCTTACCGACGCCGCCCGGGCCGGTTAGGGTCAACAGCCGGACATCGTCGCGGCGCAGCAGGTCGCGAGCGGCCGTCACCTCGGCGTCGCGTCCGATGAGAGGAGTCGGCGCCACGGGCAGGTTGTTGGGGCGAGTGTCGAGCGTGCGCGGGCGGGGGAATTCACCGCGCAGGCCGGGAACGACCATCTGAAAGAGCTGCTCGGGCCGGTCGATATCCTTGAGCCGGTGGGCGCCGAGGTCGCGCACGGAGACACCGGGCGGCAAATGGCTCTGCACGATCGCGGCGGTGGCGAGCGACATCAGGATTTGCCCGCCGTGACCGGCGGCACATACCCGCGCGGCGCGGTGTACGTCGAGTCCGACGTAGCCGCCGGTCGTGCGCGCCGGCTCACCGGTATGGATGCCAATGCGCACGCGCGGGGCCGGCGCGGGGGGGCCGTTGTGGAGGTCCGTTGACAGCCGGTTGCCGGCGTCATCGGACTCACCGCCGGGCCAGGTGTGGGCGGCGAGCGCGCGTTGGGCCGCGATGGCGGCGGCGGCGGCCTCGGTCGCCCGCGCGAACACGACAAAGAAGGCGTCACCCTGTGTGTCGATCTCGTGGCCGCCGTGCGCGGTGAACGCGGCGCGCAGCAACGCTCGGTGCGTGGCGAGCGCCTCGGCGTAGCGCGCCTCGCCTAAGCGTTCTAGCAGCCGCGTGCTGCCCTCGATGTCGGTGAACAGCAACGTCACCGTGCCGGTCGGCAGCTCCGCCATCGCGCCTCCTCCGATGGCCTGATTGTCCCATGCGGCCAGGCGTCCGGCTACATTGCGTCGCACCGGTCGGAGAAGTGGTATCGTGGCCCTTATCGTCATCGGATCTAAGCGGCGACGCCCGTGTTCGCGGGGTAAGGCGCCGACGGCGACCCCTGGATTGCCCGGACAGAGACTCGGCCCCTGTTCTCCGGATAACAGTGAGCCGGGGGTCTGCTCTCGACGAGGGTATCCACCAGGGTCTCGCGTTCAACCGCGCTGACCAAACGCGATGCGACGCCCGGGAGCGCCACGCCGGACGTCAATGCGACACACTGACGAACTGCCGCCCTGTCGCCGCCGGCGGTTTGTCAGCGGCTGGAGACAGGCTCACCGGCGGGCGCGACAGCGCCACGAGTGCACGACGCCGTGTCGATCCAGCCCTCCGCCCACGTCGAGACGGATTCGATGACGTTGCTCAGCGCCCGCCCCTTATCAGTCAAGTGGTAGACGACGCGAACGGGAGTCTCGGGGATCACTGATCGCGTCACAAGTCCTTCGCTCTCCAGCTCTTTCAACCGCTCCGAGAGCATCCGGTCGCTCAATCCGGGAATACTGGCGGTGAGGTCACTAAAGCGGCTGACCCCACTGAGCAGTGCACGAAGGATCGCGCCTGTCCAACGCCGGCCGATGAGTTCGACGGCGTGGTGGAACCGGGGACAGAATGCAGTGATTTCGGTGTCCATAATTCTTCACTCCTCTACCCCCATCTTACTCCGCGTAAGCCCCCGTGCGTCTACCGTGTGGCGGTGTATTGGGTGAGAAGACCGTGATTGACGGGTGGGGGCGTTGTCCACTGCTCAGGAGATTACATCGAGAGAGAATGCAAAAGGCCCCTCGGTTAAACCGAGGGGCCTTTTGCAAGAGAAGGGTTGGCAGTGGCCTATTTTCCACACCGCCTCGCGGCGGCAGTATCGTCGGCGCTGGGGCGTTTCACGGCCGTGTTCGGGATGGGAACGGGTGGGACCACCCCGCGCGAACCACCAACCCCGTCTCGTATCAGATCAGGCACCGCCACCCCCGTGGGGTGGGACACACACGTTTGCGATACCACTTGGTAGCGGGAGAGGGATTCGAACCCCCGACCTTCGGGTTATGAGCCCGACGAGCTACCACTGCTCCATCCCGCGCCGTTGGCGCTGCCCTATCCCCGAATCGAAATCGAGGGAAGGGAGCACCGAAGAGCATTCTAATCCATACCCCGCGACACCACGCGCCGCGGGCCAGCCGCCAAAGATCGTGTGACATCGCCGGTCCAGCCAGCCGTTTGACCGGCCGCGGGTGAACGCGCCCGACGCCTACGTCCCGGAATCGCCCCATGGGGTCGAACGGAGCGCAGGCGCGAACCTCTACCAAGACACCATTTCCCACGACTAACCATACCACGTTCCTCGCCGCCCGGAGAGGGCGGGAGGGGGCACGGGTCAAGCCCTCGGCCATTAGTACGGCTCAGCTGCAACGCTTACACGCTGTCGACCTGCCGCCTATCCACCAGGTGGTCTACCTGGGGCCTTACTCCCTTGCGGGATGGCAACCCTCATCTCGCGGCCGGCTTCGCGCTTAGATGCTTTCAGCGCTTCTCCGTTCCGGTCCTGGCTACGCGGCACTGCCCTTGGCAGGACAACCGCCACACCAGCGGACCGTCCCCCCCGGTCCTCTCGTACTAGGGGGAGCCCCGCTCAAGGTTCCTGCGCCCACGACGGATAGAGACCGAACTGTCTCACGACGTTCTGAACCCAGCTCGCGTACCGCTTTAATGGGCGAACAGCCCAACCCTTGGGACCTACTCCAGCCCCAGGATGCGACGAGCCGACATCGAGGTGCCAAACC
>JBBQJF010000303.1:0-6559 GCA_038325665.1 Dehalococcoidia bacterium | reverse complement strand
GGGGCGCCCCACCGGGCCGCCCCTACGAGGTGGGCGCGATCGGCGCGTTCGACATGCCGGTGTGTCGCCGCCGCCACTCCTCGACCGTTTCATCAAATCGCTGCAGCCTCGCCAAGATATTCCGGATCGATAGGGGTCGTTGAGGTTGTCACAGGACGGCCGCGACGTCCTGGGCAAGCAGGACGGCGCCGCCGCCGATCGCGGCCACGACCACGCCGCGGCCCAGCCAGGTGACCGGCGCTGACCGCCACAGCCGCGCTACCCGACCCGAGCGGTCGGCGCCGACGGCGAGGCCCATGAGCAGCAGCAGCCCCAGGCCAAATGGGCCGCCGGCCAGCGCCACCAACCCGAGCGGCAGGACCGCGACCCAACGCCACCGGCTGCGCCGCCAGCGGGTCGAACGGACGACCCGCTCGGTGACCACGCTCAGCGCCACGCCGTACCCGGCGGGTAGTAGCACGAACAACGCCACCGCCAGCCAGAGTGGATCCAGCAGGGTGAAGTCCACTCCATCCGGATGGATGACGAGTGCGCCGCCCACGGTCGCCCCCAGCAGTCCGAAAAGCACGGGTCGCCAGCGTGGCGACAGCCACTCCCTCACGCCCAGGTAGACCAATCCCCCCACGGCGCCGAGCACGGCGGCGAAGATAACGAGGAAGAGCGTCGCGTTGGTGACCGCGCCGATGGCGAAGCCGTCGTCGGTGTCCCGGCCCTGGAGGGAGTCATCGGACAGGACGCGGAGGACGAACATCGCCAGGCGGCCGCCGATGCCGCCGATCATCGCTCCACACACGACCCCCGGCAGCAGACCACTACTAAGGAAGGTGGCCGTGTCGGCGATGACCGCACGCCGGGACCGTGGATGGTCGGCGGCCGCGTCCCCAGACCCTGCCCGCGTCGTGGGTGCATGGAGTGGCGGGTCGCCGCTGAATCCAAGCCTCATGATGTGGCGCCTCCACGATTCTGCCCTCACCGGGGCCACCAGCATACTACCAGTGACAACCCGCCGCGCCCCTACGAGGTGGCCTCCGGTTCACCACGTCTGCCGCTTGTGATGTGACGATCGGACGACCCACCGGGTCGCCCCTACAAGATGGGCGCGTTCGACATGCCGGTGTGTCGCCGCCACCACGCCTCGACGGTATCACCGACGCGCTCTTCGGCCGAACTTCAAAAGACAGGATTGTTCAAGATGTAAGCACGGATCCGCTGACGTGCGTCGTCGTTTCGTACAATGTGGTTGTAATAGTTCCGTTGCCACACCAGCTACTCAGGGGTATCGCGCAACGTGTTCATGCGTGTAGTTACGTTTGACTTGAATGCCCGATGATGGTTCTTGCCGCCACGCGTGGACATCACTCCAGAACCCCCGCCGCCCGCGCCAGTGCCGCCGCGAGCGTGAGTGATGCCTCGTAGATTGGATCGGGGCCGCGCGGGTCGAGCAATTCGCTCAGGAGGACATGATCGGGCCGTTCGAGCAAGACGGCGGCGCGGTCGAACTCGGGGCGACCGGGGGAGAGCACATGGGTTTGGACGATGTCGTTGTCCTGAAGCAACGCGCGGAAGCCGTAGACATCATCCCCGGAACCGGCCGAGAGACGCACCGCGCTTAGGCGGCCCTCGCGGTCGCCATCGCCGTCATTGGACACCGGCGCGTCTTCACGGATGAACGCGATCTCAACGACGCCGCCCGAACGCTGGCACACGCTATGCACCGACGCGCTCTCTCGCCGGCATTCCAGCACCGTCCAGCCCAAGCGCGACGCCAGCCAGCCGGTGAGCAGCAATGCATCGGCCGACATCAACTCGCGCGTGCAGGTCAGCTCCACGCGGGACAAGCGGGGAAGTAGGGCACGCATGGCCGGCGGATCGAAGAACTCCGCCACCACCTGACGCCAGGGCAGGATGCGCGCCCAGGCGAGATCGCTGACAACCGCGTGCCGGTGGCCATCATGCAACCACGCGTCCATCGCGCGTACCGAGGCGGTGTCATCGCCGCCCGCACGGCTATCGACGATCACATGGTCGGCCAGCTCACACGTCAAATCTTCGAACGCCTCGTCATCCGGGCGCGGCCGGCCGGTCCACCAGACCGTCACGGGCAGGCCGGGAAGCAGCAGCGAAGCCACGGCGTTGGCAACGAACGGACGAGCGGAGGCCGGGGTGGTGAGCGTGATCACCTCGCTGCAGAGTTGCCGCCTGCCACCGGGATCGATCACGCAGCGGGCGGAGATCGATGCGCTTAAGTCGTCACCCGGCTCATCGGCGGGAGCATATATCACGATGATGCGGCCGGGATGGCGGGACGGCAACACTTCCGCGAGTTGCTCGACCCGCTCCGTGATGTCCGCGTGCTCGGCGTACACGACCAGATTGAGCATCCGCACGCGCGCCAGCGGCGGCCCGTCGACCTCGGTGTGCGCCGCCTCTTGCCACAATTCGGCCAGCAGGTGCTCGATTTGGGCGATGTCCACGCCGTCGCGCGTGCTGGAATCCACGATATCCAACGTCATAGCCGCCTCCACCGCCTGCCATCGCCCTCGATCAGCCGGTCGGCCTCGCGCGGACCCCAGGTTCCGGCCTCGTAGATCGCGATGTCCTCGGCGTCTTCATGCGCCCACGCGTCCATCACCGGCTTGAGAATCGACCAGGCCGCCTCAACCTCGTCACTGCGGGTGAACAACGTGTGGTCGCCGAGCATCGCGTCGAGCAGCAGCCTCTCGTACGCCTCCGGCGGGCTGACCCCGAACTGCGCGCCGTAGAGGAAGTCCATGTGAACCTCGCGCAGATTCATCGACGGTCCCGGCGTCTTCGCCTCAAAGGTGAGCGAGATACCCTCATCGGGCTGGATACGCAGGATGATCACGTTCGGCTCGAGGCCGCTGGTGCGCCCATCGGGGAACAGACGCAGCGGCGGGCGGTTATAGGTGATCGCGACCTCGGTGACACGCTTGGGCAACCGCTTGCCGTGTCGCAGATAGAACGGCACTCCCGACCAGCGCCAGTTATCGATCATCAGCTTGAGCGCCACGTATGTTTCGGTGTTCGAGTCCGGGGCGACGCCCTCTTCCTCGCGATAGCCGGGCGCCCGCTTGCCCGTCACCAATCCGGGCACATAGCGGGCGCGCACCACGTCCGTGCCGATCTGGCCGGCAGTGAGCGGCCGCACCGCGCGCAGCACCTTAACCTTTTCGTCACGGACGGCATCGGCGGCGAAGGTCGCGGGCGGCTCCATTCCCACCAGCGAGAGCACCTGGAGCATGTGGTTCTGCACCATGTCGCGCAGCCCGCCGCTGGTGTCGTAATAGCCGCCGCGTCCCTCCATGCCCAGGCTTTCGGCAACGGTGATCTCGACGTGATCGACGTAGCGCCGGTCCCACAACGGCTCAAAGATCGCGTTGCCGAACCGGAACACGAGAATGTTTTGCACCGTGTCTTTGCCGAGATAGTGGTCAATGCGGAAGATCTGCGGCTCGTCGAAGTATTGATGAAGCTGATCGTTGAGATCGCGCGCCGAGGCCAGATCATGCCCGAAGGGCTTCTCGACGACCAGTTGCGCCCAGCGGCCGTCCTCTGGCTTCGCCAGCCCCGACTCACCCAGGCAGCCGGCGATGGTCGCGAACACGGCCGGCGGCGTGGCGAGATAGTACAGCCGGTTGCCGGCCGTGCCGCGTTGCTCATCCTGTTCGCGCAGCACCTGGTCGAGCTGTTTGTATCCATCCGGGTCATGGAACTCGAAGGAGACGTAGCGGATGCCGGCGGCGAACGACTCCCACACCGGGCTGTCGTCGGGTGAGCCGGGCGCGGCGCCGATCGCCGAGCGCAGGGTCGCGCGGAACTCCTCGTCCGATGACGGCCGGCGGCCGACGCCGATGATGCTGAACCCGGCGGGAAGCAGCCGCTGGGTGTACAGCCGGTACAGCGCCGGCACGAGCTTACGACGGGTGAGGTCGCCCGTCGCGCCAAAGATCACGAAGCAGTTCGGCTCCGGCACGCGCTGCTGGGTCAGACCCTCGCGCAACGGGTTCGGCTGCATCGGGGGGTGCGTGGCCGTGGTCATGGGCCGCTCCTTCGGAGCACTATTCGGCTGCCTTTACCGCGTGGCCGCCAAACTCTTGACGCAAGGCGGCGATCACCTTGGCGGAGAACGATTCCTGCTGGCGGGAGGTGAAGCGGGCCATCAGCGACAGCGTGAGCACGGGCGCGGGGATGTCGCGGTCAATCGCCTCGAACACGGTCCAGCGGCCCTCGCCCGAGTCGCTGACGTACCCGGCGATGTCGGTCAGACCAGGGTCCTTGTCGAGGGCGAGCACGAGCAGATCGAGCAACCAGGAGCGCACGACGCTGCCGTGCCGCCACAACTCGGCGACCTTCGCCAGGTCCAGATTGAAGGGCGAGGCGTTCAGGATCTCGAAGCCCTCACCGAACGCCTGGAGCATGCCGTACTCGATGCCGTTATGGATCATCTTGGTGTAATGGCCGGAACCAGCAGGACCGGTGTGTAGGTAGCCGTCATGGGGCGCGAGCGTCTTGATCACCGGCTCCACCAACGCGAACGCGTCAGGCTCGCCGCCGGCCATGATGCAGTACCCCTCTTTGAGGCCCCAGATACCGCCGCTGGTGCCGGCGTCGACGAAGCCGATTCCGTCCTCTTTGAGCATTGCCGCCCGCCGCAGCGAATCCTTGTAGTTCGAATTGCCGCCGTCGATCAGCACATCGCCGGCCGTCAACATCGGGCGTAACGCCTGGATCACACCCTCGGTGATCGGGCCAGCCGGCACCATCACCCACACGGCGCGTGGCACGGCAAGCTCGGCGACCACCGCTTCGAGCGAGGCGACACCCTTCACCCCCTCGGCCGCGACCGCCGCCACGGCCAGCGGGTCGCGGTCATAGGCGACCACGCGGTGTCCACCGGTGTGCAGCACACGCGTCATATTCGCGCCCATCCGCCCGAGGCCGACCATGCCGATGTCCATCGATTACCCCCTCACTCTGCACATGTCGCGCGCCGTGCCTCGCCCCATGCCGGGAGAGGCAGACCATGCAACCCGCGGCCGATGCCTTTCCAGTCGCCTCCCGACGCCGGCCGCGTGGCGCCGCAAAGTCCCGGCTGATCGGGGACGCGAGGACGCCGCGGGTTGTGTCATCCACTCACGGGCACGGGACGTTAGCCCCCGCGCATCGCCTCCGCGAGCCGTTGCAGGCCGCCGTCCACATCCGTGCCGAGATCGATGCGCACCGCGCGGCGACGGCGCGACTGAAGCGATTGCAGATCGCCGAGCGCTTGAGCGGCCTTGAGTGTGCCGAAGGTGTACGGCTTTTCGGGAACCGGCGCATCCTCGATTGGGTCGGAGGTGATCTGGATAAAGACACCGTGATCGCTGCCGCCCTTGTGCAACTGGCCGGTGCTGTGAAGGAAGCGCGGTCCATACCCCGTGGTCGTAGCGACGTGCAGCCGGTCGCGCAGCTCCGCCCGAATGCCATCGAGCAATCGCTCCGTCGCGGCAGTGGAATGGATGTACGCGGTGATCGCCAGATAGTCGCCCGGTTTGACGAGCGCGAGAAAGCCCTTGAACGCATTCGCGGCAGTGCGGGCGCCGTCGATTGCCACGGCCGCCGGTCCCTCGGCATAGACGCTCAGACCGTCATTGGTGAACAGGGGCGCGGGTTGGGGCAAGGCGCCGGTGCTGATGTACCCGTCGAGCAGACGATTGGTGTTGTCCTTGCTCTCCTGCACGTTCGGTTGGTCGAACGGCTCAACGCCGAGTTCGACACTCGCCACCGGCACGGCGAACTCCCACAAGAAGAACTGGCCGCCCAGGTCATAGCGGTCGGCCAAGACGATTCGCTGCACCGGGTGGCCTGCCGCGTCGAGCGCGTCGATGATCCTATCCTGTTCCGCGTCGGCCTCGTCCTGGAGGCGCAGGTAGACGAACTGCCGATCTTGCCCATACGACTCGACGGCGCCCAGCGGTTCACCCTCGACCGGCAGGATGCCCTTGCCCTCTTTACCGGTGCTCTCGGCAACAAGTTGCTCGACCCAATAGCCGAAGGTACCGACGCCGGGCGAACACACGAGCGTGAGCTTGTCGCGCCCGGCGACGGCGAGCCGCCCGATCTCCGCGCCAAGCCGTACGCCCGGGTTCGTATCGGCCGGCACGTCTGGGCCGCATGCGCGCGCCATCGTCCGCGCCCGCTCCAGCAGCAGCCGCACGTCCATGCCGATGCAGGCGGCGGGCAGCAGGCCGACGTGGGTGAGCGCGGCGTAGCGCCCGCCGACATCGACAGGGTGAGGGAACACGCGCCGGTAGCCGCGCTCGCCGGCCAGTTGTTCCAGCGGCGTGCCGGGGTCAGTGATCACGGCGAACTGCCGGCCGCGCGGGGCTTTGCTCCAGAAGTACTCCATAAACGACAGCGCCTCGGTGGTCGTGCCCGACTTGCTGGCGACGATGAATAGCGCCCGACCGACATCGATCCGGCGTTCCAGCGCCAGGATCGCGTCCGGGTCGGTGGAGTCGAGCACCTCGAGCGCGAGGTAGCCGGGCGCGACGCCGAA
>JBBQJF010000302.1:0-6566 GCA_038325665.1 Dehalococcoidia bacterium | reverse complement strand
CTCTTCAGGGCAAGAAGCCTGTGGTCGCCGGTCACCAGGAACCCGGCCCCGCCGGAGATGGCGGTGGCGAGCACCAGATCGTCGGCGGACTGAGTGGCAACCCCCGTCACCGTGACGGTCAGCGGGGTGATGACGGCCTCGGTCCATAGGACGCGGGGGAACTCCCGCCGGTCCGCCTCGCTGAGACGTTGGAGAAAGTAGGGTTTGGCGAGCGCACGTTCGACTTCGGTGAGCAAGTGGTCGGACAGGATGAGAGTGAATCGCCCGGCCCGCCAGCCGTCCAGGAACCGCACGGGAGCGGCATCCGGATGCCGGCGCACGGCGCCGGAGGTCAGGAGGTTAGCGTCGGCCGTAACACCGAGTCCGGTCATACGGTTCGTGCGGCCTGCTCGTGTTCTGCCCGCATCTCGGCGCGCACGTCGGAGACCGCGGACGCGACCTCGCGTTCAAGCTCCTCATCGGGCACGTCGGTCAATGACTCCCGCATGCGGTCAATGACTGAGAATCGCGCGGTTCGTTCCGCTTCATACCGGCGAAGTCGCTCCAAGTCTTGGGGAGATATGAGCACGGCCACCGGGACGCCGGCCTTCTCCAGCACGATGCGCGTGCGCCGCGTGACCACGGCGCGCAGCGTCTTGCTCCAGTTCTCTCGAACCTGGGTCACGCTCATGGTTTGAATCACCGGTTCTGACTCACGCATGACCACCTCCTACCTCCTCCCATGGGACGCGCGTGGGCAACGCTGTAGGTTGGCATCCATCATACGTCGAAGAGAAATCGGTACCAATTGGGCATTTTGATGAAACGCGACCGATTTCTGTACGAGTGGATTCGCACCCGAACTTCGCTCCCACACGCCGACATCCGCGCGCCACACGAACCACCCACATCCACCTGACGCCATGAGACATCAATCGCGTGCGATGCTCGGGAGCGGACGCCTCCGCTACGCCGTCCTCGGGGCGAACGCGTCGCGCAGGAAGCCGCGGAGGGCGTCGCGCGCCTGTCCGGCCTCGGGGCCGCGCAACAGGGCCGCGCCACGCATCGCGCCGGGCAGCAGCGCCAGCGTGCGCGGCTCGCGCGCCGCATCGTACAGCCGGCGCGCGGTCGCGCTCGACTCGGGGTCGCTGAGGCCAGCCATCAGCAGCACCGGCGCGGACAACCGGCCAATCGCGGCGACCGCGTCCACTTCGCCCGTTGCCCCAAGCGCGGACGGAGGCGCCGACAACGCGGCAATCCCACTGACGCGCTCGCCGGCCCCGGCGGAGAGCGCGACCACTCCGCCGGCTCCCTCGCCAATAACGGCCACCTTGTCCGCCCCTTGCACCCGAAGATACGCGATCGCCGCGCGCACGAGCGCGGTGGATGGCGTCGCACCCTGCGCCGAGACATCCGGTGTCAGTACGAGGAACCCCGAGGCGGCCAAATCCTGGGCCAGCGGCTCCCAGACATCGCGCCCGTGCCCAGCATCAGGAACAAGGACGATCGCATTTTCCGAGACACGGCCGTATCGCCATGCCGAGACAGCCGCACCATCACGGGATGGGAAGCTGACCGGTTGGACACCGCCAATCGCGGCCGGCGCGGGCGGTGTGGGAGCCGTGACAGACGGACCGCGATTGCACGCGGTCATGATCAGCGCGAGCGCGACGAGCACCGCGCCACGCGCGATCCATGCTGGCGGCGCGGTGGACGAGGACGGCCCTTGCTTGCTGATGCGGTGCGTCACTCCACCAGCATAGCAAGCCGGGGGAGCAGCCGTGCATCATCCACCGGCTCGCCTACCGCCAGGCGCCGCGTCCGACCAGGCGGCGCCTCACCAAGCACCTGACCGCTGGACTGCAAGGGAACCTCGGGCCACCCGTGGGTTCCGTGCCGGCGCGCCGGCATGGACAAGGGACGGGGCAGCGCGACCCACCGAGTCACCCCTCCAACAGAACACCAACCTCGCCCCGCCAGACGGGGCACGGGTGGTCGCCCTCGACCACCCGCTCCTCAGGAGTCGGATTACGGACTCAGTTCCGCGCCATCGAACGCGGTGTGGGCCACGAACGAGCGCGGCACAATCCGCCGGGCATCCCCATGGCCCTCTGCCCCTCGGCCAGCCTCCCGTGACTGCTATCGCGTGGGGATAGGGTCGTACCAGCAGAACTCCCACTGGCGGTATCCGTTGGTGTTGCCCATCTGCATCTGCTTGTAGTTCTTCAGCCGGCTGCGAATCAGCTCGACGCTGCCGGTGGAGACGAGCCACACCTGCGGAGCCTCGTCGATCAGCAGCAGTTGCAGGTCGCGCACCAGCTTCTTGCGCGCCTCCAGATCAAACTCGACCCGCTGCTTCTCCAGCAGGCTGTCGGCCTGAGGGTTGGCGAAGTGGGTGTTGTTCGAGTTTCCTTTGGAATGGAAGTACGCGTATAGGCCGCGGTCCGGGTCTTCCCACGACCAGTCGCCGAACGAGGTCATCTGGTAGTCCTGGCCGCCACGATACACCTTGGTCAGCCAGGCCGCATTCTCGATCTGGTTGATCTCGATCTCCACACCAACAGGCTTCATCACCTGTTGCAGGATCTGCGACACTGCCGGCCCCGAGTACTCGGCCGAGATCGTCGTCTTCACCTTAAGCGGCTTATCCGCGCCGTAACCCGCCTGTTCGAGCAGGGCCTTCGCCTTGGCGAGGTCGGTCTTGGGGAAGTCCTCGGGTTTGAGGCCCCACTCGCTGGCGAGCGGCATCGGCCCGGCTCGCTTGGCAAGACCACCGAATATCTTGCTAATCGCCTCGTAATCGGCGCCGTATAGGAACGCTTGACGCACCCGCTTGTCGTTGAAAGGCGCCCCCGTGAGGTTGAAAAACGCCTTCGTGCCGGAGTTGTTCGATCCCTCCCGCCGGATTTCGGTGACGTCGGGCAGGGCTTTCTTCATCTCGTCGATGGTCTCGTAGGGGACGGTCGGCGGCGACCCACCCCAGATATCGGTTTCGCCCGAGCGAAAGTTGGTGGCCCGCGCGGCCACATTCGGCACCACCCGCTGGATCACGCGGTCGAAGAACGGCTGGTTCTTCCGCCAGTAGTCGGGGTTCTTATCGAAGCGCAGCGCCACGCCGCGCTGCCACTCCCGGAAGATATACGGCCCGGTGCCGACCGCCTTGCGGTTCACATCCTGGGTGTCACCCAACTCGGGCGCCATGATGATGTTCCAGGTATGACCGATCACCGTCATGAACGCCGCGTAGGGATCTTTGGTCTTGACGACGACCGTATAGTCGTCGGGCGTTTCGACACTGGAGATCGTCTCCATCACCGAGCGGGTACGCAATTCCGGGTCGCTGCCCTTCATCCGCTCGAGGCTGTACTTCACATCCGATGCCTTCAACTCACGGCCATTGAGCGGGGCGACATTGTGCCACTTGGCGTTCTTGACCAGGTTGAATCGGTAGGTCGTCTTGTCGATCTGCTCCCACGCGCTCGCCAGCTCGGGTTCGACGTTGATCTTGCCGGGCGCTTTGAGGAAATCCTCCCAGCGGCGAAGCAGGTGATTGTAGGAGAGATTGGCGGCCTGAATCGACCCCGGTGTCTCCGCCCGGTGGTTGTCGAGCGTAATCGGCTCGTCGCTTTGGTCAATATTGAAGGTGCCGCCCGCCTTCGCACCCGCCACTTCAGGATGGGGGGTGCCCGCCGCCTGCGCGGCCGGCGCTCCGCTGCCGGTGGCAGCCCCGCCGGCCGGCTTCTCGTCTTTCTTGCTGTCGCTGCCACATGCCAGCGCGAACGCCGCCGCCAGCGCGCCGGCCCCCGTCACTCCGCCGCGAAGCGCCGTACGCCGTGTTGTTGCTCGGCCTTGAAGCCGGCGCCAGTACCCCAAATCGCCCATATCCCCCTCCTCCTTACCGCCCTCGGACCACACTCGGGCACACCGCTCACGGTTCACGTTCACCATAGAGGTTCAATTGCCGGCACCGACCCGTGAGCCTACCGGCGACGCAGCCGCGGATCGAGCACGTCGCGCAAGGCATCGCCGAAGAGATTGAACCCCAGCACGACCAGCGTGATCGCGATACCGGGGAACAGCGCCAGCCACCACGCCGTCTGCATGATGTAGATTGCATCGCCCGACAGCATCGCCCCCCAGGTCGGCGTGGGCGGCGGCGGCCCAAGCCCCAGGAAGCTGAGCGATGCCTCGACCAGGATGGCGGAGCCGAATCGCGCCGTCGCGATCACGATGATCACCGACATGATATTGGGCAAGATGTGTTGCATCATGATTCGCATGTCACTCGCGCCGATGCCGCGCGCCGCCTCCACGAACGCCTGCTCCTTGGTGGAGAGCACCGGCCCACGCACAATGCGCGAGAGCGAGGGAAACGTCACCAATCCAATCGCGATGCTGACGTTCTTCACCGACGGTCCCACCAGTCCGACGAGCGCGATTGCCAAGATCAAGCCGGGAAAGGCGAGCGCGGCATCCACGAACCGCTGCAACACCATGTCCACCGAGCCGCCGAAATACCCGGAGAGCACGCCGATCGCGGCGCCCAGCAGTGTGCCGATCGCCACGGCGATGATACTGACCTCGAGCGAAATCCACGCCCCATACACGACCCGGCTGTAGACATCGCGGCCGTAATTGTCAGTGCCAAAGTAATGGGCGAGGCTGGGGCCTTTGAGCACCTCGTCGGGACTGAGCGCGTTCGGGTCGTGGGTGGCGATCGTCGTGTGCAGGATCGCCATCACGACCAGAGCGAGCGTGATCGCCGCGCCCAGTGCGCCCAATGGCTTCTGGCGCGTGAACTTCCACACCCCCAGCCATCGCGACCGGCGGCGCGCGACGAGTACGTCGTGCCGCTCGTCCGCACGGGCGATGGTCTCGCTGATTGACATAGCCTGCTTGCCTCCGTCGCGCTCAGGAGAAACGAATGCGCGGATCCAGGTATCCATAGAGCAGATCGACGACGAGGTTCATCACGAGATAGACCACGGAGAAGATCAGCACATAGCTTTGCACGAGCGCGTAGTCGCGGCGGCTGATAGCGCCCAACATGCTGCGTCCCATACCGGGCAGCGAGAACACCTGCTCGGCGATCACCGCGCCGCCCAGCAGCACCGACAGTTGTAGGCCGATGATCGTGATCACCGGGATCATCGCGCCCTTGAGCGCATGGCGGTATATCACCGACCCCTCGCGCAACCCCTTGGCCCACGCCGTGCGGATGTAATCCTGGCGCAGGATCTCCAGCAAGCTGGAGCGGGTGAGACGCATCACCAGCGCGGCGGAGGAGGCGCCGATCACCGCTGCCGGGGCGATCATCCGGCCGAGATTCTGGGCCGGATCGTCCCACAGGTTCGCGTATCCGTTCAGCGGTGGTCGCCAGCCCCACCAGATCGACGGCAGCGTGATCAGCAGGATCGCCAGCCAAAACGACGGGATGGCGAGGAACAAGATCGCGACGAAGCGCAGTGTCTGATCGATGACGCCGTCTTGGCGCACGGCCGAGATCACGCCGAACGGCACCGCGATCACGGTGGAGATCAAGACCGCGAGGATCGCGAGTTCAAGCGTGACGGGAAGCTTATCCTTGACCACGTCGGAGACCGGGCGGAACTCCCACTGAGAATCACCCAGATCACCGGTGAGCGCACGACCGACCCATTTGGCGTACTGCACGGGGATCGGGTCGTTCAAGCCAAGCTTGGTGCGATAATCCTCTAACTCTTGTGGACTCGCCTCTTGACCAAGCTTGAGCGTCGCCAGATCGCCGGGAATGATGCGGATCAGGGCAAAGGCGCCGAAGGTCACGATCAACAGCACGGGGATAGTAGCCAAGATACGCCGCAGGATATAGATGCCCACGCTCGGCCTCCGGCTCCGCTGTCGCTACGAAGAGGCGAGCCTGCCACGCGGCGCCCACCCTCTAATCACGGCCGGGGTATCTCGCCACCGCGTCCACCGACGATAGGCGGCATGTCGGGACGTGTCAAGATAGACTACCGCTAAGCGTTCTGCTATCGATGTTCGGCTATCAGCCCGCTGGCTCACCGCCAGGACAACCCGCCATTAGAGACCACGCCGTGGTCACGGACCATGACCGCACGGTCTCTAAACGCTGACGACTGCCGAGTATCAGCACCTTTCGTGATGTGCACGCGAGGCCCAGCCTGAGGCGATACAGCCACGTCAGTCCACCACCGGCGCGGGAAGTGCGAAGGTCGTTTCGACGCGGGAGGACACGTCAAAGAAGCGCTGGAGGCTCTCATTGAACCGGAAGAACTTGTCCATGCGGTAGCCGTCGCCGACAGCGTTAATCGCCAGTCCGTCGGGCAACTTAAGGTCGAGCGTGTTGAGGGTGTAGTTGAGGCCGGCGTGACCCTCGTCCTTGATGCTGGCAAGCATCGCCGCCCACCGCTCCGGCTCCATGTCGAGGTAAAAGTCGAGGTCGCGCAACTCATCGTGGGAGACCGAACGGATGTCGCGGATATCGAACACATCGAACGTCAGCCGGAACATTTGCTCCCCGACCTTGATACCGACAAGCGCGTCAACGCGCCCGTATTTTCGGTAGGCGTCGTCCTCCATGGCGA
>JBBQJF010000301.1:0-6605 GCA_038325665.1 Dehalococcoidia bacterium | reverse complement strand
CTCGACCAGCACCGGCTGGACCGTGTCGAGCAGCGGCGCGTTGATCTCGGTTGCGATTCGCTCCTGGAGGCGCTCGACGGCGTGGAGGCGCTCCTGTTTGACCGAGGTGGGCACGTCATCGTCCATCTTGCGCCAGGCGAGTGTGCCGGGTCGGGGCGAGTAGGCGGCGACATGCACCTTGTCGAACCGCGACTCTTCGAGCAGACGGTAGGTACCGGCGAAGTGCTCATCGGTCTCACCGGGGAAGCCCACGATCACATCGGTGGAGATGCCGACCCGTGGCATCACCGAACGCACCTTCTCGATCCGGTTCACAAAGTGGGCGAGAGTGTAGCTGCGGCGCATGGTGGTTAGGATATCGTCGTGACCGGATTGCACCGGCAGGCTGAACCACTCGCACACCTTGGGCAGTTCGGCGACCGTCTCGATGATCCGGTCGGTCATGTCGGGCGGGTAGGAGGTGAGAAAGCGAATGCGCTCGAGGCCGGGCAGGTCGTGGATGGCGCGCATCAGGTCGCCGAGGTCGGGTCGCTCGGGCAGATCGTGACCGTACGCCTCGACCGTCTGACCGAGCAGCGTCACCTCACGCACACCCTTGCGCACCAGCGTCGCGACCTCATACTCAACCTCGGCAATCGTGCGGCTGCGCTCGCGGCCGCGGCGGAAGGGCACGATGCAATAGGTGCAGAACTTGTCACAGCCCTCGATCACGGGCACGTACGCCGTCACACCCTGAGGCTCGCCCACCGTCTCCGGCCAGAACTCGCCGCCGAGGTCGGAGGGGTCGGTCCCGAGGGCGATGAGCACGTCGTCGAAGCGTTGCGGACGGGCAAAGACATCGACGTACGGAAAGCGCTTTTCCAGGTCAGTGGTGCGCATGCCGACCATGCAGCCCATCATCGCGATCTTCATTTCCGGCCGGCGCTGCTTGATGCCCTTGAGTCGCCCGAGCTTCGAGATGGCGCGGTCCTCCGCGCCCTGGCGCACGGCGCAAGTGTTGAGCACGACTACATCGGCATCGGCGGCGTCCTCGACCGGCACGTAGCCCAGCCGGTCGAGTCCCGCGCCGAGCTTCGCCGAGTCGGCGACATTGACCTGACAGCCAACGGTCCAGATGTGGTACTTCGGCATAGGTGACCTCGGATGGATGACGGAGAGGGATGAGGGTCGTCAGGATGAACCAGCCATCCCCACGTCTCTCATCCCTCATCTTTGATCCGGCGGAGGGACTGGGATTCGAACCCAGGACCAGGTTGCCCCGGAACCCGCTTAGCAGGCGGGCGCACTAGACCACTATGCGATCCCTCCAAGCGGCCATGCACGAGAGCTAACTCCCGCGCCTATCCTTGACGATACCACTTTTCGGACCAGCGGCTCAACCGGACGCGGCCACCCGGCTCGACTCGTCGTGATTGACCGCGTTTCCGGCTGGGCCATACACTCGAATCGCGCGGGCGCCCATGACGGCGTGCCACGGTCAGGCGCGGCGTGCCTCCCCCGACCCGAAGAAACAGGATAGGTTCCGCGCGGCCGGCCGCTCCCCGCTCCCCGAAAAGTGAGTCTGCCCGTGCCATATTGTACCTTCTGCAACATCGTCGCCGGTACCGAACGCGCCCAGGTGTTCTATGAGGATGATGATGTGCTTGTCTTTCGCAACCTCCTCCGCTGGGTCGAGGTGATGCTGCTGGCCGTGCCGAAACGGCATCTTAGCCAAGAGGAGTTGTGGGCTGACCTTGGTGGGGTCGGCCGCGCCGCCGCGGCGATGGGGAGGCGCTACTGCCCGAACGGGTTCCGGCTCGTCTCCAACTTCGGCCCCGATGCGCTCCAGAGTCAGATGCACGCCCATGTCCATGTGCTCGGCGGCGGCGGTATGGATGCGCTCATGCCGCTCGGCCGCCCCACGCAAACGCTGATCGATCGTCAGGATCTGCACGCGACGAAGGCGGTCACCGGTGACTGGCCGCCGGTGGCGATCACGGTGCAGCCCCGTCCGGTAATCGACCAAGAGACATTGTGGAACAATATGGGGGCGGTCGGCGCCGAACTCGTGCGATTGGGACAAGAATACTGTCCGGTCCAGAGTGGCTCGGCGCACTGGCGCTACGGCGGCGGCTTTCGGTTCGTCTCCAATTTCGGGTGGGACGCCCTCCAGTCACTGCCATCCGCGCATGTCTATCTGCTCGGCGGCGCTGAATTGGGACACTATATCTAAACGCCCCCGGCTACCGCGGCTTGGCGGCGGCACGCGGCGCGGGAGCCGCGGCCAGGGCTGCCGCCAGCGCGTGCTGCTGGATCGCGAACAGTTCGCGGATGCCGGCCGACGCGACATCGATGATCCGGTCGAGTTCCTCGCGGCCGAACGGCTCACCCTCGGCGGTGGCCTGGACCTCCACGAAGCGCCCGTCCTCGGTCATGACGAGGTTTAGGTCCACCTCGGCCTTTGAATCCTCATCGTACGCGAGGTCGAGCAGCACCTCGCCCTTGACTATACCAGCGCTGCCCGCCGCGACTGCCTGTTTGAGTGGGCTGGTGCGCACCAGCCCGGCCTCGCGCAGTTTGGCCGCCAGAGGCTGGTTGAAGGGATTCGGCTCCCGTGACCCCGGTCCCTTCAGTTTGGTGCAGGCCTGCGCGAGCGCCACGTAGGCGCCGGTGATCGCGGCCGTCCGCGTGCCGCCATCGGCCTGCAACACGTCACAATCGACCGTCAGCGACCGCTCGCCGAATACGCCGAGGTCGGCGATCGCGCGCAGCGAGCGACCGATCAATCGCTGGATCTCATGCGTGCGCCCGCCGATCCGGCCGGACACCGATTCGCGCGGGGTGCGGCTCTGCGTGGCGCGCGGTAGCATCGAGTACTCGGCGGTCACCCAGCCCTTACCGGTGCCGCGCAGGAACGGCGGTACACGCTCCTCAATGGTGACGGCGCACAACACGCGCGTCCGTCCCATCTCGATCAGGGCCGATCCCTCGGCGAAGGCGAGTACGCCGGTAGTAATCTGGCAATCGCGAAGCTGATCGGGCTGGCGGCCGTCGCTGCGTGTCAGGATGCACCCCCGTCGGCGAATCTCCCGCCAGCATAGCGCGTTGGCAGACTAAGGCGGAATCTATCGCCGGCATCCCGCGTCGCCATCTGTCTGTCCGGGCGCCCGGTCGGTTTGGGTAGGATGCGCCGGTATCGAGCAGCGGCGCGAGCGCGAACCGTGGCTCGGATAGCGTGTTCGCCTCCGGGTCATCGTGTACCAGGCGCGCGTGGCCACATCACCGACGCTCGCCACCGAATCGCGGACCATGGCGTGTCCGATCCACGCCGGGGGCGTCGTTGCCGTACCGAGCGTGCGGGGCAGTGGCGCTCCCCGTGATACGCGCAGTCGCAGGCCGGAGCCATCCGTGCTGACCTGAATCGGCCCCTGCATGCGCACGTCGTAGAGCAACTCGGGCAGTTGTGTCGTCGTCACGGCTGTTCGACCTGGTGCGCCTCCCGTGAGCCGGATCGGGCGCACGTCTGCCGGCGATTCAGTCGTGATCGCGATTCGCCGGTGACCCATGACGGCGACAAGCCCAAGGCGGCCCGCGTCGCCCGCCACCGCCGCGATCTCGATCCGGGCGCCGCGCGACAGCGCCACTGACATCCCCGGCTCGATTTGCGTGAATGGCCGGCCACCGGCGTCAATAGGCCGCTCACCGGGTTGGACGGCAGGTCCGACCACCGCCCGCGGCCGGTAGCGCTGCACGGCTGATTCCAGTCCTCCCAGCGTGGCCGGCGCGCGTCGCGTGAGCAGGAGCATATCGATCCGCAACTGGCGCGGCGGCAGCAGTGGATCGACCGCGCGGGCCAGACCCGTCCGCGTCGTGCCGGTATCGATCAGAACGCGTTCGCCGCCCGGTCCCCGGATGAGCGCGATCGGCGCCCCGCCGGCCTCGGCGTAGGTGACAGTCAGCCGTCCGTCCGGTCGGTCACGGGTCAGCCACGCGCCGCCTGCCAGCGCGGCCAGCAGCGCGAGCGGCACGGCGACCGCGAGCACGGCCGGCGAGAACCGTGGTGCCGCGATCGCGGGTGCTAACTCGACCCAGCGCGGCACGCGGTGTTGTGCGAGCAACCCCGCGATCGCGGCACAGCCGTACACCACCCGCGCCGGCGTGCTATCCAGATGGCCCGGGCTGACCGACGCGGCCGGCATGTCCGCCAGCAACTGCACGGTCCAAGTCGTGAACGCCAGCGGCGGCCACGCGATTGCCCCGACGAGAGGCGCGGACGCGGGCACGATCGCGGCCGTCGCGGCGGCAAGACCCGAGGTGATCATCACAACCGGAAAGACGGGCACCAGCACCAGGTTAGCAAGCGGGGAAACCAGCGAGACGCGCCCGAAGGCGTGCAGCATCACCGGCAAAGTTGCGAGGGTGGCGGCGAGTGTGATCGCGGCAAGATCCCACACCACGAGCACGGCGCCAGCCGGTACGCCGCCGTGGCCCGCCACAACGCGACGGCCCCCGGCCTGTGCCGCCGGCGCGAGCAGCATGATGCCGGCGGTCGCGCCGAAGCTCAACTGGAAGCCGAGATCACCCAAGATGAGTGGGTCGTGCGCCGTCATCGCGGCCGCCGCCACCGCCAGTGTTACGAGCGGCGCCCCCGGCCGGCCGGTCAGCGTTGCGCCAATCACCAGCATGCCCATGATCAGTGCCCGCGCGACCGACGCGCTCAGGCCGACGAAGACCGCGTACAGGGTGATGGTGGCGAGGGCGATGGTCGCGGCCGGCCGGCGGCCGGCCAACCACGACAACGCGCCCACGATCATGCCCGCCACCAGCGTGATGTTGAACCCAGAGATAGCGATCAGATGCGAAACGCCGGTCACGTTGAAGTCGTCCGTGAGCGCGCGGGGGATCGCCCCGCGGTCGCCCACCACGATCCCCCGCGCCAGGGCCGCCCACGGTTGCGGCAGGGCCTCGTCGAGCGCCCACGCGGCACGGCGCCGCGCGGCGGCGAGGGCGCGATCGACCCGCGATGGTGGCTCGTGTCCGGTCACCCGTGCGCGGGGGTACTCCATCGTCGCGCCAATGCCCTGGCGTGCCAGGTAGGCGCGGTAGTCGAAATGCGGCAACTCCGGCGGCGCGGTGAGCCGTCCTTCCAGCCGCACCACGTCGCCGGCATGGATCGGCGGCGCGAGCGGCAGCCGGACGAGCACTCCGCCCGTTGCCGGTCGCCATCCCTCGCCGGTATCGACCGATTGGACCCGCAGCCGCAGCCGTCGCGACCGCTCCCGCTCCTCCGGTTCAACCCGCGCAATGCCATGCAGTCTCACCGGCCCAGCGTCGATCAGATGGGCGATATCCGACGCGGGCGGCGGCGCGGCCGCGGCCTGCTGCCGCCACACGCCGAGCAGCGCCACACCGGCGGCAACTAATCCGAGCAGTAGCGCGGGCATCGGACGGCGGCGTGATGTGCCGGCCGCGAGCAGGGCCGCCAGCGCGCCGGCGGCCCAAGGTCCGCCCGGCCCCTGCCATGCCGCGTACGTGACGCCGATCAGCCAGGCGGCGACCAACACGATCGTGGTCAAGCTGTCCCCATTGCGTCGCGGAGTTGGGTGAGTACGCGCCCGGTGATCAGGATCGCACGTCGATCAGGTCTTTCAGGCTGTCGAACACGGACTGTGGCACGAGCTTGCGCTTGACCAGATCGGACGGGTCGGCGAACGGTCCGTCGCGCTGGCGCGATTCGACGATGCGTTGTGCGCGGGCCGGCCCGATTCCGGGGAGCGTCTCGAGTGCGCCGGCGGCGGCGGCATTGATGTTGGTCCGGCTACTGCCGGGAACACCAACGACCGGCGACTGGCCCTGGCGGGGAACAATAATGTGATCCTCATCGCGCAACCGGCGGGCGAGGTTCACCACCAGGATGTCGGCCTCATCCGCTGGACCCCCGGCCGCCTCGACCGCATCGGCCACTCGGTCGCCGGCGCGGACGTTGTACACACCGGGTCGCTGCACGGCGCCCGCGACGTACACCTTCACCCGTCCATCATTGGGCGTGGGCGTCGCCGCCTCGGGGAGACGCACCTCGATGGTTCCTGGACCGGACCGGCGGGCGCTGACGACCACCGCCGCCGCTGTCAGCACCCCGGCGGTCAGAAGGATCAGCGACATGACCAGCGGTCGTGTCTTCGTCACCACCGCACCCCCGAATCACTCTCGTGAGACGATCGAAGCACCCGTGCTACCCATCCCCGGCGCCGCCGGGGCGGAGACGCACCACATGGGGGAGCGATGGACCAGTGGCGGGGTGGCCGCGGTCCAGGGTTGCCCTCTTGACGCGATACGTCGCGCGACCATACATAAGGCGGCGGAAGCTTGCCGTCAAGTACCACGGAGTACCGTGAACGCGTGGGTGTGGTCCGGCTTGACCCTGACCCCGCGACGCGGCAGACTGAGCCACGCACCCGCTAAATTTCGCCGGCATTGGAGGACAGCTGTTTCTCCATTCGGTGAAGGAGATCGAAAGCTCGGTCTATCAACAGTCATATCCCGTTCCCGCGCGGCCTGTCCCGGCATGGCCGGCGGAATGGGGGCCGGACGGTTAGGTAATTTCACAGGAGGCCACATAATGGGCA
>JBBQJF010000300.1:0-6634 GCA_038325665.1 Dehalococcoidia bacterium | reverse complement strand
GCTGGACTTGGCCAGCCACACGGTGTACGTCTCGTTCCGCAACGGGCTGAGTCCACGCACGTCGAGCTTAATTGTCGCCTCGGCAAAGCTGAGTTCCGCCTCGCCGCGCGCATCGGGCGCACCGGTGTTCGACAGGCCGGTAAGATACGCGAGTGGGATGCGGATCGGCACGCCATTGGCGCGTGCCTGTCGCGGCGCGATCAGCATCGCCAGCGTCATGACTGCCACGGCGGCGATCATGATCGTTCGTGGGGACGCGATACGCGAACCACTATTGTGGCCCTGAGAGTTGGTCGGACTGTCGTTCATGAGATAATCTCGCAAGCGGTCACGGATACCATGCGCGCGGCGGTTGGCCGGGGCAGCGGTGACGGTATGGCGGATATGACGGTCTTTGAGCCGATGGGGGGGGGATGACCTCTCCCCCGACCCCTCCCCTGCAAGGGGAGGGGAGGTCGGTTCTCCCCCGTCCCTCGCGGCCCCGTCCCGGCCTGCCGGGAGGAAGGGGGCCGGGGGGTTAGGTCGTCCTTAACATTGCCACCGCGACGAAGCCCCCTTCCCGGCAGTAAAGGGGGCCAGCGGTGCAGCTAGGCAGCGTCTTCCATTGCCAGCATCAGGCGGGCTTCCTCGACGCTCATCCCGGTGCGGGCGGCAATGGCACGGAAGGATAGACCCTCGGCGGCCATGCTCACCACGTCTTTGCGGGTGAACACCGGGGTGAGGGCCGGCGCCATGCCGTGCGGAACGGCGGTCTGGCGGCGCTCCACTTCGGCGAGCATGCGGCGGAGTTGAAGCTTCTGACGGCCAAGCTCGACATCGGCCCGCTCAACATCGCGACGGAGGTCCGCGACCAGCGCTTCCACCTCGCTGGCCGCCCCCTCATCAATGGCGATGGGCGCCGCGGCCATATTGCGCCGCATCATGATGAACATCACGGCGACCGCGATGTTGGTGGCGACGACGGCGACGAGAATCAACGCGAGCATGTTAACCTCCCCACTTTCCTGCAAACATCTCCGGCGCACGCGTCCCCATGGCAACACGCAGCTTGTGCAGCGCACGCGCATGTAACTGGCAGACCCGGCTCTCGGATACCTCGAGCACCTGCCCGATTTCACGCATCGTGAGTTCCTTTTGGTAGTAGAGGCTGAGAATCATCCGCTCACGCTCGCTCAACGATTGCAGCGCGTCGCTTAGCTCCGCGACCGCCTCGCGGCGCTCAACCATGCCCTGGACATCGTCCTCGCCCCGCCGCGACGTGAGGGCGCGCACGTCACCATCGCCCTGGTTATCAATGATGTTGTCGAGCGAGACAGTGACCCAGCTCGCATCGACCATCTGCTGATTCAGTTGTTCGGTGCTGATGTCCAGCGCCTCGGCAAGTTCCTCATCGGTGGGCGCCCGGCCGAGTATGGCTTCCAGCTCAATCTGGGTGCGCTGGAGCCGCTTCGCCTTGTCCGTGACCGATTGCGGCATCCCGCGCAGCGCCCGCAGCGCATCGAGAATCGCGCCACGGATCCGCATGACCGCGTATGACTCGAACTTCACCCCACGCGACGGGTCGAACCGCTCGAACGCCTGGATGAGTCCCAAGGTGCCGTACCCGAGTAGGTCCTCGTAGTCGAGCACCTGGGGCAGGTGAATTGCCAGCCGGCCGATGACGTACTTCACCAGCGGTGTGTGTTGCAGGATAAGCTGATCCCGGCTGCCCGCGTCGCCGTCGTCGAGATAGCGCGTCCAGGCCTCGGCTGTTGTCATCATTGCGACCATTGGTGTCCTCGCCATTCATTCATTGACATGATGCCCGTACCATCGCTACGCATCGTCTCTGACTATCGCGGCCGGCACGCCCGTGCCTGACCCGTCCGCCGTCCGAACGGATGGAGACCACCACTGCGACTGTGCCACCTGTTCGGCCAACCAGCCGCAGCAGGACAGCGCCACCAGCGCGAGCAGCGCCCGTAAGAGCGCCGCCTCCGCTTCGAGATTGCTCCACACGCCTGCCGCCAAGACCGCGACGAATACCAATGCCCCGGCACGGATGCTGATGCGGAACAACAGGCCGCGAGGTTTCTGTTCCTCTTGTTGATCACTGTCGCTCAAAGGCTGAGGCGGAACCATTCGGATATCCCCTATTTGCCATTCTTACGGACCACCCCCGGCGATTCACGGCTGACCGACGAGTCGACCGGATGGGGCACGGGGCAGCGACGGTCGCTCGCGATGCGCGACCCCTTGGGACCACGACGACCTACCAGGTCATCCCTGCCAGATATGACCAATCACGCCCACCTCGTCGAGGCATCCCGGTGGACCACCCTGGCCCTCGCGGATGCGCACGCGGGCGGCCTATGCCGCCACGCCGCCGGCTGCCGCCCCGTCGAGCATGTCAATCGCCATATCAGCAACGGTCGCCACGCTGATATCGGTCAGCACATCGCGACCGGTGGAGCACAACAGCGGCGGCAGATTCAGGCAGGCGAGCACATTCAGCGCCGCGCCGGAGCACTCCGACTCGTCGAGCTTCGTGACAGCGGCCGCCGCCGCGCCCAGTACCCGGCTGGTCGCCGCGAGCCGCTCCAAATCACGCTGCCCAGTACCGGCGGCAACGGTCATCACAACCACTGGCTCGTGCACGGCAGTCATCAAACCGGCCAGTTCGGTGCTCAGCATTTCGGGCGCGGCCTGGCAGGCGGGCGTGTCGACCAAGATCACACGGCCGGCCGGGGCGGCGGCCAACAAGCGGCCGAGGTCGTCCGGCGCATAGGCCACCTCGACCGGCAGACGCAGCAACTGGCCGTATCGGACGAGCTGTTCGGGCGCTCCCAGCCGGGACACGTCCGCGCCCACGATGCCCACATCCATCCCGTCGCGACGCAGACGGAGCGCCGCTTTGAGCACCGCCGTGGTCTTGCCAACACCCGACATGCCGACGAACAAAACCGTCCGGCCGCCCAGGTCCGCCTCGGTGAGGGTGGGACCGTTGGGCACCCGCGCCACCAGATGGGCGAGGGCGGCCTCCATCAGGCGTTCGTCGCTGTTCAGCGCCGCCCGCGGTAGTGTCACAATCGCCTCGGTCACCGCCGCCTCGGCGACCCCTTCCATCAGCCCCGCCTCGCACAGCCACTCAAAGGTACGCTCTGCCGCGAGATGGGCGGCGCTGGGCGTGGCCGTGACCCGCGCGGCCGGTGCGGTCGTCACGGCGGTCCCACCGCGACCAAACGTACGTGTCAGCGGCGCTGGGCTGTCCTCGCTCCACGACTCGCCTCGCGATGCGCGCGGTTCGTCAATGCGCGTGATCTGGGCGACCGCGCTCCGTTCGCTGGTCACGCTGCCGTACGGCGCGGCGGGCGCGCTGAGAGAGCTGGTCGCTGTCCGGCGCTCGTGACGCGTCTCATCCGCGTAGTCGCGCCCCTCGTCCGTGCGCTCCGTGCCCGCGCGCGGCGCGGGTGTGGGGGCAGGGCGAGGGTAATTCCGTGACGTTTCGGACGTGCGTGAGCCGCTCGGGAACGACGGGTCGCCGTCGCGGTCCGTGCCTGCCGGCGCCCGGCCTGCCAAGGTCGCTTCCAACAGCGCGGCGAACGCGCCAGCGCGCTCGCCCTCCAACTCGCCCTCGGTCGAACCGGGAGCGACGCGTGCGTCCATCTCCCGAACTTGGCGCACGGGGCCGCGCTTGGCGAGCGCGGCAAACGCCGGCACGAGTCCCTCGAGACTGTCGCGCTCCACGGCGCCCCGCTCGACTTTGCGAAACTCGGGTGTCTTGACCGCCGCGAGCGGCAAGCCAACCTCGCGGCGCTCGTCCGTGGTGGTCATTTGCAGGGCATACGCGGCGCGGGCGGCGCCGGGGGCGACCCCGGCAGCGGCGCTGGCGATCTGCTGCGCCTCGGCGAGCACCGAGCGCCGCGTCTCATCGAGTCCCGCCACCACCTCGACCCCGCGCATTCCCCGGCGTCGCTCGTCAAGAGTGCTGCCGAGGGTGCGCGTCGACACGATCACGGCATCCGGCCCTAACTCCGTTCGCACCCGCTCCAGCGCCGATTGCATGTCAGTTTCACGAATTCGCTTGATACGCATGATGTCTCCTTCGGAGTTAGGTCTTAGGTCACAGGTCACAGGTCATGGGTCATAGGGACAGGACTCTTGGTCAGACGGCCGTGGCTTCCGAGCAGCGAGGGGGTTAACCCAAGCGCTCCACCGTACCCCCTATGACCTGTGACCTATCCCCCCCTATTCGAGTTCGCCCACATCAACCATGCCCACAGACTGCACATCCACCTCGGCGGCGACTTCGCCGAAAGAGATGACGGACAGGCCGGGGAGAATACGCTCGGCGAGGCGGCGGAAGGGGCGGCGGAGGCGGCCAGAGCACAGCAATACGGGGCTGCGTCCCATCCCCGCGATCGTCTCCATCTTGGCGGCCACCTCGGTGAGCATGCGATTGGCAAGGTTCGGGTCAATCAGGATCGCTAGACCCTGGTCGGTTGGCTGAAGACTTGCCACCATCGACTGCTCCAGTCGCGGGCTGAGGGTGATGACATGAAGCACCCGGTCGGGTCCCGCGTGGCTGGTGCTGATCGACCGTGCCAGCGCGAGCCGGACCTGTTCGGTCAGCATGTCGGCGTCTTTGGTCGCTCGGGCATGGGTGGCGAGCGTTTCACAGATGGTGAGCAGGTCGCGCACCGAGACGCGCTCGTTCAACAGGTTCTGCAACACCCGCTGAATCTCGCCCAAGGTCATCAGCCCGCCGGTAAGCTCATCAACCACCGCCGGGTAGTCGACCTTCAAGTTATTGAGCAACTGTTGAACATCCTGCCGGCCGAGCAAGTCAGCGGCATGGTGCCGGAAGACTTCCGTGAGATGGGTCGCCAGTACCGACTGCGGATCAACCACGGTGTAGCCAAGCATCTCCGCCCGGTCGCGCATCCCGCTTTCGACCCAGGTCGCGGGGAGGCCAAAGGCCGGCTCCTGTGTGGCGATGCCATCAATCGGCAGGTCGGCGGTCCCGGCATTCATGGCGAGATAGCGGCCGACAAACAGTTCACCGCTGCCGACCTCGACACCGCGCAGCTTCACGCCGTAGCTGTTGGGAGACAAATCGAGGTTGTCGCGTACCCGCACCGTCGGCACGATGATGCCGAGTTCCACTGCCAGTTGGCGTCGGATGGTGGTGATGCGATTCAGCAATCCGCCGCCCTGCGCCTCCACCAACGGCAGGAGCGCATAGCCAAGCTCGATCTCCATCGGATCCAGCGGCAGCAGATTGACGACGTTATCGACCGCCTTCTCCTCTTGGAGCATGTCAAACTCTTGTTGCGCGGCTTTGTCGATCGCTGTCGTGCGCTTGTGCCCACGCACCAGGTACGCCACGCCGCCGATAGCCGCCGCCAGCACGAAGAATGGCAGTTTAGGCAGGCCCGGCACGATACCGAACGCCGCGAGAATGCCGGAGACAACGAACAACATGCGTGGGTTGGAGAACAACTGCGTCGCGATATCGTCGCCCAGGCTGCCGTCGGAGGTTGCGCGGGTCACGATGATGCCAGTGGCGGTCGAGATCAGCAGCGCCGGAATCTGCGACACCAGGCCTTCGCCAATGGTCAGCAGTGAGAAGGTCGAGAGCGCCTCCGTGACCGCCATCCCCTGCTGGAACACGCCCATCGCCACCCCGCCGACGATATTGACGGCCACGATCATGAGGGCGGCAATCGCGTCGCCCTTGACAAACTTGCTCGCGCCGTCCATCGAGCCGTAGAAGTCGGCCTCGTTCGTTATGTGGCGGCGGCGGCGGCGAGCCTCCTCCTCGTTGATGATTCCAGCGTTGAGGTCGGCGTCGATGCTCATCTGCTTGCCCGGCATCGCATCGAGCGTGAAGCGGGCGGCGACCTCGGCCACACGACCGGCGCCGTTCGTGATCACCACGAACTGAATCACCATCAAGATGAGAAAGATGACGATGCCCACGATCATCGAGCCGCCGACAACGAAGTTGCCGAACGACTGAATGATGTTGCCCGCGTGTCCGTGGAGCAGAATCAGCCGGGTGCTCGACACGTTCAGCGCCAACCGAAACAGCGTGACAATTAGGAGCAACGTGGGGAACACGGAGAAGTCGAGCGGTTCGGAGGCGTAGATCGACGCCAGCATGATTGTCACGCCCACCGCGATATTGAGTGCGATCAGCATGTCGAGCAGCATCGGCGGCAGTGGCACGACCATCATGACGATGATCAAGAGCACGACCAGCGCGAGGGCGATATCGCTCTGCCCAAGCAGTACCAGGAACGGGTTCTTCTTTTGTGCCGTCGCTGCCTGCAAGGATGTATCCCTCCCCCACGGGTGCGGTGGGGATGTGGTGATCCGCCACGGACGCGCTCTCCGATGTGAAACGGAGGCGAGTCGCGGCCCGTCCCGGGAGTCATCTCCATACGCGTCACGACCGGCCCGCTTGTCCAAACGGCGAAACCGGCGCTCCTCACCGCATGTGTGAGGGCACATTCATTGACGCGCGAGCAGGGCCATCGCGAATATCAGGGAATATCCCGATAGGGAGATTGGGGAGTACCCACGAACGGCGTCAGGGTGCGCTGCCTGGCTTCTCGTGGGGAAAGTGGACCAGCCGGGGGACAACCACGGC
>JBBQJF010000299.1:0-6635 GCA_038325665.1 Dehalococcoidia bacterium | reverse complement strand
CGCGTCATCGCCCGGGCGTATCTGCCAGAGCGCCATCCCGCCGAGCAGTGCCACTGTTGCCGCGCTCATCCCTATCAGCGAACGCACTCCTTGTCTGTTTTGCTGCCGAAGATCGGTCGTTGTCCGCGTCGTCATGGTCCTTGCCCTCCGCGTGTTCCGGTGATGCCCGCATTCTCGCGGGGCACGCGCGGGCCGCCATCGTGGAGTTCTGGGGTTTTGTGCGGTCGATGCGGAGTTGCAGAACCCGTGGGCAATAGCAGGGTCCTGCCATGCGGCCGTCAGGCGCGGACATTCCTCTTAGACGAGGCCGTGGCGTTGGGCGTAGGTCGCCGCCTCGACCCGGTTGGCAGCGCCGGTTTTCTGGAAGATGTGGCTGACGTGGTGGTAGACGGTGTTGAGGCTGATCACCAGCGCCGCGGCGATCTCGGGGTTGCTCTTGGCCGCCGCGATCAGGCGTAGCACCTCGACCTCGCGTTCGGACAGACCATCGGGATAGATCGGGACGGATGTGCCCACGGACAGCGGCAGTGGCGGCAACGAGGACAGCCGGGTCCGCCACGCCTCCCCGGCAGCGTGCCGTTGGTAGAGATCGTCCGCGGCGGCCAGCCGGGTAGCGCCATCCTCCCGGCGTCCTGCCGCGAGCAGCGCACGACCCCAATAGGTGAGCGCCTCGGCTTCATCCCAGGGCAGGGTGTGCTGGCGAAAGGCGGCGATCGCCCGCGCGAACCCCCGATCCGCCTCCACTGCCTGTCCCCTGGCGGCGGCGGTCACCGCCTCGGCCAGCGCCACCCGACCGGCCAGGCCGCGCCAGTCCTCGCCATTGGAGAGGATCTCGCGACCGCGCGACAGGTGTGGCTCCGCATCGCGCGCCTGACCGGCATCGGCGGCGAGCAGCACCAGTCGCGCTCGCAGATGGAGTTCCAATGGGAGGTTGAGGCCCGCGACCACGAGCGCCAGCGCATCCCGGAGCACGGTCTCCGCCTGGGCGTGTTTATCCGCGACCTGCAGTACCTGCCCCAGCCAGATCGCGTACTCGGCCTCGACCACGCGGTTCCCGGCGCGACGGTGGCGGTCCTGAGCCGCCGTCCATAGGGCTTGTGCCTCGCCCCACGCGCCACGCCGGAAGGCGAGCTGTGGCGGGAGATAATTCACCGCCATCATGTCGTACGCCACCGTGCCCAGTTCCTCCTGAAGGCGCGCCGCCTCGCCCAATTCCCCGGCGTCTGCACACGCCACGCCGACATTCGCCAGCAGCCCCTGCCGCCGGTTGGGTGTCAACCGCGGCTTCCCCAACTCGCGCGCCCACCAGTCACGAGCCTCGCGAGGAGCTCCCAGCCAGAATGTGTTGAGGCCGCGCCATGACGACGCCAGGTAGCCTCCCAGGGAGTCGTTGATGCGATCGGCGAACTCCCACGATTCCTCAAGCGTGGCGAACGCCGTCCCGATCTCACCCTGAGCAAATTGCAGGATCGCAAGGCGCCAGGGGATTGAACTCCATTGTGTGGGGTCGCCCACTCGCTCATTGATTGCAAGCGCCTTGCGGATCGCGGCCAGTCCCTCGGTTGTCCGCAACTCCCCGAAGGCGAATCCAGCCAGTCCGCTATACAGCGCCGCGAGCGCCGCCCGCTCAGGACCGCGCGCAAGGATCGCCTCCGCCGCCTGGATGTGTCGCGAGCCACGGGGATAGTCCGCGCTGGGATGCGAGCTAAAGATTCGAATCTGGGCCAGGTGCATCTCGGCGACCTGCTCCGCATCGCCCACCGCCTCAAACAACGGCAGTGCCTGCTCAAAGCACTCGACCGCCCGCGCATACCAGTCGAAGCCAAGCAAGAACATGAAGTTCCCCATCCGCTGCAACAGCGTGGCGCGCCGCTCCAGGGCCTCCCCTCCTGCTTCCATCACCTCCAAGGCCGCTTGCCAGTGGTGAATCGCCTCCTCCCAGGCAAACACCGCCTGCGCCGCCTCGCCCGCGCGCACGGTGTACTCGATAGCCTTCTCCGGGTCGGCGGCGGAGCCCGCCAGCCGGTAGTGCGCGGCCAGCGCCGCCAGATGCCGGTCGAGATGGAGGCCATGCACCGCCTCGATTGCCTCGGCGGCGCGCAGGTGCAGCCGCGGCCGGCGGGGCGGGCTGAGGCTGTCGTAGACGGTGCGCCGGATCAGCGCGTGGGCGAAGTGGTACGCCTCCCCCTCCGCGCGCAGCATGCCCGCCGCTAGCGCCTCATCCAGCGCATCGAGCGCGGGCTCCGTCTCCAGCCCGCTCGCCGTGCGCGCTACCTCCAGCGTGAACCCGTCGCCCAACACCGCGCCCCCCCGCAGCAACGTGGTGGTCACGGGCCGCAGCCGCCCCAGCCGCGCCGCGATCACCTGCCGCACCAACTCCGGCACCACGAACTCGCCGCTGGCCGCATCGGGCCGCGTCAGGACGCGCCCCCGTGCCAGCAGATCGCGCACCACCTCGCCGATGAAGAACGGGTTGCCCTCCGTCGCCCGTTGGATGTCGGCCGCGACTGCCGCCGCCACTGGCCCCCCGGCGATGGTCTCCACCAGCATCGCCGTCTCCCGCGCACCCAGTGGCGTCAGCACCAGCGGCGTCCGGGCACCTTCCCGCGCCAGCGTGGCGAGCGTGTCGGCAAAGCCGTGCGAGGGGTCGGTATCAACGGTGCGGTAGGCAACAATCAGCAAAATAGGCGCCCCCGCGAGCCGGCCGGCGAGATGCTGGAGCAGGTAGAGGGTGGGGGCATCTGCCCAATGCAGGTCGTCGAGGGTCAGCAGCAGGCCGGTCTCCCCGCCGCGCGCGATCGCCTCAAGCGCGTCGCACACCGCCTCGAACAGGCGGTAGCGGTCCTGGTCAGGACCGAGGGAGGGACTGACCGGCAGGTGTGGCAGCAGCTCCCGCAACTCGGGGAGGAGCCGGGCGATGTCGGCGGCGCCCCGGCCGAGCTGCGCAGCCAGCCGCTCGGGGGAACTGGCGCGCACCTGGGCGCGCAGCGCCTCGACAAAGGGCACGAACGGCGGCATGCCCTCGGTGTCATAGGCGCGGCCGCTGAGCACCGTCGCCCCCATCGCCCGCGCACGGGCGGCGAGTTCGGCGAGCAGCCGGGTCTTGCCGATGCCCGGTTCGCCGCACACCAGGGCGACGCCGCCATCGCCCGTCGCCGCGGCCGCGAGATAGCCCGTGAGCACGGTCAGTTCGTGCTCCCGCCCGACCAATGGTGCCCGGCCCGTCACACCCACCACAATAGTCCCTCGCGAGTATCCGAAATGCGCACATTCGGGGCTAGTATACATCGCCCGCCGCCCATCGGCCGCCGGCCGGCGCAATCATCGCGTCGGACAGTCCATGGCACACGGATGGCTTATTGCGCCGTACGCCACAACAACCATTCGAAGCGTCTCGCGGTGGCGAACCCGCTCGGCGATGTGCGGTGGGAGGCGCTTCGTGAGACGGCGCCGCCACGCTACTCCCTACTGCCGCCGTCCGGTATGCTCACGCGGAGAATCTGTGGGAGAATCGTGAGCATGACCGAGGTACGCGCCCCGATGGTGGGCAAGGTGCTCGAGGTGCTGGTCGAGGCAGGCGCCACCGTGGCCGAAGAGGATGAGTTGCTCATTCTCGAATCGATGAAGATGGAGATCCCCGTGGCCGCTCCGGCGGCGGGCACGGTCCAGAGCGTTCACGTCAGCGCCGGCGACACCGTACAGGAGAATGACCTGCTCGTGACGATGGATTGAGCCCGCCGGCGCCGCGCGTTCACCTAACCCCCCGGCCCCCTTCCCGGCACGGGAAGGGGGAGAGTGAGCGAGGGGGTTCCGAGGAGTATCGCCAGGCAGGGCAACCGCACGGGTTTCCCAATTCGACAGGTGTTGCTCATGCCCTTGCAGCGATCACCATCCCATCACCCGGCGCTCCCCCTTCCCTCGCATGCCTGTCTCGGCGTGCCGGGAGGAAGGGGGCCGGGGGGTAGGTACTCCCCCTTCCCGTGCAGGGAAGGGGGTTAGGTGAGCCGAGGGTTAGGTGGGCCAGGTGGTTTAGGCAGCTCAAAGGAGACAGCGACATGGCGATGGTGCAGACGGCGACCGGCCCCGTTCCCGAGGAGTCGCTCGGGTTCACGCTCAGCCACGAGCATGTGACGGTCGTGTACGGCTCCGGGCTGCGCGAGGCGTTTCCGTTCCTGTTCGATTGGGAGGCGACGCGCGAGAAGGCCACCCGCCACCTGGCCGAGGCGAAGGCCGGCGGCGTCGATACGATCATCGACCTCTCGACGATCGACCTCGGCCGCGATGTCGAACTGTTCGCGCGGGTGTCGCGCGACAGTGGTGTGAATATCGTCGTCGCCACCGGCATCTGGCGCGACATCCCTCGCCTGTTCTGGGACGCCGACCCCGACTTCATTGCCTCGGTGTTCATCCACGAGATCGAGCACGGCATCGGCAGCACCGGTATCAAGCCAGGAGCGATCAAGGTCGCCAACGACGCCGAAGGAGTGACCGACGCCGGCGAGCGCGTGTTGCGCGGGGCGGCGCGGGCGTGTAAGGCCACCGGCGTGCCGATCTCGTCCCACCACTGGGCGCCGTTGGAGGTTGGGCGGCGGCAGGTGGAGATCTTCAAGGAAGAAGGTGTGCCGATGCATCTCGTCTGCATCGGCCATAGCGCCGACACCGCCGATGTCGCCTACCTGGAGAGTCTGCTCGCCTCGGGCTGCTACCTGTCGATGGACCGCTACCCCGGTCGCGAGGGGCGGCCCGACTGGCGGCAGCGTAACGCGACGGTCAAGGCGCTGGTCGACCGCGGGTACGCGTCGCGACTGATGCTCGGCCACGACTACGGCGTGCGGCCGGTAATCCACGGGATCAGCAACGACCCCGACCCGGATACGCATCCGACCCGCTACCTGTTCGTGACCAACACCGCCATTCCCGGTCTGCGCGCGGATGGCGTCACCGACGAGCAGATCCGACAGATGACCGTTGAGGCGCCGCGGCGCTTTCTGACCGGAGCGCGGTGAGTGGCGGCCCGCGCGTCGCAAGGTCACGGCAACCGAGACGGCGCGCGAGGAGGCACTCAATGGCAGCGTGGGCCGAGTTCGCGCAGCAGGAACCGGACCTGGCCGGTATCGGGGCTGACCGGTTTGGTTGCGGCGTCGCGTACCTCGCCACGGTGCGGCGCGATGGTTCGCCTCGCGTGCATCCCGTCACGCCGATCATCGGCGGGGGTATCTATTCATCTTCATGGAACCGGACTCGCCCAAGGGGAGCGACCTGCGGCGCGACGGTCGCTATGCTTTGCACTCGGCCGGGATCGAGCCGGATGGCTCCGGCGGTGAGTTCATCGTGCGCGGGCACGCCACGCCGGTGGCAAACCCGGCGACACGCACGATCGCCGTACAAGCAGCGACCTATGCAATCGCGGACCGGTATGTCTTGTTTGAGTTTGATGTCGAGGGGGTGCTGTCCACCGTGTACGAGCAGGGTCAGCCGGTACGCCGGCGCTGGGGGCGGCCGTGAAAGGCGGAAGTGAACTGCCCGATGACCTTGTCGAGGCGATCGCCGCATTCGATGCCGGCAACCACGCCTGGGGCCGCTTCTACCTCTATATCCTCCGCCCCTATCGCGGCGATCCGCCCCCGCCCGACCCAACGGCGGTGCGCGCCGCCTTCCAGGACGCGGTGCTCACGGTTCCGGAATCCGCGGACCCCGAGGCGATCCACGAATTCACCACGGCGATCCGCATCGCGAGTGCCTTGGTCGATGCCTATGTCGATGTCCTGCCCCAGTCTCTGCGCGCGGGCGACCTGTTATCGGTCCCCGAGGCGCTCGCCGAGGCACTCGCATCGCTCGCCGTATTGGAGGGTTGAGCGACACGGACCAGGACCGGTGCATATGTCGCGCCGCTGCCACCTCGCGCTCTGCTACGATGGGCGCGTGATTCGGCCGTCGCGAGCCTACCGATGCGCGCATTAGCCTTCTGGAAAACGGTGTTGGACGATAGGGTTGATTTTCTCGACCGCGTGATCGCGCTGCTCGCGGACCACCACATCCGATACTGCGTCATCGGCGGGCAGGCGGTCAATGCCTATGCCGAGCCGGTCGTCAGCCTGGATCTGGATGTCGTCGTGGCGGTGGACCAGATCCCACGCCTCGAAACCGCGATGCGCTCGGCGTTCCATGTCGAACGGTTCGCGCATAGCCTCAAGGTATCGTTGGCGGGTTCTGATCTCCGCGTCCAGATTCAGACCGATCCCCGCTATACCTCATTCGTGGACCGGGCAACGCCACGAGACGTCTTGGGGCTGACCTTGCCCGTCGCTGACGTGGCCGATCTGCTGCAAGGCAAGGTGTGGGCAGCGATGGACACCACGCGTCGCCCGAGCAAGCGCCAGAAGGACCTGGCCGACATCGCCCGGCTGCTTGAATCGTTCCCCCATCTGCGCGACCGCGTCCCGGCGGAGATCCTGGCGCGGCTGGTCTAGCGAGGCGGAGGGCCGTCACTTCCGTGAAGGGTCTTTCGATTATCGGCGAGGTGTGGCAGAATAGCGCGATGGATGCGATCACGATGGGCCGCAGTTTGGTGGACGCCTTTGCCACGGTGCCCGATCCGCGATCGGGCCGTGGTCGCCGGCATCCGTTGCCGGCGG
>JBBQJF010000298.1:0-6637 GCA_038325665.1 Dehalococcoidia bacterium | reverse complement strand
GAGTACCTTGCCGCCTGGTGTTCAACCGATCGACCTGTCCCCCTACTTTGAGCGTCTGAACCGTCTCTCGCCCGGTCGCCGCACCGGCAGCATCGTCGAGGCCGTGGGACTGACGATCGAGGTCGCCGGATTGGGCGGCGCCGTGGGCGAACTGGTCACGCTCCCCACGACGCACGGGCCGGTGCCAGCCGAGATCGTCGGGTTTCGCGGCTCGCGGGCGCTGCTGATGCCGCTTGGCGAGATTTCGGGATTGGCCGCCGGCGCCGAGGTCGAGGGATTGGGCCGGCCGCTGTGTGTCACCGTTGGCGAGTCGCTGCTTGGCCGGGTGCTCGACGGGTTGGGGCAGCCGATGGACGGCAAGGGGCCGGTCACGGGCCGCCAGATCCCGGTCGCGTTCGGCGGCGCGCCGGACCCGCTCACCCGCCGGCCGGTTGACCGGCCCTTTCCCACCGGTGTGCGCGTCATCGACAGCGTCTTGACCTGCGGAGAGGGTCAGCGCATCGGCATCTTCGCCGGTTCCGGTGTGGGGAAGAGCACCACTCTCGGCATGATCGCTCGAAACGCGGTATCGGACGTGAACGTGATCGCCCTGGTCGGCGAGCGCGGCCGCGAGGTGCGCGAGTTCCTTGAGCACGATCTCGGCCCGGAGGGTCTGGCGCGCTCGGTGGTGGTGATCGCCACCAGCGACACGCCGTCGATGGTACGGATCAAGGCCTGCTGGGTGGCGACTGCCATCGCCGAGTCGTTTCGCGACCAAGGTTTGAGTGTGCTCCTGATGATGGATTCAATCACGCGCCTGGCGATGGCGCAGCGCGAGGCCGGTCTCGCCGCCGGTGAGCCACCCGCGTTGCGCGGCTATCCGCCCTCGGTGTTCGCCCTGATCCCGCGCCTGTTGGAACGTGCCGGCGCCGGCGAGCGCGGCGCGATCACGGCCTTCTACACGGTGCTGGTCGAGGGCGACGACCTGACCGAGCCGGTGACCGACACGGCGCGCGGAACGCTCGACGGCCATATCGTGCTCTCACGCGCACTCGCGGGTGAGAATCACTACCCGGCCGTTGATGTCCTCGCCAGCGTCTCCCGCGTCATGCCGGCGATCGTTGATGCCGGACATCTGCGGGGCGCGGGGCGGCTGCGTTCGCTGCTCGCGGCCTATCAGGACGCCAAAGACCTGATCGCCGTCGGCGCGTACGTGGGCGGCACCAATCCCCATGTGGACGAGGCCGTGCGAAAGATGCCGCTCATCCATCAATTGGTACGCCAGCGCCCGGGTGAGGCGACTGAGTTCGACCAAACCGTGGCGGCGCTCAAAGCACTCGTGGAGGAAAAGGGCTGATGGGTGAATTCCTCACGCATCATGGACCGCTATGACGAAATTTCGCTTACAGCAGGTACTTGATTATCGCCAGCGGCGAGAAGATGAGCTGCGCCAGCGCTTGGTCGCCGCTGCCCGCGCACGCGCGCAATCACAGGCACGACTCGTGACGCTGATCGCGGACGAACAGTCGCGCCGGAACGAGCTTGGTCAGCTACTGAGCGGCGGGCGCATCGATGCGGGCCACATCCAGGAGATGGGGCGCGTGCTTGACGCGTGCGGTCGCGCCATCATCACTCAGCGTGAGGACGTAAGCCGCCGCGCCGCCTTTGAAGAGGAAGAGCGCGCCCGTGTGACCGCCGCGATGTCCGAACGCAAGGCGCTCGACAAGCTGCGCGAGCGCCACGTCGAGCGCGAAATCAAGGAGTTCAACCGACGAGAAGCGATTGTCATGGAGGAGATCGCCACGGCGCGCGCCGTGCGCGCGAGGTTATAAAGATGCGGCCGGCTCCGCGTGGGCGGACTGTCATGCCGCCGGCCAAAGAGGAGAATGAAATGGTCAACGGAATTCCGGGCGACCGTCGGGTCGCGATGCTCCAACAGGCGCTGGGCGGGTTGGCGGGGCGGCAGCAGGCGATCGCCGGCAACATCGCCAACGTGGACACGCCAGGGTATCAGCGCCGCGATGTTGAGTTCGAGGGCGCCCTCCGCGCCACCATGGGCGGCAGCGATACCCAACTCGCCACGACCACCATGGGACACATCGCCCGCGCATCATCACGCCCCAGCCTGCTCGGCGGCGCCGACGGCGTCCAGGGCCACAGCACGACCGGCCGCAACGACGGCAACGATGTGGACATCGACTACGAAATGACGCGGATGGCCGAGACCTCTCTCCGCTATCAGGTGCTCACCGCCGCCGCCAGCAGCCGCTTCATGATGTTGAAGGAAGTAGCCAGATAGGTGCTAGGTGATGGGTGTTAGGTCGTGAAATTGGCACAAGACCTAATTCTTGGATTCTGTCCCTTCCATCACCCAACATCTAACACCCATCACCCACAACGGAGGGTTCAGCATGAGTCTTGTCAGTTCGATGGGGATCAGTCGGTCGGCGCTCCAGGCGGAGCGGTTGCGAATGGACGTGGTCTCGAACAACCTTGCCAACATGAACTCGACCCGCACGGAGGAGGGCGGCCCGTATCGCCGCCAGACGGTCGTTTTCCGGGCGGAAGACGGAAGCCCAAGCTTCTCCGCGCTGCTCGCCGGTCGCTCGGGCAATGCCAGCGGTGGTGTCACCGTTGATGCCGTGATGAACGATGCCGCCGAGCCGCGCCGGGTGTTTGAGCCAACCAATCCGGACGCCGACGCGGAAGGCTATGTGCTCTACCCCGATATCGACGTGGCGACCGAAATGACCGACATGATGTCCGCGCAGCGGTCGTATCAGGCGAACGTCACGGCGCTCAACGCCATCAAGGGCATGGCCCAGAAGGCACTCGAGATCGGCCGGTAATCGGGCCGGCCGGTCGCGCGATCCGCGCACACTTACGCGGATTGTGGCGGCCGGTTAGGGAGATCACCCAATGCCGGGCGCGGGCGGACCCACGCGACAATACCTGCACGACCCCCAATCTCGCCAGGTGGAAGACACAATATGGAAATTCAACGAATCAGCGCGATTGCCCCAATCGTCACCGGCGGAACCCCCGCGGTAGGCGCGTCAACCGGTGGCGACCTGGGCCGCGCCTTTGCCGATGTGATCGGCAAGCTGTCGGAAACCGAGCGCACGACCGGCGATCTCGTCTCGCGGGCAGCGGCCGGTGAGAACGTGGACATTCACGACGTCATGATCGCGACTCAGGCCGAGGGTCTCGCCTTCCAGGTGGCCTTGCAGGTGCGGAACAAGCTGGTCGAGGGCTATCAGGAAATCATGCGAATACAGGTGTAGGTGTGAGCGACTCTCTGACCATTACCGCGGGATCCGTTGGCTCGAACGCGCCCGTCACCGCCTCACCGGCTGCCAGCCGCGGTCCGGCGTTTGGCAACGCGTTGCGCGATGCGCTGGCCCTGTCCCGTGAACCGGCTGGCGGTGGGGACACCGCGCGGGGCGCGGGAGCGGAGGGGTTAGCGCTCGCCATGGTATGGACAGGGAACGCTGCCACGCCCGCGGCTGACTCCGCGCGGGGCGGTACGCTGCCCGGCGCAACGGTGGTGTCTGCCGATACACCGGGCGAGATGGACGCGGCGCGTGGGTCCGGAGACGGCGCCGAGCACTCCACTGGTGAGATGAGCGCCGCGCAACTCGCGGTGATTGCTGCCGGCACGCTGCCCATCCAGGTTCCGGCCCCGATCAGCGACACCACGATTGCCCTCGCGACCGGTTCGACCGCGCGCCTCGCCTCCGAGGGTTCGGAGCCGGGTGGCGCGTCACTGCCGGCCATGTGCTCGAATGTGCCTGGTGCAACCAGCCGTCAGGCGACCATCACGCCGGCGGCGGCGAACACGTCTGTCAGTACGCCTATCGACGCGGGCGCGGCGTCGACCGGGGATCCGCGGCCGGTTGTCGTGGCTGAACTGCCGGTGGGCCAACAGACCGGTAACTCGGCGCCGTCCATAGTAATAGACATCACTGCCGGCGCGCCCGAGGCGCCAGAGGGGACCACCGGCACAATTGAAGAGAACGGCGACGTGACGGCCCAATTGACTGCCCGCCTTCGACAGATCGAGGCGGACGCATCGAGCGCGACACGGCCCGAGGACGCGGAAACAAGCGCGCGTCAGGCCGCGTCCGGGAACAACGGCGTGGTCGTCCCGCTCCAGACCCAACACGAAACCACGGGCGTGGCGGAGGATGGCGCCGCGACCGGCGACGCCCTCGCGACGGCCACTGCCGGCCGATCGTCAGCGGGCACGCCCGATGAGGACGGCATGAGCGCGGATGACGATGACGGTCGCGATCCGACGGAGGCACCCGTGGCGCGCTCGGTCACGTCGCAACCGCCGGCTGCCGCCGCGTACGGTGCGGCAACCGGTCAACTTGAACTAACGAACCGGGCGGCCGCGCTCGAACGGGCCGGTGCGCCTGCTCCCGCCGCATCGCCGTCGCCGGCGTCGATGGCAGCCGAGGTCACGACGGTCGCGACACCGGTTTCGACGCGGACAGTCGATCAAGTGGCATCGTCGCTGGCTCTGACCGTGAGCGAGGGGCGTACCGAGGCGACGCTGACACTCCGCCCGGCCGCGCTGGGAGAGGTGCAGGTGCGGATCATGCAGGACCGTGACGGTCTTGTTATCCGCTTGTCAGCGGAACGTGACGCGGTCGGCGAGCTGCTGCGGTCGAGCTTGGGCGAACTGCGCCATGCGCTGGCCGCCCGGCAGATTCCGGTCGCCGACTTACATGTGCTGCACAACACCCCTGCCGCCCCACCTGCCGGTACATCAGACAGTCCCTTCTGGCAGGAGCGGCCATGGGAGCGGCCACGGCAACAAACCGACACTGACGACCAGCCGGCGCCGGAGGACGACCAGGACACTCTCGAGGACGCATAACACCGGCACGGCGCCGCTTTGGCGCATGGTCAGACATCACTCCCCCTTTTCCGCGAGGGAGGGGACCGGGGGTACGTAATTCCACGGGGAGACGACACAGTGCAGATTTCAACCACCACGCCGGCCGCGGCCACGCAAGCGGCCAGCCCGTCACTCGGTACTAAGAAAACCGAAACCAAGCCGGCGCAGTTCGACTATATGAAGCTAATCGTGGCGCAAATGCGTAATCTCAACCCGATGGACCCATCAAGCGGCGGCGATAGTCTGCCGACGATGATGCAGGCGGAGAGCCTCAACCAACTGACGTCGCTGAACAAGGCGCTGGGTGACCTACAGACAATGATGCAGACCGGCTATGCCGCCACCCTGATTGGGCGGACGGTGGGCGGCGTTGACGCGGGCAGCGCCAAAGTGGAAGGCGTCGTCAAGGGGCTAGTCTTCGAGGGCGGCGCGCCATCACTCGAACTTACCTCCGGCAAGCGCGTGCGCCTGCTGGACCTCACATCCATCAGCAGCACGTAAGACACACACGGAGGATATCCCCATGTTGCGAGCATTCTCATCGGCGGTTTCCGGCATGCGTACGCAGATGGCGTACCTTGACACGGTGGCGAACAACATCGCGAACGTGAATACCACGTCGTTCAAAGCGGCCCGTGTTCGGTTCTCCGACATGCTGTATCAGACGCTCAATGGTGGATCGGGTCCCGGTGACGAGATCGGCGGCGTCAATCCGAGCCAGATCGGCCTCGGTGTGCGGCTCTCGGGTATCGACACGATCATGAATCAGGGCGCGCTGCGCGCCACCGGCAACCCGCTCGACCTGGCGATCGAGGGCGACGGCTTCTTCTCCCTGTCCGACGGCCGGGGCGGGACGGTCTACACCCGTGATGGCTCCTTCGGTCTTGATGCCCAAGGACGCCTGATCAACCCGTCAAACGGCATGCTCGTGCAGGCATCGGGCGGCGGCGAGATCACGATCGACACGAAGCAGTATGCGTCGATCAGCATCGGTCCCGACGGTAAGGTTGTTGGAACGTTGACGGATGGTTCGGGAAGCGAGGATATCGCCGAAATCGGCCTGACGTCATTCGCGAACCCGGGCGGTCTGATCAAGACCGGTGACAACTCCTATAAGCAGTCGGCGGCCTCGGGCGACGCATCCGAGGGCCCGGCAAGCGCTGATGGGCGTGGCAGCATCCGCGCCGGTGTGCTCGAAGGCTCGAACATCGACCTCGCGCAGGAATTCACTAACATGATTCAGGCGCAGCGCAGCTTCCAGGCGAACTCGCGCGTGATCAGCACCTCGGACGAGGTTCTTCAGGACCTGGTCAATATCAAGCGGTAAGGGGGACGCGCCGCGTGATGCGTGAGAGGTCGCGGGTTCGACCCGTGGCGACACGCATCACGCGGCGCGCGGCACTCATTATGCACCGACTCCTACTGTTCGTGACCGTGGCGCTCGCGTGCGCCGGCGCGGGTGTGTTCCTCATGCGCGGAGACGCCCCGGCGGCGGGCGGGCGGCTGTACGTCGCCAATCTGCGGTCGTCTGATGTCTCCGTGATCGACCTGACCGAGGGTCGGGAGACGGTGCGCATCCCCGTGGCGAACAACCCGCATGAGTTCGCTACCGCGCTGGGCGGCGTGGCCGTCACGAACTACCGGAGCGCGTCGATCACATCCCTCGATGCAACAGGTACAGCCGGCGCGCCGCTGCCGGTCGGCGGCGAGCCGCACGGGCTGGCCGTGGGCGGCGGCCGGATCGCTGTCACA
>JBBQJF010000297.1:0-6665 GCA_038325665.1 Dehalococcoidia bacterium | reverse complement strand
TAGAATTGCCGGCGTCTTGCCTCAGCAGAGAATGTCACCCCGTGGGATCTGGTTGCCTCATGAGAGGTGTTACCTGCTTGCGCCAGCCGACGCAAGCGCCACGGCGCGCAGCGGTACGGGGACCACGCGCTCGATGACACTGTCCTCGCTCAGCCACTGCTCGTCGAAGGTGACGATCATCTGCGCCCGCCAGTCCTTCACCCGCCGCTGCAAGGTCCGCAGTTGCACGTCGGGGAACTGGCCCGGGTAGCGCTGCTGCAGTGCCTGGAACGCCGCCTTCGCCGTCCGCTCCGGCTGGGCTTCCAACTCCTGCCGGACCTCGTCCCACACCGCCGCGAAGGGGTCCGGCCGGGTGCGATACGTGCGTGGCCCCAGCGTGCGCGGCGTCCGCCGATACCGACGCCGACCGGGCTCCGGTGTCCCGACGTCCTTCCCCTCCTCCACGGCCTCCCCGTCGTCCGGGGTGCTGCAGGCGCCCACGTCGAAGCGGACGGCGTCCGGAGTGGTGTGGGCCGTCATCGCCGACGGGGGCAGGATCGCGTGCCGCCACAGCGCGTCTTGGAGGGTCTGAATCTGGCGCAAGAGCCGGACCGGGTCCAGCGCCTGGGCGATCGTCTCCAAGCGCCGCTGCGTGGTCGGGTCGAGCACGCCGCTCGCCACCACCCGCTGGAAGGGCGTCCGCGCCACGTCGTACACCCGCCGGACGCGACTGCCCTCGCGCTGTTTGGCCTGCAGTTTCACCGACGGCTGGAAAAAGTTCACGTACAGCCGCGCGGCGCGGTAGAGTTCGACCAACTGGCGGTACGCCGGCTCACCCGCATACCGGTCGTAACCGACGAGCTGGCGGACAATCGAGCCGTTCTTCTGCTCCACGAAGCACTGGTCGCCCGCGTTCGCCACCCGCCCGCGCGTAAACGTCGTCTCGGTCTGCGCGCAATGGGCCAGCACCGCCGCATTGATGAACTCGCCGCCGTTGTCCGTGTCGAGTCCAAGCAGCGGGAACGGGAGCAACCGACGGGCGTGGGTCAGCGCCTGGACCACGGCGTCCTGGCCACGGTGGAGCAAGGCGAGGCATTCCGTCCACCCCGTGGCCACGTCAGTCAGGGTGAGGGTATACAGGAAGACGCCCTCGGAGTTCCCGCCGCAGTGGGCGACCAGGTCCGCCTCGCAGAAGCCCGGCTGCACATCATCCCACTCGGCGAAGGTCCGGACGGGGATCTGCTGCTTGAGCAGCCGTCCCGGTTTCGTGGTGCTGAGGCCGTGAGGCCGCGCCGCCTGCCGGGCCGGGCGCAACAACCGGTCGGCGGTGGCGGGGCTGAGCGTGAGCAGCGCCGTCCGTACCGCATCGTCCAGGTGCAGGTGACCGTGGCGCTCCAGGCTGGGGACGAGCTCCGGCAGGAAGGGCACCAAGCGCTTGGCGCAGATGCCGTTCGCGGCCGACCAGGCGACCGTGAGGGCCTCCCGGACGGCGGGACCGTAGCGGGGCGTCCGCACACGGTGAATTGGTGCCGGCGCGCGGACGGGGCCGTGGAGCAGCCGGATGGCATACTTGCGGGCATAGCCGGTGATCGCCACAAACTCATCGAGGATGCGCGACTTCTGCTGGCCACCGGCTTCCTGATAGCGCGGCGCCACCCGCGCGAGGAGTTCCTGCCGAGCGCGATTGCTCATCAACGTCCTCACCATCTCTCCCTCCGCTCGTGGTTCGACCAGCGTCGGGTGACATCTCTGGTGAGGCAAGCACCGCCATGCGGTGAGATCTCAGACGAGGCAATGCGCCGGCAGTTCTAATCGTCGCTCAACACCGCCGGCGTACCTGGCCAAGCAACCCGACCTGGATCTCGTCCGCATACCCAAGCAGGGTCGTGCGGGTCAATCCGGCTCCGGCGAGGGCCGCGCTGAGTCCCCTTTTTTCCACCCCTCCTGAGCAGCCAGATCCGCCTTCTCGTGCAGCGGGCGCGGCACCTTGGGATGGCACCGCAGCCGTCCCAGCACATCCTGGACCCCGCCCGGCCGATACGTGACACCGAAGGTGGCGCCGATCCACATGCCGACCTCGGCCACCGTGCGGAACCGTCCCGTCGCCACCTCATCCCCGACCTGATCCAGTTGGTCCGCCGTCAGCCGCGACCGCTGGCCGGACCCGCCCGGGCGATGGGTCAGCACGCCCGCGAGCCCCGCCGTCCGATACCAGTCGATCCAGCGCTCCACCGTGCGTCGCCCGGCACCCACCGCGTCCGCGACCTCCCTGACGCCCCACCCCCGTCGCAGCAGCCACAGGCCGTGCAGCCACTGGCGCCGCCGCCGGTGCGGCTCCTCCAGATACCGCGCCTTGAGCGCCTCCTCGGTGTCCGCGGCTGCCCACACCATCACGAACGCTTTCCCTGGCATCAGTTTCCCTCCGAACGATCATCATGCCAAGGATGCCATAATCAACCGAGAAGGGTATTACTCAGCCTGGATATGGGCGGTCAGGCATGGGCGAGTCAGCCATCACCGGGTCGCGAATCGGGTAAGGTCGAGAAGGTCGAGGACGGCGACACCATCAAGGTTAAGATCGGCAAGAAGACCTACACCGTGCAATACGCGGCGATCAGTGCCCCGGACGGAAAACGCCCATTTGGCAAAGAATCGAAGAAGGTGAACGAGAAGCTCGTCAAGAAGAAGATGGTCGAACTCGAACAGGACATCACTGAGAAGGACACGAAAAAGCGGCTCGTTCGATAGCGTCCTTGCGGCGGCGAGCGCCGGACGAACAGTCGCGGCCGGCGACGGAGCACATCAGGTCGCGGCCCATCGCCAGGTGGCCGAGACGGCGCGCGATCGGACGGGACTGCCCTACTCCGCGTACTCGCGCTCGTAGGCGAGCTTGCGGACGAAGTCGAGGTAGGACTGTTTGTTGAAGCGCGGGGTGTACTCTGATGTCGCCCGCGTCGCCTCGGCCGCGCCGTCCGCCAGTAAGTCGATCACCGTCATGGCCATACCCTTGGCGGCGTTGATGACGGCGTTGTCGTAATCGACGATCTGGTAGTCGGCGCCATGGCCGGTACCGGTCGCTCCGCCCGCATACGGATGGACCACGGGCATGATCAAGCTGACATCGCCCATATCGGTCGAGCCGGTGCGGTGGCCGATGGTGGCGATGTTGCCGGCGCCGACTATCCGGGCGGCGTTCTCGGTGAACAGCCGCACCATGTGCGCGTCCTGGGTCATCGGCATGTACCCCGGCACCGTCGTGATCCGCACCTTTGCCCCCATCGCGATTGCCCCGCCGCGCAGCGCCCGATCGACCTTCATGTTGGCGTCCTCGATCGCCTCCAGCGTCTTGGCCCGCACGAACGTCTCCATGCGCACGTCGGCGGGGATGATGCTGGCTGACCGGCCGCCTTGCGTAATGATCGGGTGAACGCGCACCGTGTCGTCGTCGCGAAAGGTCTCGCGCTGGGCGTCGATGCCGGCGAGGGCGAGCATCGCCGCGCGCAGCGCATTGATGCCGCGATGCGGCGCGCCGCCGGCGTGTGCAGCGCGGCCGAGAAACTGAATCTGCTTGATGATCGCGCCGTTGTTGCTCCGCGCGATTCCAAACCGCCCTTCCTCCGGGTTGGCGGTGGTGTGGACCATCATCGCCATGTCCACGTCGTCGAACGCGCCGGCGGCGATCAGCTCCGCCTTGCCGGTGATGAACTCGATCTGCTTGTCCCGCTTCAGCTCCAGCCGTCCCTCGATGTCGATGCATTCCTCGGCGGGCACCGCCATCGGTGTGATCCGGCCCCACAGCGCATTGAGCACACCCTCGGCCTGGAGGCCAATCGTCGCGCCGATCATCGACCCAATCTGGCCGTTGTGGCCGCAGGCGTGGGCCGTGCCGCGCTCCGGGTGCGCGTCAATGTGGTCCGGGACGATCAGCGCGTCAAGCTCGCCCAGGATCGCGACGGTCGGGCCAGGACCGCCGCCGCCGCGCAACTCACCCTTCAGCCCGGTCACGGCCAGCCCGCGCTGATAGGGCACCCCCAGCCGGTCAAACGTCGCCGCCACCCGCGCGGAGGTGTTGTGCTCGCGAAAGCCGATCTCCGGGTCGGCGTAAATCTCACGCGCCAGCCCGATGATCGCGTCGCGATGCGCATCGATCCGCGCCATCGCGCTCGCCTTCAGCTCGTCCCTCGTCGCCATGCTGTACCCCCCGCGCTCCCGCTGACCGGGAGTCGCGCCCGCCGATCATCGTCAGCCCGATGGTCGCGTGTCAACCACCGATCCTCCCGCCTTGTTGAGGGGAGAACGGGAACCGCGGAGACGCGGAGGACGCCGAGACCGCGCGGAGCAGGAAAGAGATGGAGTCCTCCGCGCGCCCTTTGCGTCCTCCGCGTCTCCGCAGTTTACCTTCCCCGCCCCGAGCTATGCCACAAACCCGAGCGTGTCCCATTCGCGGCCGAGGATTGCGGTGACATCTCCGCGTAGCCAGTCCCTGAGCAGGGTGGCGTAGACGGAGCGGAAGTCGGTGGTGTACTTGAAGTTGCCGTTGTCGAGGTCGGTGAGGCTGGGACGGCGGCCGTAGGCGCCGCCCTTGACCCCGGAGCCGATCACGAAGAACGGCTCGGCGCTGCCGTGGTCGGTGCCGGCGCTGCCGTTCTCGGCCACGCGCCGCCCGAACTCGGAGGTGGTCAGGAGCATCACGCGATCGGCAACGCCGTGCGCGGCGAGATCGTCTTGGAAGGCGCGCACGGCGGTGGCGAACTGTCCGAGCAGTTGTGCGTGGACATTCTTCTGATTGGCGTGGGTGTCGAAGCCGCCGATGGTCAGATAGCCCACCTGGAGACCGACATCGGCCATGATCACCTGTGCCATCAGCTTCAGACCCTGGGCGAGGCCGTTCTGCCCTGGATACTCGACCGTCGTGTTGTACGAGCTGACCAGCCCGGCCAGTTCGCGCGCACTGACGTAGGCGGCGTGGGCGGTGTCCTCCACCAGCGGAATCATCGCCCGCCCGTCCGCCCCGGCGCGGTTGAGCGCTTGGAAGGCGTTCAGGCGGTTGGCGCGGTCGCCGCCGTGGCGCGGGTCGGTTTGGATGGTGTACGCCCCGGCGCTGGCGACCACGGGAACTTGTGAATGGCCGGAGCGGAGCGCGTGGTCGATCTGGCCGCCGACCCGCATCCCGGTCCAGTTGTCGTCCTCACCGCCCGCCACCAGGTCAAGATAGCGACCGAGCCAGCCGATTGCTTCGTAGCGCTCCGGCACACCCGACTTCATGATTTCCATCGCGCGGAAGTGTGAGTAGGTCGGATCGGGGTAGCCAACCCCCTGAATCAGGGCGACCTGCCCGGCCCGGTACAGATCGGCGACCGGGCTGAGCGCCGGATGCAGCGCCAGTTCCGGTGTGATCACCTGGCTCTCCTCACGGGCAATGCCGAGCGAGGGACGCACGCGATAATACGCCTCGTCCGCGTAGGGAATCACGGTGTTCAGGCCGTCGTTGCCGCCGGCCAGCTCGATCACCACCAGGGTTCGCGACGCGCGCTGGCGCAGCCGCTCGGCCGCCTCGGGCTTCGCGTGCGCCGTCTTGAGCACGAATGTCGGCGTCGCCACACCGAGCGATAGGGCCATCAGCCCACTGCGAATGAAATCACGCCTGATCATGGAGACCTCCGAGCGCCGGCCGGTGATGGGTCGTGGGTATTGGGTGATGGCAGGGGTTCGGCTACTCCTAGCCCCCATCATCTTCCCGCGCTGGTCGCCGGTGGATGGCGGAATGGTCCGTCTACCCCCAAGACCCAACACCCAACACCTAATTGAGTTGGTATTCGGGAGTGGTGGCGAGCAGGTAGATCAGACCACGTACCTTCTTGTCAATCGTGCGCTCGTCGAGGGTGAAGGGACCGGGTGTGCCATCGTCTCTCGCGATCAGGTAGCCGGCCAGGGCGCGACGTTTGTCATCGGGCAGGTCGCCATCAACCATCACATCGACGAAGAAATCCAGGATCGCGTCGGGTGTCGTCAGGCCGTGCCCGTTCAGGAGGCCTGCCACATTGACATGGGTCGGCTGATCGGGACCGCCGCGTAGCGCCTGGTTGACGAAGTTGTAGCGCGCGATCAACGCCGACGTGCTGATCCAGGTGGCGCCGCCGGGCCAGCCGGCGACATTCGGCGGGTTGAGTGGGATCTGGCCCATCGCGCCCAAATAGGCATTCACCACGTTGCCATCCGTTGTCACGCCGAGGGCGCGCACGAAGCCGGTGACGAATTCGACCGGACTCTTGACCACGGCGCGGTAGGCGCGCTCGGAGTAGAAAGCCGGGTGGGTGAAGATCGCCCGCATGACCGCGCGGATGCTGTAGCTCGATTCGTTGAACACGGCAGCGATCGCGTCGACCACCTCGTCCTCGGGGTTCGGATAGGCGAAGGCGCTCCACAGCTTACGCGCGATGAAGCGGCCGGCGGCCGGCTGACGCAGCAGGATATCTACTATCTCGTCACCGTTCCAGGCACCGGTGTAGCCGAGCACGGTCTTGGGGCCGGTGTCATGCTGAGCGCGGTCGAAGACGAATTCGCCATTGCGCTGGAACCAGCCGGTGAACGCCCGCGCGGTTTCGCGCACGTCCGCCTCGCTGTAATTGCCGATACCGATCGTGAATAGTTCCATCAACTCACGGGCGAAGTTCTCATTCGGCTTG
>JBBQJF010000296.1:0-6681 GCA_038325665.1 Dehalococcoidia bacterium | reverse complement strand
CATCCGGCGGTTTCTCTCCGGCATCAAAATTCTGCCACTCCATCGGCGTGTCGCACGGCGCGCCGCACGGCTCCGGGCCTATCTCCGGTCCCAGCGTCTCCCGGTCGAACAGCGTGCGTTTGACCTCATCATCGCCGCAACCGCCCTCACCCACGACCTCACATTGATCACGAGCAACACCCGTGACTTTCAGGACATCCCCGATCTCACACTCCTCGATCCGCGTGCGTCGCCCGCGCCATAGCCAATCACGTCCCGACTCTAATGGAAGCAACTGTCACCGTCGCGGCCCCGGCGCCGGCGGTGGAGACGACGGCCTGACCGAGTTCGCGGTCGCATGGCCGCGACCGGCCGTCACGCGATGCCGTGGCCGGGCAGCCGCCGGTGGCCTATAGCTATGACAATGCCGACCGCCCGACCGCGATCACGCAAGGCGCGATGAGCGTCACGGTCGCCTACGACACCATCAACCGGCCGACGAGCATGACCTTGCCAAGCGGCGTGACGCTGGAGTACGGCTATGACGCCGCCTCACAACTGACCGGCATCGTCTACAAGCAGGCCGCGAACCTGCTGGGCACGCTGACGTACGGCTACGACGCGGCAGGCCAGCGGACGGCGATGGGCGGCGCCTTCGCCCGCACGGGCCTGCCCGCACCGATGAGCGGGGCGGCGTACAACGCCGCCAACCAGTTGACCCAACGGGGCGCCACCAGCTTCACGTACGACGCCAACGGCAACCTGACCGGCGGGTCAACGGGACCACGACCGGGTTCCTGTACGACGGGGCCAACGCGGTGCAGGAGTTGAGCGGGGGCACGCCCAGCGCCACCCTGCTCACCGGCGGCATCGACCAGGTGTTCACCCGCACCGACGCCGCCGGCACGCGCACGCTGCTGCCGGATGCGCTCGGCGCGGTCCTGGGGCTGGTCGATGAGGCGGGGGTACTCCGGACCGAGTACACCTACGACCCATTCGGCGCCACCACCAGCAGCGGCCAGCCCAGCGCCAACCCCACCCGCTTCACCGGTCGCGAGGACGACGGCACCGGGCTGTATTTCTATCGTGCCCGCTATTACAGCCCGAGTCTGCAACGATTCCTCAGCGAGGACCCGCTCGGCTTCGGTGGCGGCGACCCCAACCTGTACGCCTATGTGGGCAACCGCCCCACCAATCTCACCGACCCGGGCGGGCAAGTGCCGGCGGCAGTGGTGGCGGCGCTGGTCGGGTGCCTGGTGGATGCCAGCATCAGCGCGGCGAGCGGTGTCGCGATCAATGTGCTCACGGGGCGCAAGGTCACGCTGACCTCGGTGGCCCGCGACGCGGTGGTCGGCTGCCTCACCGGGGCAGCGATGCGGATGGTGGCGCGGCTGCCCGGGGTGTCCGGCGTCATCGACGATGCCCTGCGGGCGGTGGGGGCGGCGTGCAGCTTCCCGGCGGACACGGTGGTGGCGACCGCGGACGGACAGCGGCGCATCGGCGAGCTGCGGGCAGGCGCGTGGGTGCGGGCCTACGACGAGGCCACGGGCACGACCGGGGACTACCCGGTGACGGCGGTGGCGGTCCACACCGACCCGGTGATCCAGCTCATCACCATCGCTGGAGAGGTGGTAGAGACCACCCCCGCCCACCCGTTCTCCACGGTGGAGCAGGGCTGGGTGGCGGCCGGCGACCTGCGGGTGGGCGACCATGTGCGCCGGGCCGACGGCAGCGCGGGGGTGGTCGAGACCGCGTGGGTCGAGACGCGCTCCGAGCCGATGTACACTCTCAGCGTCGCGGTCGCGCATACCTTCTTCGTCGGTGACGGCCAGTGGCTGGTGCACAATGCGTGCCGACCGTTGACCTTCAACCAGATGGAACAGGCGATCAAAAGGGGGAAAGCCCCGGCGGGCATCCAGCGAGTCGATAGAGGGAGGACTGCTTTTGAGAAGCCGCATGTCCATATCCGAGACAGCGGTGGCAAGATCCATGCCCTGAACAACGACGGCACATGGAAGCATGGATCGATGGAATTGACGCGGGCACAGAAGGACTGGTTGCGGGAGAATGGATGGACCATCCCAGGAGACTGAGGCATGGAGCAGGTGGTGTTGAATTGGATCGAACAGCACATCGACCAGGTGGCTCCCCGAAACCCGGTCGGGAACCACATTGACGAGATCACCGACACACCGCTGGAAGGTGTGGAAGCGTTGCATGTGTCGCTGCAAGCATTGGCGCCGCTGATTCGCCATCTCGCGGTACGAGACTTTCCGGTGCAGCCGATACTGGTCGTACCGCTTCTGTATGGAACCAGCCGCTTGGCGGCCGCATGCCCATCGAATCTGCCCGAGGTGTATCAGAATCTCCATGGGAGTGAACCGCCAAGTCTCTATATGCAACACTGGGAAGCGGGAATATTCCTTGATCCTCAGGAAGAATACAAACGACCGCTGAGCTTTTCGCTTCTTGAACCACCTATCACTGGGCTATACACCTACTACCGGGAGTCCCGTACGTTGGATGAACTACGGGACGGGTGGGAGTTTGCTCGCTGCATCTACCTCGCGTATTACCCCGCGCGTTACCGCTTTACCGTATGATAAGGAGAGTCCAAGCGCCCTCGCCCAGCCGGTATCAGCGCGCACACTACGTCCAGATAGCCTCGGTTTGACGCTCGGGCTGGTGGACAGCGCTTGGGAGCCGTGACCTCTATACATGCGACTCGTTCCGCGCCGCGCTCCATGAGGCCGGTAGCGGCGGCATGGGCATACGCACGATGCGCGAGCGCGCCGCCGCCGCCCGACTCACGCTCCACATCACCAGCGCACCGGGCGCGGGCACGACCGTCACCGTCGCGGCGCCGGCGCCGGCGGTGGAGACGACGGCCTGACCGAGCGTGCGGTCGCAGGGCTGCGGCGGGCCGTCACGCGATGCCGCGGTTGGGCCGGGGGCCGCGAACAGAGGTGATGGGTCGCGGCCGGCGGGTGATCTCGTCGTTGAGGCGGGCGCCGAACGCGTTCGCGGTCAGCGGGCGGGCAAAGTAGTAGCCCTGCCCCTGGTCGCAGCCCAAGGACTGCAATTCGTGAAGTTGCTCCGCGGTCTCGATCCCCTCACCGGTCACGCTCAGCCCCAGCGATTTGGCGAGCGCGATCACGGCACGCACGATCGCCGTGTTCTCCGCGTCGTGGCCCAGCCCAACGACAAACGATCGGTCTATCTTGAGGGTATCCACCGGGAATCGCTTGAGATAGCTCAGCGATGAATAACCGGTGCCAAAGTCATCGATGGCGATCTGCACGCCCAGTGCCTTCAGTGCATTCAGCGTCGCGACGGCGGAATCGGCGTCACCCATCGCGATACTCTCGGTGATCTCCAACTTGAGCGCGTGCGGAGGCAGCCCGCTCGCGTGCAGCGCACGGGCAATCATCTCAACCAAGTCCGGTTGGTCAAACTGCCGCGCGGACAGATTGACGCTCATCACCAGGCACGGCTCGGCCGGACGCGGCAAACGCCACTCCTGGAGCTGGCGGCACGCTTCCTCGATCACCCATCCATCGATCGCGAGGATAAGACCCGACTGCTCGGCCATCGGGATGAATTCGGACGGGGGAAGCAGCCCTCGCCGCGGATGCTGCCATCGCGCGAGCGCTTCCATCCCCAGCATCTGCCCCGTCGCCAAGTTGACGATTGGCTGATAGACGACCCTCAACGCCCCATCGGGGATGGCATGCCGCAGATCCTCCTCCAATTCGAGCCGCTCGAACGCCCGTGCGCCCATACTCGGGTCGAACACCTCACATCGTGCCCGACCCTTGGCCTTCGCCGCGTATAACGCCACGTCAGCGTCGCGTACCAGCGCATCGGCGCCTGAACCGCCGCGAGCGCTCAACGTGACGCCGATGCTCGTGGTCACAACGATCTCACGTCCGTCGATCACCACCGGTGCGCGAAGGCACTCCGCGATCCGCTCCGCCAGGTGGACGGCATCGATCACATCGTTCGTCTCCTCGATCAGGATGGCGAATTCATCGCCGCCGAGACGCGCGACCGTGTCCTCCGGCTGGGCGCAGCCTTCGATCTGCTCGGCGACTGCCATCAGCAGTCGGTCACCGGCCGCGTGGCCGAGGCTGTCATTAATCACTTGGAAGTGATCAAGGTCGAGAAACAGGACCGCGACATAGGCCGGCGACCGGCTGCCACGGGCGAGCGCGCGATTGAGCCGGTCCATCAACAACGCCCGGTTCGGCAGGCCGGTGAGGCTGTCGTAAAACGCCTGATGAGCGAGTTGATCCTCCAGCAGCTTGTGCTCGGTGATGTCACGGATGTTCATCACCACACCCTCGGTTATCGGGTCATGGAGTAGATTGGCGGCATTCGCCTCGAGATACCTCCACGTTCCGCCGGCGTGACGCATGCGGAAGACAATCGTCCGCGTGCTGCCCGCGTCCGCCAGCAGGAGCGCCCATTCTTGGCGCGCGCGGGGTAAGTCGTCCCAATGGATCGACCCGAACACATTCCACCCCACCCACTGCTCCGGCTGAAATCCGAGGATGCGGACCAGTGACGGACTCGTGTAGCGCAGGATGCCGCCCGCGTCGATGATCGCGATGATGTCAGAGCCGTTCTGAACGAGGGCGCGGAAGTGCTCGTCGCTGCGGCGCTGATGGAGGTTCTCCGCGAGTATCGTGCTATCGATCGCCAGCGCCGCCATCGACCCGAGGGTGATTAGGGCCTCTCGCTGCTCGCGCCCGATAGGCGATTCGCTGGAGACGCCGGTGATACCCCGCAACCCCCCGTGCACCGTCAGTGGCACGGCCGTACACCAGGACATCCCGCTTGGGATGCCGAGGGCGTCCGGCATCCCGGAGGTGGCAGATACAGGAACCTCGACACACTGATGCGCCAGCAAGGGCGCTTGGACTGACCGGGGGAAGGTAGCCAGATCGAGTGGGACGGCAGTGGCGTCCCGTATGGCCTGATCCGAGGTAGCGGCGATGATGAGCGCGTCGGGCGCGCCGACGAGAATCCATACATGAATTTGGCCGCCGCCCGACAGCAAGGCGTGGGCAGAATCCCGTACCGCCACACACACACGCCCGAGGTCGGGCGCGACCACGAGGGCAGCGCCGGCCTCACGCAGGAGCCGCTCTTGGGTGACGGCCGCTTCATGCCGCTGCAGTGTCCGCCCCAGTACATGAATCATGCCGGCCAGCACGAGGAATCCCAGCGCCTGATTGATGACCACCAGGGATAAAGCCGCCCCACCATAATGAGCAGCGATGATATTGGCTCCGATGTACACGCCGAGGTACACGACCGTGATGGTCGCCACACGATGCACCGAGCCGTAGAGGGCGCGAAAGAACAGGCTGATATAGAACAGGCCCAACGCCCGCATCGGGCTCACGGCGAGGCCAACGAGCAAGAGCGCCAGACCTTCGAATAGCACGGGGCCTAGCGAAAAATGCATCAGTTGGTAGCCGCGAAGCCCCCGCCAGCACAGCCACACCAAACCCACGAGTGCCGCGACCTGGACCACCCGATCGGTTGAGGACACAAGTAGCAGCATGACCAGCATGACAGCGGCGTTGAACAGCGCCAGCAGCAAGAATAGCCAGCGGACGCGCGCCAGGAGTCGCGGAGGCGGCAGTAGGAATCGCGGCATGTGTTGGCGCTCCCATTCGGGTAGCCCGCGGCGGTGGTTTCGGAGTCCCGAGCGATCAGCGTGTCTTGATGGGCGTGTTCGTCACGAACCAACTTCTTCGGAACCAACTGGCCCAGCATTGTTCCTACCAGAGTATCGACCGACTACCGCGATAGCGAGAGCGGCCGGTAGTAAGAAAAACCGGCGAGTGTGACGGGTAGCCCAATTAGGGTGTTGCCGGTTCGGGTACGCCGGCCGGTACGGTGACGCGGATGGTCGCGCCGGCGCCGGGGGAACTCTCAACGGTGAAGATACCGCCGAGCGCCTCGATTCGCTCGCGCATGGTGGTCATGCCGAGCGAGCGGGTATGGCCGGCATGGAAGGCGGCGACATCCATGCCCACACCGTCATCGCGGATGCTCAGGGTCGTCTCGTCGTCGCCGATCGCGAGCGTCACCCAGGCATTCCGCGCGTGCGCGTGCTTGCTCACGTTGTTCAGCGCCTCCTGCGCCACCCGGTACAGTGCCTCTTCACACGCCTGCGGCAGCCGGCCGCCGCCGTCGATCTCGACGTGCGTCGCGATCGCCTCACGGTTCTGGAATGCTTCGGCATGTTTGGTCAGGGCTGACACCAGCCCCTCGTCGGCCAAGGCGGCCGGGCGCAACGCGAACAGTAGGTCGCGCATCTCGGCCAGCGCGCCCTTCGCCAGATCGTAGAGCCGCCCGGCGCGCTCATGCGCGATCGCCGGCTTGCGTTCGATCAGCGCCGGTAGCGCGCCTGCCATCATCGTCATGCTGAATAGTTCCTGCGTGACCGAGTCGTGCAATTCGCGCGCCAGCCGGTTGCGCTCCTCGGAGACGGCCAGCCGCTGACCAGTTTCGTACAGCCGCGCGTTCTCGATCGCCACCGCCACCTGATCGGCCAGTGTCTGGAGGGTGAAGATATCGCTCTCGTCGAGCGGGCCGTCGGCCGAGCCTCGGATGTCGAGCACGCCGAGCACACAGGTCTTGGTCCGCACCGGCACCGCCACCTCGGTGTAGCGGATGGACGCATCA
>JBBQJF010000295.1:0-6739 GCA_038325665.1 Dehalococcoidia bacterium | reverse complement strand
ATTTGGGCGCTGCCGCCGCTCAGGCCGGTCTGCTCGTCCCAGGACTGCACATCGTTCACGGTGACATCAAGGCGGTCGTCGCGGGTCTTCACCTTGATCGCGAGCAGGAGAATGCGGCCGGTCTGCCACATGTCGCGTGTGCGCTCGAAGGTGTCGGGCCAGCACGTCACCTCGATCGTGCCCGAGAGGTCCTCGACCTGGACGGCGGCAAAGGTCTTACCCGCCTTGGTCAGCAACGTGCGAACGGTCCCGACCATGCCCGCGATCACCAGCTCGCGCCCGGCCATCTCCGCCGTGATCTCGCTGACCACCGCCGAGATGCGGGTCGCCAGCGCCGGCGCCGCCCGCTTGAACGGGTGGTCGGAGACGTAGACGCCGAGCATCTCCTTCTCCCAGGCGAGCGTCTCCGCCGGACGGTCCTCGACGGCATCCAATTCCAGCGCCGGCAGCGGCACCGCCACCTTGTCACCGAACAGGTCGAACATCGTCGACTGGCCGCTTTCCTTCAATCGCTGCTCGCGACCGATCAGGGAGGCCACTCGATCAAGGTTCGTGATCAGCGTCGTGCGGGTGTAGCCGAGGCCGTCGAGCGCGCCCGCCTTGACCAGACTTTCGAGCGCGCGCTTGTTGAAGTTCTTCAGATTCGCGCGCCGGCAAAAGTCCTCCAGCGTGGTGAACGACCCGCTGTCGAGCCGCGCCTGCTTGATGCCCTCCACCGCCAGTTCGCCGACGTTCTTGATCGTCGCCAGACCAAACCGAATCGCTCGTGGCGACTCGGAGTTGGCGGCGGAGGCCGGCCGGCGCCCATCCCCGACTCCCGGCTGTCCGCCGTCGCTTGCCTCTCCCTCTACCGAGAACGACACGCCGCTGTGATTGACACTCGGCGGAAGCACTGGGATGCCGAGCTTGGCGCACTCCGCCGCGGCAGCGCCGACACGTTCGGCGAAACCGGAGGGGTGGTTTTCAGCGAGCATCAGCACCGCGGTCATGTACTCGGATGGGTGATTGGCCTTTAGCCAGGCGGTCTGATAGGCGATCGTGCCGTAGCAGGCGCTGTGTGCTTTGTTGAACGCGTAACCCGCGAACGGCTCGATCAAATCAAAGACCGCGGTGGCATCGTCCTCCGAATAGCCCTGCTTCGTCGCGCCCTTGACGAATTTCTCACGCTCGGCGGCCATCATCTCGGCGATCTTCTTGCCCATCGCCTTGCGGACTTTATCGGCCTCGCCCATCGTGTAGCCGGCGAACTGGCGCAGAATGAACAGCACCTGATCCTGGTAGACGATGATGCCGTAGGTCTCGTCGAGAATGTTGGCGAGGTCGGCGTGAGGGTAGCTGATCGGCTCCAAGCCGTGCTTGGCGCGACAGTAGCGGGGGATATGCTGCATCGGACCCGGCCGGTAGAGCGCCACCAGCGCTGACAGTTCGGCAATCGACGATGGCTTCAGTTCCTGGATGAACCGGCGCATGCCCGCCGATTCAAGCTGAAACACACCGAACGTCTCGCCGCGCGACAGCATCTCGTAGGTCTTGGCGTCGCCGTCGGGGATATCCTTGAGGTCGAGGTCGGCGCCGCGGGTTTGCTTGATCAGCTCGACCGCCTTCGCCAGGATCGTCAGGTTTGACAACCCGAGGAAGTCCATCTTGAGCAGGCCGATCTCGGCGACGGTGTTCATCTCGAACTGCGTCACCGGCAGCGAGGTGTCGTCGCCTCGGGCCGGCTTCTGCAGCGGCACCACGTCGATCAGCGGCTCACGCGAGATCAGAACACCGGCGGCGTGGGTGCCGGCGTGGCGGGCGACGCCTTCGAGCCGTCGGGCGGTGTCCACCAGCTTGCGGACCTCGCTGTCGCCGTCATACGTCTGCCGGAACTCGGCGTTTTCGGTCAGCGCGCGGTCGAGGGTCATATGTAGGGCGGTGGGCACCAGCCGGGCGACGCGATCGGTGTCGCCGTACGACATGCCGAGGGCGCGGCCCACGTCGCGGAGCGCGCCCTTGGCGCCCATCGTGCCGAAGGTGATGATCTGGGCGACGCGGTCATGGCCGTACCGCCCGGCCGCCCACTTGATCATCTCTTCGCGCCGGTCGTCCGCGAAGTCCATGTCAACGTCAGGCATCTCACGACGCTCGACGTTGAGGAACCGCTCGAACACGAGCCGGGTGGCAATCGGGTCGATGTCGGTGACACCGAGCGTGTAAAGGATGATGCTGGCAGCGGCCGAGCCGCGCACACCCATGGCGATGCCGCGTTCCCGCGCCGCCCGTGCGATCTCGCTCACGATCAGCACGTAGCTGGCGAAGCCCGTGACCTCCACGACGTGCAACTCATATTCCAACCGAGCGCGGTGCTCGCCCGACTCGCCGGGGGTCGGTGTCTCGGAGCGGGAGGCGAGTGGCCAGACGCCGGCTGCTGCGGCGCCGTAGCGCCGCCGCAGCCCCTCGAAGCACAGGTGCGCGAGGTGCTCCTGCGCCGTGCGGCCGGGCGGCAACTCCGGCTCGGGCAGCAGCACACGGCCGAAGTCGAGCGTCAGGTCACACGACTCGGCGACACGGGCGGTGTTGTCGATCGCCTCGGGCAGGTCGCGGAAAACGGCGCGCATCTCCGCTTCCGACTTGAGGAAGTAGGAGTCGCCCTCCAGTCGAAAGCGCTTCGGGTCCTGAATGGTGGCGTTGGTGCCGATGCACAACAGAATCTCATGGATGGCGGCATCGTCGGCCATCGTGTAATGCGAGTCGTTTGTGGCGACCAACGGCATACCGGTGGCGCGGGCCAGCTCGATCGTGCGCGGATTCGCGATATCAAGCATGCCGCGCAACTCACCATGGGCGTCGGGGTGGTCCTGAATCTCGATGTACACGTCGTCGAACACGTCACGGTAGAAGCCGATCGCGTCCTTCGCGGCGTCGGTGCGGCCGTCGAGCAGCGCCTTAAACACCTCACCCGACGGGCAGCCGGAAAGGGCGATGATGCCCTTGCCGTACTTTGCCAGTATCTCGCGGTCCATGCGCGGCTTGTAGTAGTAGCCCTCGAGATTGGCAAGGGTGGTGAGGCGCATCAGGTTTTGATAGCCCTCGAAGTTGCGCGCGAGCAGCGTCAGGTGATAGTAGGCGCTCTTCTCCCGCGCATCGCGCGACTGACGCGCGCCAGGGGCAACGTACGCTTCGACGCCGATGATCGGCTTGATTTCGCGCTTTTTGGCTTCCTTGTAGAACTCGATCGCGCCGTACATCGCTCCATGGTCGGTGATAGCAATCGCCTGCTGGCCCAGTTCGGCCGCGCGGTCCATCAGCCGGGGGATGCGGGAGAGGCCATCGAGCAGCGAGTATTCCGTATGAGTATGGAGGTTGGTGAACACGGACCTCTCCCCCCGGCCCCTTCCCCCGCGCGGGCAGGATGAGCGACGGGTGATGGGATGTGTGGCGATGCGCGGGGAGGGTCAAGAGACAGCAGTATACCAGCGGCCCACCCCGTGACGGCTAGGGTGTTCCGTCAATCGGCGTGCAAGTGAGGCGGCGCGCTCGTGGTCGATGCTGGCGTTACCGCGCTCGGGTTGCAATACCATCATGTCGATCGCGCGGCGCCGCACGGGGCAGGGTGTCCGGGTCTATGATCGTGTCCGCTGCTCGTTCACTCACGCGTACATGGGTTTCAAGGTCACACGGCCAACCGTTGCTGGAGACGTTGCTGCAGCATGACCAGTTCCTCGTGGTTGAGGTCGTCGAGGGCCGCGAGCAAGGCGGGAAGGGGGATCCGATGCGGCGAGTCTGGCTCTCCCGTGGCCGGACGGGGTGCGAACGCCTCGGCCAGCCGTCGTGCGTCATCCCAAACGTCGCCGGCGCCCATAACCTTGGCCCTCGGTTCGTGGGATGATCGTTTGCTCATAGCGTCCTCCGGCCGTGTGTCGCCATCGTAAACACCTGATCGCTAAGGCGCCGTCCCTGTTTGAGGCAGTGGCAGTCAGGCGCTTGGGACCGGATTTCGAGCCAGAAAAGGGAGCACACGGACCCGAATGCGGCATTATCGTGCCGGTCGGTTATGCCGCGACCGGGGCGCGGGCGACCATATAGGCACATCGCGGAGGGGTCATCTGAACATGCACTACGTCGGTCGCGGCGCTGGCGACGGTAGCGCCGCATCGAGCGTGATAGTGACCCCTTTTCCGGGAGTGCTGGCGATGTGTAATGCGATCCCGGCGGCCAGGGCACGCTCGCGCATCGAGCGCAGACCCATGCCGCTATGCTCTTGGTTCTCGGCCGTCAGGCCGGTCGCCGGTGAGTCGAAGCCAATGCCGTTGTCAGTCACCACCACCCGCAGCCGTCCATTGACGCCGCGCACCGTCACGTCCGCCTCGGTGGCGCGGGCGTGTTTGACGGCATTGCTGAGCGCTTCCTGGACAATACGGTACATCGCCGTCTCCACGAACGGATCGAGCCGCGCGTCCGACTCAATGACGCATCGCACCGACATCTCCGTGCGGATCTGGAACGCGGCGACCAGCTTTTCCAACGCCGGACACAACCCCTCCTCGGCGAGCGCCGCCGGTTGCAGCTCGAATAGGAGCGCCCGCATTTCTGCCAGCGCCTCGCGGGACAGAGTGTCGATGCGCTCCAGCGTGCCGCCGAGCGCCGGCGCGCCGCGCTCGTGCTGGATACGGGCGGCGCGCGTGAGCATACCGAGGCTGAACACCGTCTGCGTCACCGAATCATGGAGGTCGCGCGCCAGCCGCTGCCGCTCCTCCAGCGCCGCCAGGTCTTGCGCTTGCCGGTAGAGCCGCGCGTTCTCAATCGCCACCGCCGCCTGATTGGCGATTGCCATCGCGAGGGCGGCGTGACGTGGGGTGTAGTAGTCCGGCTCGGATTGGGCGAGGCTGATCATGCCGATCATCCGGTCACCGAACGCCAGCGGAACGGACATCCATGAGCGAATATATCCGAGCGGTGAACCCTCGAGCGGCATCAGCGCGTGCTCGCGATAGGCGCGGGCAAGCGGCTCATCGCCGCGGACATCAGCGATGATCACCGGTCCGCCTTCGGCGATGACCCCCCACCAGTCGTTGGCAGTGTTGAGCGGGACAGCGACACCCAGCAAACCGTCGTTGTCGGTGGTGGGAGCGCGGCGCACGATTTGACGCAGCATGCCACCCTCGACCAGCGAGATCGATGCGCCCGCGTAGTCGGCCACGCGCTTGAGCTGGTCGAGAATGACGTTGAGCAGTGGGTCGAGATCAAGGGTCGAGGCAACGTTGTGTGATACTTCCAGCAGCGTGGTCAACTCCCGCGTGCGCTCCGTCACGCGCCCCTCTAACCGCTGGTACGACTCGACCACCTCGGTGATGTCGCGCAACACACCGAGTAGGTGGGGCCGGCCCTGGTAACGGAACGCCGACCCGCGCACCTCCACATGAAACGTCGTGCCGTCCTTGCGCAGGCTCATGCCCTGGCGGCGTAACTCACCGCCCACCCGTGCCGCCTCCAGGAAGTCAGGGAAGCCGGCGCGCTGCGTGGGATGGATCAGGGCGCCGGCGTGCAATGCGATTATCTCGTCTCGGGAGTAGCCGTACATGTGGCAGGCAGCGGGATTCGCCTCCACGATCCGGCTGGTCACGAGTTCGACGATTAGCACACCCTCGCTGGTCGCCTCGAAGATGCCGCGGTACTGCTGCTCACGTTCGCGGAGCTGCTCATCCGCCAGCGTGCGCTCGGTAATATCCCAATGCGCGCCGGCGCAGCGGTAGGCGCGGCCATTGGCGTCACGCAGCGAGGCGCCGCGGGCGGAGACCCAGCGATATGTGCCGTCGCGATGACGCATGCGGTGGTCGAACTGGTAGACCGGAGTATCACCGCGCAGATGACGGCGGATCGCATCCATCGCGCCGGGCAGATCGTCGGGGTGAATCCGCGAGCGCCACTCGTCCAGGTCGTTGGCGATCTCGTGGTCCTCGTGGCCGAGAATCGCCTTCCAGCGGGGTGAGAAGTAGACCTCGCCGGTGAGCACATTCCAATCCCACAGACCGTCATCGGCGCCGCGCATCATCAGGTCGTATCGTTCGGTCAGACCGCGGCTGTCCTCCTCACCCCGGCGCACACGTTCCAGCAGCGCGCGCACGCCATCGATCAGGCGGCGGCCGTCCGAACCAGGGGCGAACCCATCGACCGGCGGCGTCTCGATCGCCGATTCACCGCGGGCCACACGATCCAGAAGATCGAGCAGCAGCGACACGGCGTGCGCCGTGTCGCTGTCCGGTTTCGGAGTCGGTGGATTGTGCATCGATAACCTCGATGCTCGAAGTGTACCCAGACAGCGGTGGTGGTGCGCGCCCGTGCCTGCCGGCGGTTGGAGGGCCCCTAATACGAAAGCGGCGCATTCCTTGTTAGGCTCGACCGTGACCGGCGGGAGCGGTGTGGGATGGTGCTGACGCGGGGCGAGTTGGTGGCGGTCGCGCGGATCGGCATGTGGCGGGAGGACCTGGGCGGTGCCGTACGGCCGATCGCGGCGCGCTGTGGACGGCCGCACGAGCGGGACCGCGCGGGGCGCTACCGGTTGTCAGTCTCCATGTCGTGCCAGCCACCGGCGGGTGAGAGAAAGGTGTCGAGGTCTGATTGACTCAGCGTGCGCCCGATGCGGCGCCGCTTTCGCGCGGGCGCTGGGATTAGCACCGCCACGTCGTCATTGTCATGGCGCGGGACACACGGGACACGGGTACTCCGCACCTGCTCGGCGAGCTGCACACGGTCGGGC
>JBBQJF010000294.1:0-6764 GCA_038325665.1 Dehalococcoidia bacterium | reverse complement strand
CCACCACCGCGCCGATCTTCTCCCCCAGCCGGCCCAACTCCGCCACCTTGCCCGCCGCCTGGGCGACCACCGCTTCGATCTCGCTCATGCCGGTGACCGTCTCGCGCACCGCCTGCACGCCGTTGCGCGCCGCCGCCCGGGTCTGTTCACTGGCGGCGGCCACGTTGCTGGCGTCGGTGGCGACTTGCTCGACCCCGGAGGCCATCCGGGTGGCGGTGGCGGAGGCGGCCTGGGCCTGGTGGGCCTGGTCGGTGGCGCCGCGGGCGATGCCGTCGATGGCGCCGCCGAGCTGGGCCACGGACTCGTTGGTGGACTGAGCGGCGCTGCTGGTGTCCTGGGCGCCGGCGGCGATGCTTTGGACCGCACTGGCCACCTGCTGCACCGCCCCGCCGGTCTGGGAGGCGCCGGTGGCGAGTTGTGCCCCGGTGTCGGCCACCGCGGCGGCATTGCGGGTGATGTCGGTGACCAGGTCGGAAAGCCCCACCCGTGCCTGCTCGTAGCTGACGATGGTGCCCTGGATGCGGGCGAGGGTCTGGTTGGTGACCGCGGCGGTCTGGCCGATCTCATCGGCGCCGTAGCGCGCGATGGGCTTGGTGACCGGGGTGACGACGACGGTGAGGTCACCGCCCGCCAGGGCGCCGAGTGCCTGCTCCAAGTCGGCGGCACAGTTGTCCGACAGCGAGGTCAGCACGGCCTGGACCTGCCCCACACGGCTCGTGGTGTTTCGCGCTATCAGGTAGGTGATCACAAGACTGAGTGCGGTCGCAACGCCAGCCGCGAGCAGCGCCAGCGTGATTGTGCGGTTGCTTTGCGCCGCCTGGCGCACGCCGACAGCGTCGCGCCGCGCGCTGAGGCTCTCGGACAGGTTGTCGAGGGCCGCCACCGCATCGCGATCTTTGCCGCTCATCACTGCATCGGCGTCCTTTATCTTACCCCCGCCGGGGCCGCCGAATGCATCTTTCGCTTTCGGCCATGCCTCAATGTATCCTGCCCAACCGGTGTCAAACTTCTGCAGGATCTGGCGTTGCTCCTCGGTCAGCCGGGCGTCCAGCCCTTTCATATCGGCGCGCACCCGGCGCAGCTCCTCTGTACGAGTATCAAACTCCGCAGTGTATTTCTCGAACTGCTTCGGGTCAGCGCCGCGCAGTAGAGTATTCTTGAGCGCCTGAACCTGCAAGAGCATTCCCGCCCGCATTTCCTGGGCGATCGCGGCCCCTTGTGCCTCACCGTGGAGCAACCGGTCGTATGAGCCACTCTGTTGGTGAAGCTGCCATACCGTCCAGCCGGTGGCTCCTCCCATCAGAATAAGCATGAGACTGAACGCGCCGATTAGTTTCGGCAATAGACGTACGTTGTCGAACCTACTCATATTAGCAACCCTTCTTTTGGTTAAAACTGATACGAATCTATCGGAAGCCGCGTTTCTGTCCGTGTTCCTCCTGCGACAAGGGAATATTGCAGACGGCGTCAAGCCGGCTCTGCCATGTGCACCGAACGGACCGCCGGTCCGCGCACTCTCTCTGTTGGTTATCGCGCTGAGAGGGGCGCCACGATAGCGCTCGGAGACCGTGCCGGGTTGCAATCTTGTAACGAAGCTGAGAATTAGGCTGGTTGTGCGCGTCAGCGCCGAGCACCGTATAGTGCTTGTCTGTTCCAGCTATCGAGGGGGCAACGCGATTCTTGAAGGTCGCCTCGGCTGCATCGACGTCGCACAACCATAACAACGATGTAACAAGCGCCGGTGTCGGGGCTGCGACGTGGGTCTGGGATGCACGTTGCGGCTGCCGCGACCCGGCCGTTACTGAGCAGTGCGCCCGAAGAACGGGTATGCCGCATCTCGCCGGCCGGCGGTAAATCTGCGCACAGACTCTCTGGTCGGATTCGATAGAGGTCGAAGTAACTCCACCCGAGGCTGGTATAGTGAAACCGAACTGTCGTCGCCGCTTCTCGAACAATTGAACCCGCGGACCTCGACAAAGGTGGTTCATGCCGCACCTGTTATCGCGAGGCCACGGACGGCCGCGCAGTGATCTCATACTGATCGCGATGTTGGCGATCCTGCTGTACATCATCGCGATCGTGACGGACGCGGTTGAGCGCTTGTTCGAGTTCAGCCGCCGTTACGAGAATACGCCGGCTCAGTTAGACGAGCTTTTGGTCGTCTTGTGCTTTGTCGCCTTGGCGCTGACGTGGTTCTCTTTTCGCCGCTGGCAGGACCTGAAGCGGGAACTGCATGAGCGCCAGGGTCTGGAGTTGCAGCTTTCCCACCAGGCGTTTCACGACGCGCTCACCGGTCTACCGAACCGCGCACTCTTCGTCGAGCATCTTGACTATGCGTTGGTGCGCGGCCGGGAGCATGGCACGGCGGTGGCGCTTCTATTTCTCGATTTGGACAACTTCAAGGTTGTCAATGACCGTCTCGGCCATGCGGCGGGGGACCGCTTGCTCAATGTAGTTGCCGACCACCTGCGTGCGGCTGTGCGGCCCGCCGATACGGTCGCGCGGCTCGGCGGCGATGAGTTCACGGTGGTGCTCGAAGGCCTCACCGGCCTGCCGGAGGCGGTGGCTGTCGCGCAGCGGCTGGCGGCGCGACCGATCACGACCGATCTGGATGGCCAATCGGTGGTCACGACCGTCAGTATCGGCATGGCATTCAGCCCAGCGAGCCGCGATGCGGCCACCGAGTTACTGCGCCGCGCGGATGTGGCTTTGTATGCCGCTAAGGCCAGCGGGAAAGCGTGCGTTCAGGTTTTCGACCCGAGCATGATGCTCCATGCTCAGACACGTCTGACAGAGGAGGCCGAACTGCGTCGGGTGATCACCGACGGCGGGTTGCGCGTGTACTATCAGCCGATTATGCATCTGGCGACCGGACGGATCGAGAAGGTCGAGGCGCTGGTGCGCTGGTCGCACCCCGAGCGCGGGCTGCTTCCGCCGTCAGAGTTCATCCCACTCGCCGAGGAGACCGGGTTGATCGTGCCGGTCGGGAACTTTGTGCTCGACGAAGCCTGCCGTCAGATGCGAGCGTGGCAGGCTGAGAGTGCAACCGAATGGACGCTGATCCTGACGGTCAATCTGTCGGCGCGTCAGTTCCGAGAGCCGACCCTTTCTCAGGATATCGACCGGCTGCTGCGCACGCACGACATGCCGGCACGTCTGCTCGAACTCGAAATCATCGAGAGCGTCGCGATGAATGACATCGCCGGCGCCACGACTGTGCTGGAGGACCTGAAGGCGCTCGGATTGAGGCTGGCGATCGACAACTTTGGTATCGGCCACTCCTCGCTGGCGTACCTCAAGCGCTTCCCGCTCGACACGATTAAGATCGATCGATCCTTTGTAGACGGCCTTGGACGCGAGGCGGAGGACACGGCGATCGTGCGGGCGGTGGTAGCGATGGCACGGGTCCTCAACCTTGAGGTGACCGCCGAAGGAATTGAGACGGCGGGGCAACTGGCCGAACTTCAAGCCTTGGGTTGCGATCATGGCCAGGGATTTTACCTTGCCCGGCCGATGCCGGCGGATGAGGCCGCCGCGTTCTTTGCGGCGCTCCCCGCCCTGTTGTGGGCGTGATCCCCTCTCCAAATCGGCGGTATGCACGGCAGTCGCTCCAACTGCCTGTCACCCGCCGGTAAGCAATCCCATCTCACGCAACTGACCGGCGAATTCGTTGGTGTCGCGGAAGATATGACCGCGGATGCCGAGCGCACTGGCCGCCTCGACATAGGCCGGCACGTCATCAAAGAAGGCCGCCGTCTCGGGTGCCACGCCGGCCCGTTCCAAGGCCGCACGGTAGAACGCCGGCTCCGGCTTGACCAGGCCGAGGTCGTGTGAAAACAGCAGATGGTCGAATCGATCGAGCACCGGCAGTCGCGGACGCAGGTACGCGGTGTGGATGACATTCGTGTTCGACAGCAGCAGCAGCTTCACCCGTCCGATCAGCCCCTCCACCAGTGGCAGAATCGACTCGTTGAGGGTGAAGTGGCAGTTCCACAGCGCGGTGAACTCGTCGCGGCCGGCATCGAGCCCGATCGCGCGTGAGACTTCGCGATGGATGCCGGCGGCGTCGAGCGTGCCCCGGTTTGTGCCGTCGAACAAGCGAGGGTCGGCCAGCGCCTCGGCAACCGCCTCGCCGTTCAATCCGGCGCGCTCGCCCAGCCGGCGGTAGAGATAGGCGTTGTCGTGGAATGCAAGCACATTGCCCAGGTCGAATATCACTGCCTCAATGCCGCTCATCATGCTCCTGTGAAATTGAGGAACCGAGCGTTCCCCCCAACGGCCTGCCCACCCCCTGCGGGGGCCGGGCAGCCGTCCGCCCTCGGATTCATCCGCGGGGTCCCCCCTCACTCCGTTCGGACCCCGCGGAGGGCCGGGGCGCTGCCCCCGGGACCCCCGTGGAGTCGCTGCGATTTCATGGATCGGTGGCGCCCCGGCGGGGCATGAGCGACTCCCTTGAAATCACCGAGCCTCTCGACCCCCTTCCCCCCGCTCTGCCGTGGTAGGCATGCGAGCGAAGGGGGAGAGTGGACCTTCCCTCGTCGTGCAGCCCCGTCCCGGCCTGGCGGGGACAGGTGAATTGCCCGCGTCGGCCGGCCATGTGTAAACGGTGGCCGCTCAGACGAGCCCTAACAGCTCGTCGAACCGATCCGGCCGGAACCCCTCGACGGCGATCCCGTCGATCACCACCACTAGTGGCAGGCGGAACCCGCGCCGCAGGAATTCCTCCCGCGCTGCCGTGTCCTCGTTCAGGTTGCGTAGCTCAAACCGAACGCCCCGCTCGGTCAGGTAGTGTTTCACCACCCGGCACGAGGTTCAGCGCTCGTGTGAGTAGACGGTCACGGTCGTGGGTTTCTCGTCCATCAGCCCTGTCGTTCTGAGGCGTGCCTGTCCCGGTCGTGCGCTCCCCTCTAGTCTCTAAGAACCGCTGGTCGCGCGCCAGTCCCCGGCCGAGAGCTTGTCACCGCCCGAGGGCGTCCGCTGCAGAGCCGGCGTCCGCCCCAACCGGACATCCAGGTACAATGCGTGTGGCGGCTCCGTACCGTGCGGTGCAGCTTCTGGAGGATAGAGATGGCGACTCCAATGAATCGCGAGATCCGGCTGGCGGCGCGGCCGGTGGGATTCCCCAAACCGTCCGACTTCGAGTTGGTTGAATCACCGACGCCGGAGCCTGGCCCGAATGAAGTGCTCGTCCGCACCATTTACATGTCGGTCGATCCGTATATGCGTGGCCGTATGAACGATGTCGCGTCGTATACGCCGCCGTTCAAGATCGGCGAAGCGCTCCAGGGCGGCGCCGTCGGCCGGGTGGAGCGCTCCAATCACCCCGACTTCCGGCCCGGGGATCACGTCACTGGTTCGGCCGGCTGGCGCGAGTATCACCTGTCCGATGGCACGGGGCTGACGCGCATCGACCCCGATCAGGCGCCACTGTCGGCGCACCTGGGCGTGCTGGGCATGCCGGGCATGACCGCGTACGTCGGCCTGCTGGACATCGGCCGGCCGAAGGCGGGTGAGACGGTGTTCGTCTCAGGGGCCGCGGGCGCGGTGGGCAGCATCGTCGGGCAGATCGCCCGGATCAAGGCGTGCCGCGTGGTGGGAAGCGCCGGCTCCGATGAGAAGGTGTCGCTCTTGCGGGACGAATTGGGGTTCGATGCGGCGTTTAACTACAAGTCGGCCGACCTCGAGCGCGAGCTGAGTGATGCATGCCCCGACGGTATCGATATCTACTTCGACAACGTCGGCGGCGACCACCTCCAGGCGGCGCTCAACCATATGAACGCCTTCGGCCGTATCCCCGCCTGCGGCATGATCTCACAGTACAACAACGCCACGCCCGTCCCCGGCCCAAACAATCTGACGGCGATCGTGCGCGGGCGTCTGACAATGCAGGGCTTCATCGTGTCAGATCACATCGACCGGCGGCCGGCGTTCCTGGCCGACATGTCCGGCTGGTTGCGCGAGGGTCAGATCAAACACCGCGAGACGGTCGTGCACGGCATCGAGCACGCGGTTGACGCCTTCCTCGGCCTGCTCAAAGGCGAGAACACCGGCAAGATGCTGGTGCAACTGGCGGCGGAGTGACGGTGACGGCTCCCGCGTGAGAAATTAGTTCCCGGACCGCTTCTTTCCACGGCGAGGGGGAGCCAGTGACCACTCGCATGCTGTCGGTCAGCAGCCGGATGCTGTCTATCCTATCGGCATGGGCGTACGTCTCATCCCCGGCGCCGCTGACCTGGTTGATGAGGCCGTTCCCCCAGACGTATCCGGCGCCATCGGTGAGCACCACCGGCAGTTCGAGCGCGTCCCACACATAACTCGTCGTCGCCCCGCCCACGGTCTTGCCCACGCGCAGACCGTCGCCGTTGTAGCTGTAGGCCGCCGTCGTTCCGCCGCCGGTGATGGCGCTCAGCCGGTCAAGCGCGTCATCGTTGTGGGCCGTCACACCACCGGACAATCGCGGTACAATAGTTGTGTTATGGTCACTCCTAAATTCGCCGATCAGCTCAAAGCCCTGCCCGACCGACCGGGCGTCTATCTGATGAGGAACGCCTCCGCGGAGGTGATCTACGTCGGCAAGGCCGTCAACCTCAAGAACCGGGTGCGGTCGTATTTCGGCGCGCCCGCGGGTCTGGAGCCGAAGACGCGGCGGCTGGCGCAGAACATCGCCGACTTCGAGTTCATCGTCACCACCTCGGAGCAGGAGGCGCTGATCCTCGAGGCGACGCTGGTCAAGCAGTATCAGCCCCACTACAACATCCGCCTCA
>JBBQJF010000293.1:0-6778 GCA_038325665.1 Dehalococcoidia bacterium | reverse complement strand
CGAGCTGCCGCTGGCGCAGTCTACCGTCTCCGAGCACCTGAAAGTGCTGAAGGACGCGGGCATCGTGCAGGGAACGGTCGAGGGACCGAACACCTGCTATTGCCTTGACCCGGTGGCGTTGCGCTTCCTCGGCAGCGTTCTCGGCGAGTTGGAGCGGCAGGCATGCTGCTAGCGCCGCGTTGTGACGCGCGATGTATCGGAAAAAGGCGAGTCCTTGGCGAGCCGTCCCTGGACGCTCATCCACCAGGGCCATGGACAATCTCCGCCCTCTCCCCGCGCGAAGGCGGCGCTGCTCGGCCTTGACCATGCGATCTAGCGGAGGACACTCCCCTTCCCTTTCCCTCGCACGCCTGCCCCGGCATGCACGAGAAGCGGGGGTGGGGGGTTTAGGCAACACACGGAGGTGTACCAGTGACGAGTCGGACAGCGGACGATATTCGGTCGGCGGTGAGCGAGGCGTACGGCGCGCGGGCGCGGGAGGTGGCCACGGGCAAGGACACCGACTGTTGCGCCGATGATTGCTGCAGCGACACGCGCGCCGCGGGTGTTAAGGATCGGTACTACGCGCCCGGCGAGACCGCCGAGCTACCCGCGACGGTCGTTTCATACGGCTGCGGCAATCCCACGGCGATCGCCGGCCTGCGCCCGGGCGAGACGGTGCTCGATCTCGGCTCCGGCGCCGGGCTTGACTGCTTCCTGTCGGCGAAGCAAGTCGGCCCCGAGGGGCGCGTGATCGGGCTGGACATGACTGACGACATGCTCGCCCTGGCCGAGGGCAACCGCGCCAAGCTGGGTGTGACCAATGTCGCGTTCAAGAAAGGCGTAATGGAGGCGATCCCTCTCCCGGATGCGACGGTGGACGTGATCATCTCCAACTGCGTGATCAACCTGTCGCCGGACAAGGACGCGGTGTTTCGCGAGGCGTTCCGTGTGCTGCGTCCGGGTGGACGGTTGCACGTCTCCGACGTGGTCCTTCTGCACGAGCTGACGCCGGCCGAGCAGGACGACATGAACCTGTGGGCCGGCTGCATGTCCGGCGCGCTGCTCCACGACGACTATGCCGCCCGGCTGCGCGCGGCGGGTTTCACCGATGTCATGATCGATCTGGCGCGGGCCGAGGGGGATGCGGCGGACAAGCCCTATCGCAGCGCCCTGATCAACGCCCGTCACCCGGGCGGCGTTGATGCCGGCAGGCCGTGGCTGGCCCCAACCGCCGACCGGATCGAGCTGATGGCGCCGGCCGGCCTGGACACGGCCGCCTGTTGCGGACCGGAAGCCGGCGCGAAGGCGTGCTGCTAAAAGGTGCCGCGTCCTCGCTGCCCACCCCTGCCGGGAGAAGGCAGCGAGGAGGCGCGTCTCAGATTAGGTGTCAGCCATTACCCGAAGGTGCGGTCGAAACCACCGGGCGCTGACGAACCCGCGACCTGCACGAATCCGCCAAACTCCTGGGCCGCGCGTTGGGCGTCCTCAACCGATGTGAAGAGGCGCACCTCGCCGGCCGCGGTTCGCACGAAATCGTTTGGACCAATCACAAAGACCTGCCAACGCGCCGGCGGCGGCTGACCTGGCTCCTGCCGTGCCATCCTGCTTCTCCCACGAGCACTCGACCCCTGGTCCCCTTCTTCCCGGCCGGCACCGGGGCGGGACTGGGCCGGAAGGGGGCGACGACATCTCCAGCCGCTTTGCCGGGGCGCCGCGGCCCGCGCGGCCGGTTGTGGCCTTATGTCGAGGATACGGCCACTCCTATCTCGCGCAATAGCCCCTCCACCCGGCCGCGGATGTCGTCGCGGATGGCTCGCACCTGCTCGACCGACTGCCCGGCCGGGTCATCGAGGACCCAATCCACGTAGCGCGTGCCCGGGTAGATGGGACAGGCATCGCCACAGCCCATCGTAATCACGACATCGGCCGCCTCGACCACCTCTTCAGTGAGCGGCTTGGGGAACTCCTGGGAGAGGTCGATGCCGAGCTCCTCCATGACCGACACGACCGCCGGGTTGATACGCTCGGCCGGGGCCGAGCCGGCCGAGCGGACGTGGACCGCCCCGTCGCTGAGGACATGGGTGAGCGCCACCGCCATCTGTGAGCGACCGGCGTTGTGTACGCGGACGAACAAGACTTCCGGCTGTTTGTTGCTCATCGCTGGTGGTTTCCTTGGCTATACCTTCTCCGCTCCGCGGATCGCCTCGTAGGTGAAAACGCCACACACGGCGCCAATGCACGGCCCGACGACATAGATCCACTGGCTGGTCCATGTCCACGAGACGAGCGCGGGAGCAAGGCTGCGCGCCGGGTTCATCGACGCGCCCGAGGCCGGGCCCGCGAACATCACCTCAAGCAGCACGACGCTGCCGATCGCCAGCGCCGCGCTCTGCCCCATGGCGCGCACATCCGTCGCCACGGCGGTGATCACGAACATCAGGATGAAGGTGAGCAGACCCTCGAGCAGCAGCGCCCGGCCGTCGTCCAGTCCCGGCAGGGACGCGCCGAGATTGGCAACATCGCCCCACAGCACACGCACCGTCACGCTCGCCAGCACCGCGCCGAGAAGTTGTGCCAGCCAGTAGGGCACCAGATCACGTACGGGAAAGTGCCGCCCCACGGCAAAGGCGAGCGAGACCGCCGGGTTGAAGTGCGCGCCGGTAAGATGGCCGAGTCCGGCGATCAGGGCGATGACGATCAGGCCGGTGGCGATGGCGATACCCACATGCGTGATCGCGCCCCCGGCAGCCGCGTTTGCCACGACGACGCCGGTCGCGACGAAGATCAGCATGAACGTCCCGACCAATTCGCCGGCATAGCGGGGCATGTGCAGGCGCCAATGCCGCAGGAGCGGAGAATGACGGTGCGGCGATGCGTCCTCATCACTCGCGGTGGGCCGCGGCCGTGACGAAACCGCGGAGGTCGAGGGGGGCATGGGTATGCTCCTTCGGTCGGTCGAGGGCCGCGGGGTCGAGCCGGTACGATGCCCAGCGCGCGTCCACGACGTCACGCCGCTGAAGCAATAGCCCGGCGCGACGCGGCAGGCCGGCGTGGTGGCTGGTCATGCCCCGTGAGGCGACGAGTGATGTCTCGAAGTCGCACACCCACGGCTCCCGCCGCACCACCCCCCCTGACGATTCGCGGACGTGTCGTACCGGCCAGCGCCTTTCGCGGATGCGGCAGTGTCCCCGACGCGGATTGCCTTGTCCGCGCCGCGGTGAGAAGAATTGACGGTGACCGGTCGGATTGATGCATGTCGATATAGTACGGATTGTCTCGCCGTCCCAGAAGCGGCAGTCTGTAAAGGGTTGGTTAACGCTTGTACGTCCGGCAGGCCCTCTCCTTGCCCGAATCTCTGGCCGCACTTTCATGCGCACATTTGTAGAGTCTCACCCATGGCTGATACCGTAGGCGCAGCACGGCCACGATGTTCTCCAGGCAAGTACGATGCATGGCGGACGGCGAGACGATGCTCGGCATGACCGAGGCGGCGACGCGATTGCACCTCACCGCTAGCCTGCTCAGGAAGTGGACAGATCACGGCCTGATAAAGACGATGAAACGTCCCGGACGTGGCTATCAGCGTTTCACCGCGACAGATACCGAGCGGAAGCGTCGAGAGCTAGGGCTTGACGAACAGGAGATCTAAGATGGCCACGAGACGTTTACCGACGCGGCCTGGCGAGGACGCCGGAGCTAAGAATCGAACATCGCGACGCGACCGCACCGACGAGAGCGCGCCCACCCCTGCCGGTGCTCAGACCGAGCGCACTGGCGCGCAATTTACGCCCGGCGCTCACGGCGTTCGGCGACGCTTGACCAGCGACACACTCGCGAACCTGCACAAGGTCCGCGAGGCCGTCATGCACGGCCGGCGCTTCGACGTGAGTTCCGAGGAACTTCTTCGCCAAGCACGCGAGGATGATGCAGCGAGTCCGGCGTCGAAGACATGAGCGAGGTCGCTGGCCTGGTAGTGGTAGATGTTAGCTTGGCGCTCAAGTGGATGCTGGACGAACCGGGGAGCGGCGCGGCGCTCATCCTCCTGGGCGAATGGGAGCGCGCCCGCGTCCAACCTATCGTGCCAAGCTGGTTCGCCTGCGAAGCCGCGAATGCACTCTTGCAGCGAGTGCTCCGAAACGAGCTCACGGTTGACGAAGCCCAGCAAAGCCATGGTGCGCTGCTCGCGCTCGTACTCGTACTCGGGGATGAACCCGCCGATGCCATCCGGGCGCTTGGCATCGCTCACGAATTCGGCCAGAAACAGGTCTACGACGCCCAATATGCTGCGCTCGCCGAGCGGCTTGGGTGCGACCTGTGGACCGCGGATACCCGGTTCGGGACCGCGGCGCACCCGACCCTAGCATGGATCCGGAACCTGGAGGAGCGGTAGCCACTGCTAGCGAGGCAGCAAAGCGCTGAACCAGCCGGTGTGGCCTCAGTTCACATGCACAGCGCGAGCACAGGGGTAACAACTGGTAAACGTTCGTGTGTCCGGGGGCGGCGATGGCGCGATCAGCGCGCGAGGGGTCTGACCGATGCGCCTATTGTTGGTGCTCGCCGGGGGAGCGCTCGGCTCGGGTGGACGCTACCTCGTCACGGTATGGATGGTGGATCGTTTCGGGGCGGCGTTCCCCTGGGGGACACTGGCCGTCAACATCGCTGGTTCCTTCCTGATCGGTCTGCTTGCCACCCTCGCCGATGACCTCGGACGGATCGGTCCCGAAACGCGGACATTTCTGGTTGCCGGGGTGCTCGGCGGCTTCACCACCTTCTCCAGCTTCTCCCTGGAGACGCTGCGGCTGGCCGAGGGTCATGATACGGTTCGGGCGATGATGTATGTGGCAGGCAGCATCGCGCTGGGCCTCGCGGCCGCCGTCCTCGGCGCCATCGTCGGTCGAGGGTTGGGCGAGTGATGTCGGGAGACGGGATCGGCGTCACGGGGTTTCGCGTGGTGCAGTGCCGGTCGACGCACCGCGTCGCCCCGCGCCGGCAGGATACCCGAATTACTGGTCTGACGACGCGGTAGTACCTCGACCGCGGGCTGCCAACCGCCGGCCCCGCGCCATATAGTGAACACATGAAGCTACTGGACACCAGTTCATACAGCGTGACCGCCCAGAGGGCGCTGGCGATGGCAGGAGCCGTCGCCCGTGCCCGTTTCCATGATGCCGCGCTCGCACCGGAGCACTTGGCCTACGCGCTCTCCGAACAGGAGGCGGCGACCGCACGCGCCGCCCTGCTTGGCCTGGGCGTCGATCTCTTCCGCCTGCGCTCGCTGCTCACGGCCTCGATTGAGATGGACGCGGGAGCACGGTCTGCCGGCGCCGGCGATGGGTCGCCGGCGTCCAGCGGCCCGGAACCTGTGGCCCTGCCAACGGGGACCGAGCCACTCACCCTCGCGCCGCTGACGCTTGCCGTCCTGAACCAGGCGCAACGTCTCGCGAACAGCGCGGCGGTGTCCACCAGTCACCTGCTCGAAGCGCTCGTACTCACGCCGTCGATGGCGGGCGGTATCCTCGGTAAGCTGGGTGTGACCGTGGAGCGGCTGCGCCCCGAGTTGGAACGCGCCGCCGCCCGCCCGGACGCGGCCGAGCCGGTCGAAGTGGGCGTCACCGACCTACTCGCCGCGGCGCGCGACGGCAAGCTGCCGCCGCTGTTGCCCCGTCCGCGCTACATTGACGCCGCCGCACGCGCGCTGCTCCAGCACTACAGCCGTGGGGTACTGCTGGTTGGCGAGCCAGGGGCGGGGCGCTGGAGCATCGTGCTGGCGCTGGCCGCCGCATCGGTAGGCGACGGTCAATCGGCGGGGGGTGGGAGTGACGCGCCCGCGACCTCGGACGCGGGACTGCCGGCGGGCATGATCGCCCTTGCCCGCGACCTGTTGCCGGACGATCCGCGCGCCACTGTCCAGCGCGTGACCGACCGCGCGGCCGCCGGCGGCGCGATACTAGCCGTACCCGAGATTCAGCGCTTCTTCGCCCAGGGCACGCCGCCACTATTCAAGGAGGCCGGCGCCATCCTTCGCCGCGCGGCGCAGTCCGGCATCCGTTTGATCGCCACCACCACACCCCCCGGGGCGGCGCTGTTCGAGGCGGACGAGACGCTGCGCGGCCTGACCCGCATCGACGTGGAGCCGGCCACCGCCGCCGAGACGCTGGAGATGCTGGAGCTGCTGCGCTCGGACCTCGAAGCGCGTCACCGTGTGACGATCGCCCCGTCCGCGCTGGCGCCGGTGGTGGACATGGCGGCCCGGTTCCTGCCCGGTGTGTTGCCGGCGCAGGCAATCCACCTGCTCGACGCCGCCTGCGCGCAGCACCTGCTCAACCAGAGACGGGGCGACGTTCCCGACGGTGATGTGGTGGACGAACCCGAGATCGCGCAGGTGGTCGAGTCGCGCACCGGCATCCCCCTCGGCCAGATCACCGGCCCGGAGCAGCAACGGCTGGCGCGGATGGAGGATGTGCTGCGGGAGCGCATCGCCGGCCAGGACGAGGCGGTTCGCCGGGTTTCGCGGTCGATCCGCCGTGCCCGCGCCGGACTGAAAGACCCGAAGCGGCCGATCGCCTCGTTCTTGTTCATGGGTCCGACCGGCGTCGGTAAGACCGAGCTGGGCAACGCGCTGGCCGAGTTCTTATTCGACGACGAGACGGCCCAAATCCGGCTCGATATGACCGAGTACCAAGAGCGCAACGCCGTCGCCCGCATGATCGGCGCACCTCCCGGCTTCGTCGGCTACGAGGAGGGCGGCCAGCTCACCGAGGCCGTGCGCCGCCGTCCGTACGCGCTGGTGCTGTTC
>JBBQJF010000292.1:0-6803 GCA_038325665.1 Dehalococcoidia bacterium | reverse complement strand
TGCCCCAGCAGCACCGCACCGACCATCTGAGCGCCGCCATCCGCCCGCTTGACGCCGACGGCCGTGCCCAGGAAACCGCGCGCTACCGGGCGCTCGTGGCCCACTACGGCATGGAGCCGACGACCAACACCGCCGGCGAGGCGCACGAGAATGGCGACGTCGAGCAGGCCCACTACCGCTTTAAGCAGGCCGTGGACCAGGCGTTGCGCGTGCGCGGCACCCGCGACTTTCTCACCCGTGCCGCCTACGCCCACTTCCTCCACGACTTAGCACGCCGCCGCAACCTCACCCGCCAGGCGCGCTTCACCGCGGAACGCCATGCCCTGCGGCCACTGCCGGCGGCTCCCCTGGCGCCGTGTCGCGAACTGCGGGTCACGGTCAGTCGCTTCAGCACGATCCAGGTGCTGCGCAATACGTACTCGCTGCCGTCGCGGCTGATCGGGGCGACGGTGCTGGTGCGGGTCCGCGCCGAAGCCCTGGAGGTCTACCACGGTACGGTCCATCTCCACACCCTGCCGCGGGTGCAGGGTCATGGGCAGCATCGCATTGACTACCGCCACGTCATCTGGTCGCTGGTGCGCAAGCCCGGTGCGTTTGCTCAGTATCGGTATCGCGACGACCTGTCCCCCTCGCTCACCTTCTGTCGCGCTTATGACGCGCTCGGTGAGGCAGCACCGGGGCGGGCCGACCGTGAGTACGTCCGGGTGCTGCATCTGGCCGCCAGTCGCACCGAGGCCGAGGTCGAAGCGGCCCTGATGTTGCTCCTGGAGCAGCAGACCACGCCGACCTTCGACACTGTGCGTGACCTCGTCCACCTGCCCGGACCGGTGGCCCTCCCGGTGGTGAGCATGCCGGTGCTGGACTTCGGCATCTACGACCGCCTGCTCGCTGGACAAGGAGGTGGCGCCCATGCCTGATCGTCACGCCGAGTTGCGCGCGATGTTGCGGGCCCTCAAGCTGCCGGCGATGGCCGACCACCTCGCCGAGCTGGCGCTGAAGGCGACCAAAGCGGGCCTGACACATGAAGCGTTCTTGTACGAGGTGGTCCGGTGTGAAGTGATCCAACGGGACGAGCGTCGGATTGCGCGTCTGCTCCACCAATCCGCCCTCCCCCAGGAGAAGACGTTTCGTACCGTGCAGTTCGAGCGCTTCCCACCACTGGTCCGTCAGCAGGTGGAGCAGCTGCGCGGCGGCGCGTTCCTGGACGATGCGGTCAATGTGCTGGCGGTGGGCAAGCCGGGGACGGGGAAGAGTCATCTGGCGGCGGCGCTGGGGCACGAACTGGTCGTGCAAGGGCACCGCGTCCTGTGGACACCGACGGCAAGTCTGGTGCAGCGGCTCTTGGCGGCCAAACGGGATTTGCGGCTGCCGCAGTCCCTCGCGCAACTCGACCGCGTCGCCTGCATCATCCTCGACGACATTGGGTATGTGCAGCACGACCGGGACGAGATGGAGGTGCTCTTCACGCTGCTGGCCGAACGCTATGAGCGGCGCAGTGTGATCATAACCACCAACCTGGTCTTCTCGGACTGGACACGCATCTTCAAGGACCCGATGACGACGATGGCCGTGATCGACCGCGTCGTCCATCATTCGGTCATCCTCGACCTGATGGGGCTGGAGAGCTTCCGCGCGCAGCAGGCCAACGGCCATCAGCCGCGTGCCAGCCCCGAGGCCCCGTCAGCCTGCGCCGACGGCGGGGACGCCGATGCGCAGACGTGAGCACGGCGGACGCCACCGGCAATTCTAATCGCCGCCGCCGGCAAATCTAGTTGACGTTCAACAATTGTCAAGGCTGAGCTGCTATCAGCGACATGGGGCGCAACGTGACAACGTACGAGTAGCGAATGCATAGCGCATTCCTATAGTCGTGGATACTCGCTCATCTCCTCTGTGCTCCAGTAGAGGAGGGTTCCTCGCGCCCGTGATTCCCATCGTCCTGGAAGCCGCGCATCGCGTGGTGTGAGCTCCGGAGAGAGCTGGCTGCCGGCTTTCGGCGGCGGCGGCGTCACCGCTCGAGGACAGGACGGTGGGGCAAGCGCCTTTCACCGTGCACGTCGGGGTGAGTGCATCGGTGAAGATGCGTCCCCTCGGATACGCTCTCAATGCATGAGTGCGCCCCAGGCAATGTGTTCACCGGCGGAAGGTGGAGTGGCGCCGGCGACCAGGGGCGAGACAGGGATACGACATCATCGCTCACTCCGAGACAGCGAACCAACCCTGGGGTGACATATGGCGGGACTCCCGAGTGCCTTGCCCGGATACCGATAGGCCCTGCTTCCGACTCTTCATGGCCTTCGCGGCATCCCCGGCGCCCTCGGCGGCGCCACCCGACGCGGCGGCACATGTGCGCGAACGCCGGCGTGGCAGCCCGCCGAGTGACAAGCGCGGGACAGCAGCCACCCGAATGCCATATCTCAGGTGATACGCGGCGTCGGAGCGCGAAAGCGATGGCGCGGGACACGAGTGGTGCGCCGCGATACCGATCGCGGCGACTCACGGCACGCTGGTGCAGAAGCAGATGACCCGTTAAGTTCTGAGCGGTCGTGCACGTATCCACGCGTACGTCGAGGAGGGCGACGCGCCCGGTCGCCTCGACAGCGTTGCGGTCCCTGTCCCGTGACCGTGGCCGAGCCACCGGGTCGCCCGCGGTCACGCCATAAACCAACCCGTGGTCGAAGACACACACGGCGGCGTTCACCCTCGCCCCATGACGGCTCGGTCTCTCGGCTGGGGAGCCGCGCGGAGCGTGACTCATCGCGCCTCCCCCGCTGAGGCGCCACGCGGTCACCGGCGCACTGACGCGGCTCCGCGGGAGTGCTCGGCGCCCGTGGCGTGACCGCGTGACCCGGATCGCGGCGATCTCGGCAAGCAGCCAGCCGTTCGTACGCCGCACTCGTCCGTACTTCGCCGTGCAAAGCGTTCATGACGCCTGCACCCGCGGCTGCACGTCCGAATCAGAACACGAGATCGGCGGCGCTGCGGTGTGGCGGCGGTAGTGTGACAGATCGACATGGTGATTTCGGGACAAACAAAAACCGACCGGAAACCGGTCGGTTTGTCGCGTGCTCCCCGATTCGTGAAGGAAGCGATATGGGACCACCCCTCTCCCACATCGCCGTCGCGAACGGATCGTCGCCGCGGGTATAGCAGGTTTGAACCTAGTAGTAGACTATCCGCCCCATGAAGGCTTGTCAAGACACTTGTGGACGTTTCGGACAGGTTCACTTGCCCTTCGTGGCACCACTGAGTCTAGGAACTGAAGGCCTAACACCTAAGCAACGCACAAACTGGTTCCCTTCCTTCTCTCAGCCCCTCCCACTTAACGTAACCCCGTCACGGGCCGCGCCTGGAGAATGAAGATCTGACCTCCCGAGATGGCCCACTCGATGTCCATCGGGCGGCCGTATCGCAAATCGATCCGCCGGCACAGCATGCTCAACTCTCGGAGCGTATCGTCCCCCAGCGTGGGCGCCGATGCACGCGCCGGGGCGACGGGTAGCTCGACCGTCCCCGACCGTCCGGTGGTATCGGGTTGCACCTCAATGTCTTTGGAGTTGATGTGCCGTTCGGTGACAGTCATGGTCGACTTGTCGATCGTGAACTGGTCAGGTGTGACGCGGCCGGACACGATCGCCTCCCCCAGTCCCCAGCTCGCGTTGATGATGATCTGTCCGGGATCGCCGGTGACCGGGTTGACGGTGAAGGCCACGCCCGAGACCTCCGCGGACACCATGCGCATCACCACGACCGCCATCGCCTCACGGCTGCTGTCGATCCCACGCATGGCGCGATACTGCACCGCACGCGGAGTCCATAGCGATCGATAACACCGGAGCGTCGCGTCGATGACCGCCGCGTCGTCACGCAGATTGAGATACGTTTCATACAGGCCCGCCGACGATGCCCCGGCGGCGTCCTCGGACAGCGCCGATGAGCGCACTGCCACGTTGTCCAACCCGCCCGGCCGCAGACCGAGTTGTCGGTAGGCCGAGCGAATATCGTCCGAGAGGTCGTCTGGCAGGGACGCTGACTGCAGTTGAGCCGTGAGCGCGCCGCCTGCCTCACGCGCGACGCCGGAACGCGTGAGATCGCCGCCCGTTAGGAGTGTGGCAATCGGTCCGGCCAGCGCGTTGGCAGCGATAAACCGGCGATAGCCGGAGGCCTTCACGCAAAAGCCGGGGGGTACGTTGAATCCGGCGGCGCGCAGGGCGGCGAGGCTCGATCCCTTCCCGCCGTATTCGTTCAACGGTTCGCTCGGATCGTCCAACCAGCCGGTGTATGGCACCTATTCGCCCTCACTGTCGCACGATATGTGCGTTCGTATTGCTCCGCGTGAGCGTCGGTGAAAATTGTCGCACACCCCGAGCCAGCGACAGGAGCGCGAATTGCCGCACGCACCTTTTCGAAGCCACCATGGACCAAAAATCCCCGTCGCCGGCCCACCCATGCCGAAGGCGGGGCGGCCTCAGGGCCAGGTCGAGCGCATGGGCAACGACGATAGATTGAGCGTGAACGGCCGGCCGTCAGCCGTTGGCGACCGCGCTGCCACGGTTCGTGACCACGGCGCGGGCGCTGGGGAAGTTTTCACTGATGGTGAACCGGTGGTCTGATCGCCGGGCACTGATGGCTGAGCGCTTACGAGTGATCGACACGCGGCACACCGTGAATAGGCGTGTCTGGTCTTCTTAAGGCCGAATACAGTACTGATTCGGTCGCGCCAAGCTCAATGTCGCGTCAGGACGCCACATGAACTGGACGCCTCCCCACGGACTGTCCGGACTTATCGCGGCGCTGGTGCGGCAACCCGCTGACGGCGCTTTTTGACGGATTTGAACTCCGCGGACTGTCCGGGCTTATCGCGGCGCTGGTGCGGCGGCCGGTAAGGCGCCAAGCCCCTCGGATTGGGAAGGAGCTGGTGTCGGTGTGGCGGTCGGCGTGGCGGTCGGCGGCACCGTGGGGGTGAATCCCGGCGCCGCGAAACTGCCGACGGACGGGGCGGCCGATACCGGCGCCGCCCCCGCCGCGCTTCCGGCCATGGGCGCGCCGGCCGCCGGCGTCGGTGGACGAGGCGCGGTCGCGGGTGCGGTGGTGGAAGCGGCGGCTGCCGGCCCCTGTCGCGGAGTGCCGCTGGCTGTCGCGATGGCGTTCGGCGCCGGCGGGAGAATGGTCCGTGCCGTCGCGACGGGCGCCTCAGCTGTCGGTCGGGCCGGCGACGGGTTCACCGTGGGGCCGCCCACCGGGACAGTGGCGACGGATGCAGTGACGGCCGCTGGCGGGGCGATGGACGTGCTCGGCGGTGGTGGTGCGACCGCCGCCGCCGCACCGGCGGTAGGAGCGACGGCGCTGGCAGCCGCCGGATTCTCGCGCGGGGTTGGGTTCGGCGAGGGGATGGCGGCCGCGGTCGCACCGCCGGGCGCCGGGGTTGGCGCGGGTCGTGACCCCTCGGCGGCAGGCGCGGTTGACCGCACCACGGGCGCGCCGTTACCGGTACCGGCTGGAGCGCGCTGGCCGGTAGCCGGCGGGGCCGGTGCGCCCGCGTCGACCGTGGCGACACCGGCGGGGGTCACGGCCGGCGCCTCCATCCGCCGCACCACGGGGCGCGACGGCTCGGCCAGGCCGACGGCGCGCGCCCCGGCGACGACACCGGCGTACATCGTGTCAACTGCATCCTGCGATGTGCAGCCACGCGACGCGCACTCGCCGATTGCTTGGCTCAGGCGTGTGACCGAGGCGGTGACGACGGCATTGTCGCCGCCCAACCCGAGCGCCTCGCTGCCAAGCACGAGCGCCCGCAGCTCGCGCGCCTGCTCACGCGTGAGCACACCACGCGATTCAGCCAGGTCGAGCACATCGCTCAGGTCACGGAGTACCTCCGCGATCACGGTCGCGCGCTGGGCGACGACCGCGTTCGCGCGGCGGGACTGTTCGCCGGCCGCCGCGTTGGTGACGGCGTCCGCGGCAGGCGCGGCGACCGATCCCCTCGTGGCCGCGGCCACCCCAAGCGTTTGCGCGAGTGCAGTGACGGATGCATCTAGGCGTCCGGCGACGGACGGATGGCCGCGCAGCGCCGCCAGCCGGATAAATTGGGCGTAGGCCAACCGTAGCGCCTGCTGCGCGCGGTCCGTGGGCGCACCAGCCGCGGCGGCAAGCAACCGATTGTATTCACGCGTATAGCGCTCGGTCGCGCGAGCGATACGCGGCTGATCGTCGCGACGCACGAGTGTCTCCAGCTCGGCCAACCGGCGCGTGGCGCGGCGCTCACGTCGGGCAAGTTCGTCCTCGCGGCGCGCGATCGTCGCGAGCGGCTCAACGCGTTGCTTGAGTGGATACAGCGCATCCCCCGGCGCTGCCTGGCCGGATGCTGCCACGAGGCCGCCCGTGCTGATGATGCTCAATAGGACGAGCGCCACAGCCGCGCCCGCCGCGAGCCGCCGTGCGCCCTGGGGCACGAGCGCGCCCCACCACGGCCGTCGTGGTCGGGCGGGCGCCATCGCTGCCTGGACGCGGGCGCCGATGCGGCGGCGGGCGCCGGCATCAGGCTCGGGCACGGCCGCCGGGCGGAGCATGAGCGCGAGGCGCAGCAGGGGTTCGATCTCGTGGGCGTGCTCCGGGTGCGCCGCGAGGCATTGCTCCGGCGTTGCACGGCCGCTCCGCACCTCGTCCAGGCACCGGTCGAGTAGCTGAGGAAGCGGGATAGTCACGGCCGCAACCCCCGGGCGGAGAGGTCGTCGCGCAATTGGTTCAGCGCACGGAAGAGTGTCACCCGCAGCGCGCCGGGCTTCTTCCCGATGATCCGCGCG
>JBBQJF010000291.1:0-6838 GCA_038325665.1 Dehalococcoidia bacterium | reverse complement strand
TATCACACCGGTGGGGCCAGCCGGTGGTTTTCCCCTGGGCCGGGGGCCACCCCGCGGGGCGCCCTCGGCCCTTTTCCGCGCAACCATGCGCACAACCGGCCAGAACCGAGCCGGTGGCTTGACCCTGCACTAGGCATTCCTCCCTTGCAGCCGTGCCAGTCATACGCCCAGGATATCGTCGATGGGGATGATCAGGTCGGGGAACGCTGCCGGCATGAGGCTGTCGCCTCGTGCGTGCACCGTGACTAGTTGATAGACGCCGCCGGCGGGGTCGCGGTGGACGGTCACCCGCTCCGCTTCCAGGTCCACGAGCCATACCTCGGGAATGCCGGCGGCGGCATATCGCGGTAGCTTCACCTCGCGGTCGTAGGCGAGTGAGCTGTCAGCGACTTCAATAATGAGCAGCGTGTCGGACGGGCCAGGGATACCATCGGCGTAGAAGTCCGGTCGCCGCCGGAACAGCGCCACATCTGGCCGCGGCTCGTTATGTTCTGAGAGACGCACGGGGTTCTGGATACTGACGATAGCGCGTCCCGTGACGCGAGGGGTAATCCAGTCTGTCAAGCGGTTGACGGATGCCCGATGCCGGCTGCCGATGGCGGCCACCCGGATGACCTCCCCGTCGATGAGCTCGACCCGCTCGTTCTCGTGCAGGATGCCGGCCCGGCCCATATAGTGATACTCCTCAACCGTGAAGCGCCGCCTCAGCACGACCCTGTCCATACCCGCAACCCCCACCCCCGGCATGGGCATCTCCCTGGCCGGTCATTGTCCCCGCCGTGCCGCGCGATAGTCGGCGTAGGGGGCGTCGCGCCACTCGAAGGCGGCCTTGATACCGCCGCCGCCCTCGGCCATCGACTCCTGAACCTTCTGCTGCCAGAGGAAGCCCTGGTCGGTGTACTGGTACATCGCGTCGGTATCGGTGGCCGAGTGGATCGCCGGATAGATCGTCTGCTCGAAGTAGGTGTTGACGCTGCGCTTCTGCAATGCGAGCGAGTCGGCCGCCTGATTCGCGATGCGTTCGGCCCAACGGATCACCGTCTCCTCCAGTTCGGCGGCGGGCACGGCCTTGTTGATCATGCCGATCCGCTCGGCCTCCGTGCCGGAGACGTTATCGCCGGTGTAGAGCAACTCCTTCGACTTGCGCATGCCGATCAGCAGCGGCCACAGCACGGCGGTGCGCGAGGTGCCGAGGCCGCGGGTGCCGGGATGACCGAGCCGCGAGTCGTCGGCGGCGATCACGAGGTCGGCCATCATCGCCAGCTCACAACCGCCGGCGATGCAGTAGCCGTGAACCTGGGAGATCGTCACCTTCGCCATGTTCCAGAAGTACAAGTACAGGTCGCTGACCCGCACCATGTTCGTGCGCGTGCGCCACACTGACCGGCGCTCGTTCTGGGCCGCGGCGCGGTACTCGGTCTGGCGACGGGGTGTGACCAGGTCGTAGCCGGCCGAGAACGACCGTCCGGCGCCGCGCACGATCAGCACGCGCACCGACGGATCTTCTTCGGCGCTACGCAACGCGTGCTCAAACTCGGCTAGAAGCTCGGGGCTGAGCGCGTTGAGCTTGTCCGGCCGGTTGAGGGTGATGCGGCCGATGCGCTCCTCGGTACCGAGCCGCTCATAGAGGATGTTGCTGTACTCGTTCACTTGCAGCCTCCATCAGATAAAGAAGCGCGGCGGGCAACGACGGCCCTGCTCGCGGCTCCCGGGAACATCGCCGGTCGTCGCCAGTCTAGAAGTCGGGGGAGGCGGGGTCAACGCGTGCGGCACGTTGAAGCCGACGGCACATGGTGTTGGACGCCTCATGCCCATCCGAGCACGAACCGCGTGGCCTGCTTGTCTACCACGATCTCGCCGTCGCGGGGACTGTATATAGTGTCTCGCGGGTATGCCCGAATGTGGAGGTTCTCAACAGCGGGCCGTCCGGCGGCGTCCCAGCTGGTAAGCGCACGAGCGAGACGAGACGCGGGCGCGTCGTCCGGCCCGTACGCGCGGACGACCGGCGAGAGGGATGTGGGCGGATCGTCGTCGGTGCCGCGCGCCGGTGACTCCACATCGTTCGCGCGCCACAACACCGCCAGACTCGCGCCATCAACCAGCCCGAAGGTTGTTGTCACCGACTGCCAGCGGAATAGAGCCGGTAGGATGGGGCTCTGATCGCCGGTTCCTCTCGACGTGAGCCGGCAAAAGCCCGGCTCGTGGACCGCCAGCCACGGACTGAACCGGCCCCACAGCTCGGGGCCGGTGACGTGGAGTGTCGTCGATTGGTCGCGGCCCCGGGCCAGGAGCGCGGCAGACAATGACTCGGCATCGACACGGGCACGGCTGCCGGCCTCGAGCGTGATCGCACCGTCGGAGCCGAGCGACACGGACGCCTCGTGCGCCGCCAGCGATCCGCGCAGCGGCATGAAGCCGCACGGCACGACCGAGAGGCTCTCCAGACCGTCGCCCGCCCGCGCGAAGGCGACCGACACCTGGGGACCTCCCAGTGACAGCGGCAGCGCCAACCGGCCGTCCGGCGCCAGCTGCTCGACCCACGCGGGGGCGATGTCTTCCGCGCCGACCGTCAGGATGATGCGGTCGTAGGGAGCGGCCCCGGCAAAGCCGGCGGCGCCATCGGCGCACACGACGCGCACCCCTGTCACACCCGCCGCGTCGAGGTGTGCCCGCGCGCCCTCCACGATGTCCTCATCGATATCGACGGTGACGATCAGTCCGCGGTCTCCAACGATGTGCGCCATCAGCGCGGCGTTGTAGCCGGTGCCCGCGCCGATTTCCAGCACACGGTGGCCCGGCCTCAGATCGAGCTGTTCGAGCATGATCGCCATGATCGCGGGCTGCGAGGAGGAGCTGATCGCCACACCGTCGCGCAGCTTGGTGGGGATTGCCTCGTCGCGGTAGACCTGCTCCGGTGGCAGGTCAGGCAGGAACAGATGGCGCGGTATCGCGCGGAACGCCGCCTCGACCGGTGCAGCCGTAATACAGCCGGCGTCCTTCAGCCGCTCGACCAGCGCCTGCCGCAACTCCGCGTCGTCACTCATCGCGACCGTCGTCGCTCCTCTTCTCCCGTGGCGCACATTAGCGCGCCGCCGGGCGCAGTCAGCCTATCCGTGCCGCCACGCGGGGTCAAACGGCGTGTCAGGCGTCAGGCGCAGCTTTAGACCAGCTATTCGTGTATCGCTAGGGCACGGGCAGCTCACTGGGGCGCCCCGAATTTAGGTTTGTCCGTCGCCTCCCCGAGGGCGACTTGGTGGGTCGCCCATGCTCCGTTCCGCGTGGACGCGGGTGCGACGGCTCAAAATCCGGCGCGTCGCCTAATTCTGCACGCGCGTACGTGCGACGGCGTTGCCGGCCGTACGCCTCGCGCTACACTGGGGCCATCACACACGCGGAGGGACCACCGGTGGACCGCAAGCTGCTCGGACGTCACATCGTCATCGACCCCAAAATCTGCCACGGACAACTGACTTTCCGCGGCACGCGCATTTTTGTCGCGGATGTTCTTGATCAAGTTGCACGAGGCTTAGCGTGGGAATCAATCGTCGATTCCTGGGGCGGAAGCATCACGGCGGAAGCGATTGCTGAGGCGGTAAGCCTGTCACGGAAAGCGCTTTTCGATCATGCGGAAGAGTATGTGGTGGAGTCGATCCCGGTGTGAATATCCTCGATGAGAATGTCCATGCGGAAGCGCGCACGCGCCTGCGAAGCTGGCGGATTCGCGTGCATCAGATCGGTCACGATGCCGGCCGAAAGGCGATACAAGACGACGAAATCATCCCCCTTCTCCTCGGATTCCGCCGCCCCACCTTCTTCACCCGCGACCGTGGTTTCTATCAGCGCGCGCTCTGCCACGCACGTTACAGCGTGGTTGTGATGGAGGTCCATCCGGAGGAGGTCGCCACCTTCGTGCGCCGGCTGTTGCGCCATCCCGCGTTCGATACGGAGGCCACGCGCCTGGGCGCGGTCATCCGCCTGTCGCACACCGGCCTTACCGTCTGGCGGCTGCATGAGGAGAGCGAGCAACGGGTTGACTGGCCCGCGTAGGTCGGGGCAAGCCCGCGCGGCGCGTCACCGTAGCGCTGCCAGCCAGGTGACGGCCAGCACTCCGGCGCCCGGCGCGAGCAGGCTCCACCCGAACTGAAGCGCGGCGCTCCCCGGGCGGCGGACGTACGCGAGCATCGCCAGTGCCAGCAGCAGCATTGATGCCGCCGCGCCCAGCACGAGCACCCGACGGTCGTGACCGAGAGCAAGCCCGGCGCCGAGCGCCATCCCCACCGCCAGCAGGTATCCACCCCACGCCGCGGCGAGCGCCCGCGTGGGGCCGAACCATTGCGCCGTGCCGCGTACCCCGTGAGCGGCGTCATCCTCGATGTCGGGCAGCGCGTTCGCGATCTGTAGTGCGCCGCCCAACACCAGGCCGACCGGCCAGATCCACAGCAGCGCTGGCGTGAAGCGGTCGAGCGCCGTCCACACCCACAGCGGCGCCAGCGGCAGCGCCACAGCATAGGTGAGGCCGCTGAAGGCGCTGCGCTTGAGCCACAGGTCGTAGACGAGTCCCACGCTCATCCCCGCGGTGGACAATGCCCATGCCGCCGGGCCGAACGTCGCCCCCAGCACGAGCGCCAGGACGATCGCGGCGATTCCGAGCCACCGGGCGACATCAGGGCGGACCGCGCCGGATGGGATCGGTTTCCACGGCTTGGTCCGCGCGTCGAGGAAGCGGTCCACATAGTCGTTGACGATGCCGATCGCGCTCTGGGCGGCGAGCATGGTCGCGGCCAGACGCGCGAGCGCGCCGCCCCCTGGTGAGCCGCGCGCTGCCACCAGTGCCAGCATCACCACTGCTACCGCGTTGAGCGCCGTCGGGAACGGATGAATGATGCGGAGCGCCCGTGACAGGCGCACGACCCCACGCGGGCGCTCCGGTGTGGCCGGCCCGTTGCCGGCAGAGGGGAGGGGAGCGGTCTCGCGGCCGGCCGGCGTGGGAACCATGCCGGGGCCTCCTCGTGGTAATGGGTGTTGGGTCATAGGTGATAGGCGTCGGGGGACGGCCCCGACTCACATCCTTGGTAGCGTCGCGCGTCATAGCCCACAGTAACGCCCGCCACGCCTTCAGTCCCGTATGCCGGCTACAGACGCGCGCAAATGGCACAGGCACACCGCGATCGCGTTCGCGTCACCGATCATGCCACCCTTCGTCACGATGCGCAGCCCCGCGTGCGGCCCGCCCACCAATCGACCGGCGGCAGCCAGCGGCAGTATCTCACCGTCCACGGCGACCGCCCGCGCGCCGAGCCGGTCGAGCGTCGCCCGCGCCACCGCGCCGCCGCTGAGATACAGCCCGACGGGCGGTCTGCTTCCTGACAGTGCGCCAGCCGCGACCGCCGCCAGCGCCGCCGCGACCCTGCCGGCGCCACTGCCGACCACGGTCGCGTCCGTGTGTCGGGCGCCGGTATGATCGGCTCCCTCCGGCTGTCGCGCGTCATCCCCCACGGTATCGGGTACCCGTACCCCGATCACCGACGTGCCCTCGGCGCCGGCCAGCGTCACAACGCGCTCGACCTCCGCCGCAGCGACCGCTCCACCACGCATGATCGCCGGTCCGTCGAGGTCGATGACCGTCAGGTATCCGCCGGCGGCAGCGGTGCTGATCTGCTCGGCAGCGATGGCGGTGCGGCTCCCGCACAGCGCGAGCAGACGGGGCATGGGCCGCGTGTCGCCGCGTGAGCGAGCATCCACCGTGTTGGCGGTCGGAGGCCCATGCTCCCGCGTCCTCCGGATTGGCGCGGCGCCGAGCGCGGGGGCCGGCGTCAGCCGCCCGCGCGCCGCCATGAGGGCGAGGGTGAACCCACCTGGATCGACCGATACGATATCCATACCGCTGACCGCCACGGCCCGCGCCACCACGTCGATGTCGGCGGTCGTGGCCGCATCGCACACGAGCGCCCGAACCCCTGTCCGCGCGGCCCGCGTGATCGCGTGAGCCACCGCCATCACGCCACGGCGCACGGTTTCGAGATCGAGCGGTATCACCTCGCCGCCCAGGTGCGCGGCGATCACGGGCAGCGGCCGGTCCGGCGCACCCGTCAGCTCGGAGAGCGGCTGTCCGTGGACGACGATGCGCCCGTCCACTGCCACGCGGCCGGACTCGGGCGCTGCCGGAACGACGATCGCGAGCGGCCGTGGGTCGAGCGCATCAAGCAGCGCCCGCAATTCGGCGCCGATGTTCCCCCGCAGGGTGGTATCGATCCGCTGAGCGATCGAGTCCGCGCGCCACGTTCGCAGCAGGCTCACCGCGACGGAGGCCGCCGCGGCGGCGTCCACGGGAGATGCCTCGCGGGTGGCCGTATCAACCACCAACACCCCGGTGTCGAAGTCCCGTGCGGCAGACAAAGATGTGCCCAGCAGCGTACGCGCCGGCATCCCCCGCGCCGCGAACATTGCCGCCACACCGTTCGCGCCCGTGAGGTCGTCGGAGATGATGCCGATGCGGGGGCCGCGGGCAGTGCCCATGCTCTACCTCTTCCGCCGGAGGTCCAACGAGGTCCGCTCACCCCCCGCCCGCTTTGGTGACGATCGCCCAACGGGTCCAGTTGTCGGGGTCGTCTTCGATGTTCTCGGCGAGCGCAACGAGTCCGTAGAGCCGGCCGGCGGTCGCGGTGCCGACCGCTGCCTGGTCAAGGCGGCCCTCTTCCGCCACCTTGCGAACGCCGGCGCCGGTGCTGGTCGTGTCGAGATGGGGGATACCCGGCGCGAGCCGCTCCAGGTGCGCGCGGCAGTCGCCGGTTGCCTTGGCGTGGGAATAGATGCTGGTCAGCCCGGCAGCGGTCGCCCC
>JBBQJF010000290.1:0-6861 GCA_038325665.1 Dehalococcoidia bacterium | reverse complement strand
GGACAACGTGCAGATGACGATTCAGTTGATTGCCCCGGTGGCGATTGAGCAGGGGTTGCGCTTCGCCATCCGCGAGGGCGGGCGCACCGTCGGCGCCGGCACCGTCACCGCGATCCTCCAGTAGCGCCCGCGCCGCGGGCCTCTTCCGTGTGAACGGCAGTGGGCGGGCGGTGTCCGTCTGACGCCAGGGTATGGTTCCCCGTCCCGGAGGGATAGGGGGTAGAGGGTGAGTCAGTGGCCAAGAAAGAAGACCGGATGATCATCCATCTCGCGTGTACGCAGTGCCGCAGCCGCACGTACACCACCGAGAAGAACCGGCGGAACGACCCCGACCGGCTTGAGTTGAAGAAGTTCTGCCCGCGCTGCCGGGCGCGTCAACCCCATCGGGAAACCCGCTAGCCCCCCGGAAACTGCCGGGCGCGGAAAAGAGGATCGCATGCGCCGCGAATTACGCCGCCATCCTGTCGAGGCGAAGCCCACCCGGGGCAGCAACCGCGGCGGACGCACACCCCGCGGACCATCCCTGCGTGTTGGTCCCACCACCACCGCGCGGGCGCGTGTTCGCGGTCTGCCGTCCTTCTTGCAGCCGGCCTGGTTCCAGGAGATCTTTGTCGAACTCAAGAAGGTGCAGTGGCCGACCCGCCAGGAGACGATTAACCTCACGATGGTCGTGGTCGTGGTCGCGACAGCGCTGGGACTGTTCCTGGGCGGCCTTGACGCCGGCTTTAACTGGCTGATCGAGCATACGCTGCTGTCGTAAACGTACCCGGACGGGGTGGTCTGGTGGGCCGCCTTTCTGGTCACGGTGTCGCCATCGATAGAAACTAGGGAAGATATGGCAACGCGCAAGCCGGCTGGGAACACTGCTACCGCCGAGCGTGGCAAGGGCGTCATCGGCGGCATGCCCGCGCTCGAAGACATCATTCATGAGGGTCGCCGCTGGTATGTAATCCACACGTACTCGGGCTATGAGAATAAGGTCAAGAAGAACCTGGAGCACCGCATCGACACGATGGACGTGCGCGATGAGATCTTCCAGGTCGTGATTCCGACCGAGGACGAGATCGAAATCCGCGACGGCCAGCGCCGCACGGTCCAGCGCAAACTCTATCCCGGTTATGTGCTGGTCGAGATGATCGAGCTGCTGGAGGGCGACGAGCGCTCGAACCGGGCCTGGTACGTGGTGCGCAACACGCCGGGCGTTACCGGCTTCGTCGGCTCCGGCGCGAAGCCCGTGCCGCTCGACGATGATGAGGTCAAGCGTATCCTGCGTTCGATGCGCTCCGAAGCGCCGAAAGTCAAGGTCGGCTTCCAGGTTGGGCAGACGGTCCGTATCATCGACGGCCCGTTCGTCGATTTCAGCGGCCAGGTGGACGAAATCAACACCGAAAAGGGCAAAGTCAAGGTGTTGGTTTCGTTCTTCGGCCGCGAAACCCCAGTCGAGCTTGATTTCCTGCAAGTCGAGCGACTCTCCTAATCTCACTCTCCGCCCCTGTCCCGCGTAAGGATGGGGGCGGTTGCATGTCCGCCCGGCGGGCGTCCGTTGCTCCTGCCATCATGATGAGGGAGTGGGCGCACAGCTGGGACACACGCCCTTAAGGAACACATTATGGCGAAGAAAGTCCGCGCCGTCGTCAAGCTGCAGATACCGGGCGGGAAGGCCACCCCGGCGCCGCCGGTCGGCCCGGCGCTCGGCCAGCACGGCGTCAACATCATGGGGTTTGTCAAAGAGTACAACGAGAAGACGGCGGCCCAGGTGGGCAGCATCGTCCCGGTTGAGATCACGGTCTTCGAGGACCGCTCCTTCACCTTTGTGCTCAAGACGTCGCCGGCGGCCGAACTGCTGAAGAAGGCGGCCGGTGTGGAGAAGGGGTCGCCCACCCAAAAGCGCACCAAGATCGGCCAGGTGCCGCGCGCCGAGGTGCGTCGCATCGCCGAGATCAAGATGCGCGACCTCAACGCGATGGACATGGCGGCCGCCGAGAAGATGATCGAGGGCACCGCCCGCTCGATGGGCATTGAGATTATCGGATAGGCGGCCAGCCCTCACCTCACGCATGACCGCGATTCTCGGACGGGGATCCGGCGTGGATCCCGATCAGACGTGGGAGCGCATCACGCACGCGGCGGACCATGTCAGGTCCGCACACCGATGGCCGCGGGAGAGCCGGCCGGCTCGTTACAACCGCGAGGAGTGAAACACGATGCCCAAGCACGGCAAGAACTATACAAAAGCAGCGGAGTTAGTCGACGAGGATCGCGCCTACACCCCGGCGGAGGCGATCCGGCTGGCGAAAGAAATACGGTTCGCCAAGTTCGACGAAACCGTCGAAATCCATGTACGCACCGGCCTCGACCCGCGCCACGCCGATCAGCAGGTGCGTAGCACCACGGTGCTGCCGAACGGCCTCGGCAAGACGATCCGGGTACTGGTGTTCGCCGAGGGCGACGCCGCCCGCGAGGCGACTGCCGCCGGCGCCGAGTTTGTCGGCAGCGACGACGTGATCAACCGTATCCAGAACGAGGGCTGGACAGACTTTGATGTCGCGATCGCGCAACGCGAGCTGATGGGCAAGGTCGGCCGGCTGGGCCGCGTGCTCGGCCCGCGCGGTCTGATGCCCAACCCGCGATCCGGCACCGTGGTTGACGGCGATGACATCGCCAAGGCGGTGGCCGAAGCCAAGGCCGGCCGCGTCGAGTTCCGTCTCGACCGCACGGCGCTGCTCCATGTTCCGATTGGTAAGGTTAGCTTCGAGGACCAAGCCCTCATGGAGAATCTCTCCACGCTGATGCAGGCAATCAATAATGCCAGGCCCACCGGCACCAAGGGCCAGTACATCCGTAACCTCACGCTCACGACGACGATGGGTCCGGGTATCCGTCTCGACCTCGCGGAGACGCTGGCATTGCAGGCGAACTAGACCCCGCGCCCGCTGTCACCTATACTGACCAAAGACAACGATAGATCGCGTGAACCCACCGCCAGAGACCGCGGGTGGTCCCACCGGACCATAATGATGCCCGCCGAGGCGCAGGGGCCGCTGCCACAGCCGGGAGCTTCCTGCTTCCCCGGCCGCGCGCATGCAACGCCTCCGCCCTCCCGGCGGAGGTTTTTGTTGTCTCTTGCCGCTCCGTACGGCAGGTGCGCGCGGGCGTATTCCGCGTGACAGTGGAATGCGCCGTACACGAAACGCGGAGAGAAGGCGCCATGCCCACTGCCAGGAAGGCCAAGGAACTGGATGAGCTGGAAGATCGGGTCAACCGCTCGACGGTCACGATCAGCACCAGTTACCGTGGTCTGAAGGTCACGGAGATGACGACCCTGCGCCGGCGGATGCGCGAGGCCGGCGTCGAAGTGCATGTCGTCAAAAACACGCTCCTGCGCATCGCCTCGGAGCGAGCGGGCAAGCCCGATGTGACCAACATCGTCTCTGGTCCGACCGCGCTCATCTTCGGGTATGGAGATCCGGCGGCGGCGGCGAAGGCCGTCACCGACTACATCCGCACGGCCCGCAGCACCCTGACCATTCAGGGCGCCTTTCTCGACGGCCAGACCTTCAACGCCGTCGATGTCACCGACCTCGCGAACCTGCCGTCACGCGAGGCGCTGATCGCGCAATTCGTCGGCGGCATGCAGTCCCCCGTCGTTACCTTCGCCGGGTTGCTCACGAGCGTCGTACGGGAGTTCGCCGGCCTGATCGACGCCCGCGCTCAACAGATGGAAGCAGCATAGATGGGTGATAGGTGATAGGTGTTGGGTGTTGGGGGAGTTCATCTGCACGCTTGTGATCTCGTCCACCACCTGGCATCCATCACTGACCACCCATCCCAGCCCGTTCGACCGGCGGGCAATCCGGTCGCTCGGCCCCGGTGTCTGGGGCACACATCACATAAATTGTCGCTAGGCCCGGTTGAAGCCGGGAAGAGGAGACCCACGGGATGGCCAGTGAACGCGTGAGCCAGGTCTTGGATGTCATCAAAGAGATGACAATCCTGGAGCTGCGCGATCTGAACAAGGCAATCGAGGAGACGTTCGGCGTCACCGCGGCGGCCCCGATGATGATGGGCGCGATGCCGACCGGCGCGGCGGCCGGTGGCGCCGCGCCCGCCGCACCGGAGGAGGAGCAGACCGAGTTCACGGTCGTCCTCCGCGATTTCGGCGCGAACAAGATCAATGTTATCAAGGCGGTTCGTGAGATCACGAGCCTCGGCCTCAAAGAGGCGAAGGATCTCGTCGAGGCGGCGCCTACCAACGTGAAAGAGGGCGTCAGCAAAGGCGATGCCGAGACGATGCGCGCCAAGCTCGCCGACGCTGGCGCCACCGTCGAGGTGACCTAGCATCGCGCCAGTCCAGCCGTCTCGTGCTGCGCGTGATCGTGCATGTCATCGCGCTGAGAGGGATCAGGGCGACCCGGCAGGTCGCCCCGGCCCGCGTGGTTGGTGTCTTTTCATGGCATGAACCAACCGGCTGATCTGGCTCTGCACTTGTCAAACCTGCCCACGCGCGTGCAGCGCGGGGCCTGACCGGCGCCCCACTGCCGCGACCCGGTGGGAAGGGCACGGTATCGGCGTGCTACAATGGCGCGGCGGCTGCCCGATGATGGGTAGCGGCCGCGCCATTTGCATGTTGGAGCGGGCCCGTGCTCTCGCCTCCCTCTGCTGATCCCCAATCGGACAGCCCAGACGACGACGCGCTGGGTCCGTTGCCGTGCCGGTTTTGTGACGCCGCGGCAACGGCGCTTTGCCCGCGCTGCGCCGCGGCCCACTGCGACGCGCACGGCGGCGTCCTCTGCGACGCCTGCTCCGCTCCCGCCTCCGGTATGCCGCCCGCTTGGCTGGCGTCGGCGGTCGCTGCCGCGCGCGCGCTCGGCATCCTCGGGGCGATCCTGCTGCGGGTCCAGATGCCGCGTCTGCCCGGTGAAGAGCCGCCGCCGGCCGCCATCGAACCCACCGTGGCGGCGCCCGCGGCGACCGTGGGCCTGACCGGAACACCTGGCGCTGCCCCGGCCGCCGCGGCGTCCGCGACCGCGGCGGCCGCGGCCGAGCAGTACGCGGTCAGGGGGGGCGACACCCTCGCCGCGATTGCCACGCGGTTCGGCACGACCGTGGACGTGATCCGCGCCGCCAATCCCGGCATCAACGAATCCGCGCTTCAGATCGGCCAACAAGTTACGATTCCAGCGAACCGGTAATTGGAGTGGCCTTCACGCTGCCCTCCGCCAATAATAGGGGAGGGTTCGTGATATCTCGCCGGCGCTGCCCGTTCAGCCCGCGGCACTCGGTGAGAGGGGAGCGCATACCAACCAGAACGAGTCGCGAATGAGGGTGACCCGATGGGTTGTCCTCGACAATTGGATACGCGAACACCTGACCTGGCGATGCACGAGAACCCGAACGCGACCGGCTAACTGCTCAGATCTGACAGTGGGGCGCTCAAACTATCCCCATCATGTGGCGGCCGCGACCGGCCGGTCCACCGAGGTGCTACGACGATGTTCGGACCCTCCGCCCGCGCATCGGTGATGCGAACGGCGCTGTTCTATACACCCCTGTTTATCGCTAGCCTGATCGCGGTGCTGCTTACCCTGATCGGCGTCTGGAACACGGGTATCGTGCTGCTGGTGATCTTACTGCTGCTCTCATTCCTGTTCGGCTACCAGGGCATCCAGGCGCTCCGTGACCTGCGGGCGGAGATGAAGACGACCCGCGGACCGGTATCGCGCATCTGGAGCAAGATGGATCTGGTCGTCACCCGCTCCTACTACATCCGCGTCTCCGGCAGCATCTTCCGCGTCCCCTTTCCGATGTACTACGACCTGCGTGAGGAGGCTAAGCGTCTCAAGAGCGCCGGCCTCGACGATGAATACCTAATTGAGGTGCAGGTGGTCCACTACCCCCACAGCGGCACCGTCGAATCGGTCGAGCGCCTCGGTCAGATCCGTGTGCCCGATGGCGCCGAGAGCGAGGTACGGTGAGTGCGCTGGAGCCGCACCACCGCGCGGGGGCTGTCACCATCCGGGTACGCCGCCCCACGCGCGGACCGGCCAAACTGCCGAGACGTTCTGAAAGCGTTGTAGACGGCCGATAGCTACAGGGTCGCGTGGACGGAGAAGACGATGGCGAATACAGCAGTGAGCGCGACGGTTCCGGGCGCGGCGTTCGTGCCGGCGCGGCGGCGCTTCACGGCGGACGAGTACCACCGCATGGGTGAGGCTGGTATTCTGCCGCCAGATGAGCGCACCGAACTGATCGAGGGGGAGATTCTTCTGATGCCAGCGATCGGCAGCCGGCACATGGCCTGCGTCAACGACTTCACCCGAATATTGGTCATCCGTGTGGGCGACCGCGCGATCGTCAGCATCCAGAATCCCGTGCGGCTCTCCTCCGGCACCGAGCCGCAACCCGACATCGTGCTGTTGCGGCCGCGCCCGGACCGTTACGTCGAGAATTTACCCGGACCCGATGACGTGCTGCTGCTGGTTGAGGTGGCTGATACGACGTTCGGATACGACCGTCGTCGGAAGCTGCCCCTGTATGCCGCCGCCGGTATTCGCGAGGTCTGGATCGCCGATCTCGGCCGGCGGCGGGTGTTGGTCCACCGCTCGCCCGAGGGCGACGCCTATCAGCGTGTCACGACCGTGACACGGGGCGGCACGCTGGCGCCCGAGGCATTCCCTGACATCACGCTCACGGTTGCCGGCCTCTTCGCGTAAGCGCGTCGTGCCGCTCGACGCCAGCCGCCTGGTGGTTTGGAACATCCGAGCCTTCGGCGTCCACCTATTCCCCTGCCATCTTCCCCGCGCGGGAAGGGGAGGTTCCGGGGTTCTGCACCGGGAAGCGGACTCCACTCGCGGTGCAGCC
>JBBQJF010000289.1:0-6874 GCA_038325665.1 Dehalococcoidia bacterium | reverse complement strand
GGTCAAGGGCTACGACGCCTGGTCGGTGCTCCAAACCGGCCGCGACCAGTACGGCGCGCGCTTTCCGCTCGTGTTTCGCGCGCTCGGCGATGCCCGTGAGGGCGCGATGCCGTATCTGATCGTACTCAGCGAGGCGGTGCTCGGGCCAACCGACTTCGCGGTGCGCCTGCCCGCCGCGCTGGCCGGCGTCGCCCTGGCCGGCGGCGCGTACCTTCTGGGCGCGGAGATGTTCGGACGCCCGACCGGCCTGCTTGCCGCCGCGTTCTTGGCAATCTCGCCGTGGCACATCCAGATCAGCAGGCTGGCGTTTCGCGCCGGCTTGACGCCGGTGTGCATCACGTTCGGGCTGTGGCTGCTGCTGCGGGCGCTGCGCCGGCGCGGCTCGCTGATCCCGGCGGGCGCCGTCCTCGGGCTGGCGCTGCACACCTACCTCGGCGCCCGCGCGTTCTTGCCCCTGTTGCTGATTGGATTGAGCGTGACCCATGGTCGATGGTTCCGCGAACGACCGCGCGCCACCGTCGCCGGATTGGCGGCGCTGGCCGCCGTCGCGGCGCCGCTGGCTGTTTGGGCCGCGTTGCACCCGGCCGACTTCGCCGGCCACACCGGTGAATCGTCCGGATGGGGCGAGGCCGGCGGGCTGCTCCCGTTTATCGCGCAGAGCGCCCGCAAGTACCTGGCGTACTTCGGCCCCGGCAACCTGCTCCTGCACGGCGACCGGTACCCCGTGCCGTCCACCGGCCGGTTCGGCGTGCTGTACTGGCCGGAGCTGCCGCTGTTTGTCGCTGGGGTGCTCGTGCTCGCGCGCCGCCACGACGCTGGTGGACGGCTCACGCTCTGGTGGCTGCTCGCGTTTCCGCTCGCGCCCGCCCTCAGCCAGGGACCGCCGCCGGATTGGTTGCGTTCGTCTACCGGCCTCCCGGTCTTCGAGCTAGTGGCGGCGGTGGGCGCCGTCGCGCTCTGGAGGCGCATGCAGGGAGGCGATGGCCGGCCCGCGTTCGACCTCGAGCGTGGAGGCGCACCGGCCGGACATGGCGCGAGGCGGCGGGCCATAGCGATGGCGCGGGATGTCGCGCCATCGCTTCTCGGTGTTGCCCTCGCTGCCAATCTCGCCTGGTTCCTCTTCGATTACGCCGCGCGCTTTCCCGACCGAGCGGCTTGGGCATTTCACGACGGTATCGCCGGTGCGGTCGTGGCGGTCGCCGCACGAGAGCACGCCTACGACCAGGTTGTGCTGCCCTCTCGCATCGCCGGCATCCACGACTACTACCTGTTTTACACGCGCTACGACCCACGCCGGCTCCATCGCGAGACGTTAGAGGACGCCGCCCCGGCGGGCGCGTGGGCCGATGTGCGTGGATTCGGTAAGCACCGGGTGTGTGACCCTGCTCGATGCTGCGCCGCCGGATCAATCTGCATCGTCGAGGGACGCGACCCGGCCTTGCCGCCGCCGCTGATGGAGGTGCGCGACCGCACGGGCCGCGTCGCCTACACCATTGTCGAAGGGCGGGCGCCCTGACATTGCCCATCCGGGTGCGCCTCACGAGTTCGCGTCGGGGCGTTCACCCGCGTCGATGCGAACTGCCGGTCGCGGCGAGACAGCACGGCCGCGCCGCCCGCGACCCGCCTCCCTATGCCGTAGGGAGATGGATCGGTATACTCGAATCGATGCCGAGGGGTAGGCGACGGCGAAGGGGCGGACATGCAGAACGGCGCCGGAGGCATACACCTCGACATCGGGTGCGGACGCTCCAAGCTCAAGGACACACTCGGCGTGGATATTGTCGCGCTGCCGGGCGTCGATGTTGTGGCCGACCTCTCCACCGGGTTGCCGTTCGGCGATGGCACGGTGGACCGGATCTACACCTCACATACCCTCGAACATGTCGACAACTTCGTCGGCGTGATGGAAGAGTTATGGCGGATCTGCCGGCCGGACGCGCTGGTGCATATCTGGGTGCCGCACGCCTCATGCCCGTTCGTGACCTGGATCGACCCGACCCACCGGCGCGGCATGACCATCGAGACGTTTTCATACTTCAATCCGGCCGCCAACCATCTCAGCTATTACTCGCGCGCCCGCTTCGAGATCGTCCATGCGCGGCTCAACCTCAGCACGATCGGCATGCGCCGGGCGGGTATGCGCCGGTCGCGCGGGCTGCTCGCGTCAGCACTTGAGGCGGTTGCAAACCGCAGCCGCTCCTGGCAGTACCGCGCCGAGCGGTGGTGGGGTCCGCTGATCGGCTTCGACGAGGCGCGGGTCGTGCTTCGCGCGATTAAGGAATGATAGGGGGGTGGGCGTGGTCCCGTCCCCTCGACGGAGGCAACCATGACCGTACAACGCAACGGCGTCGAGACGGCCGGCGCGGCGATCTCAGTCAATGACTGCGTGATCAGCGATCCGCGACTGTACGACGATGATCGCGGGAGGCGGACCTGCGACGTGTTTGGTCCGGCGACCGCGGGTGATATCAATATTACCTTCGCCTACCCCGGCCGGATCGTCGCCTGGCACCGCCATCAGCGCCAGACCGACCACTGGCATGTCGTCAAGGGCAACCTCAAGGTTGGGTTGATGGATGATGACCGCAACGTACGCTGGGTCTACCTCGCCGAGAGCCAGCGGCAGACGCTGTCGATCCCACCCGGGGTGTGGCACGGCTACATGGTGCTCGGCAACGACGAGGCGATCCTGATGTACTACATCACGGAGAAGTACAACCTCGACCACCCCGACGAGGAGCGGCTGACTGTCGAGGCGGCCGGTGTCGACTGGTCAGTGCCGATCAAGTGATGAACGGCTCGGCCCGCGTCCTCGGGGGACGGGAGAGCACCTACCCCCCCGGCCCTCTCCCCGCGCATCCGCGGGTGAGCGTCTTCAACCAGGAGCCGCGAACTGGAACAAGCCCCCCTCCCTTCGAGGGAAAGGGCTTGGGGGTTACGTATGCCTCTCGTGCTGATCACCGGCGGCGGCGGCTATATCGGCGCGGTGCTGGTGCCGATGCTGGTGGCGCGCGGCTACCGGGTCCGCGTGGCGGATCGCTTTTACTGGGGCACGACGCCCCTGGCCGCGGTACTGTCAAAGATTGAAATCGTTCATTCCGACGTGCGCGATCTCCCGCCCGAGGCGCTGGATGGGGTCGATGCCGTCGTCCACCTCGCCGGGCTGTCGAACGATCCCACGGCCGAGTGGGCGCCCGAGGCGAACTGGCAGATGAACGCAGCCGCCACCGAGCGATTGGCTGAGTCCTGCCTTCGCGCCGGAATCCGGCGGCTGACCTTCGGCTCGTCATGCTCGCTGTATGACGGGCTGCCACCCGGCCGGATGTACGATGAGACAGCGGAACTTGCGCCGCGCGGCGCCTACGCCACCTCAAAGCACTACGCGGAGGGAGCGCTGCTCGCGGCGGCTGGTCCCGGCTTCTGCCCGGTGATTCTCCGCCAGGCGACGGTGTACGGCTTCTCGCCGCGGATGCGCTACGATCTCGTCGTCAACACCTTCCTCAAGGATGCGCTCTCGCGCGGAAAGCTGTCGCTGCATGGCGGCGGCTGGATGTGGTGGCCGCTGGTCGATGTCACCGACGTGGCCCGCGCCCACATCGCGGCGATCGAGGCCGGCGAGGACGGCGTGCGCGGCGAGGTGTTCAACGTCGTGCATGACAACTACCAGATTCGCCAGCTCGCGATGCTGGTGTCCGGCTCGGCGCAGTTATTCGGCCACGCGGTCGCACTCGATGAGGCGCCGCTGCCCTCGATGGTGCGCGACTATCGCTGCTCCGCCCAGAAGCTGCGCGAGCGGCTCGGCTTCGAGGCGACGGTCACGCCGCTCGCGTCAATCGCGGATATGCTTGGTCGCGTGAACGAGGCCGGGTACGCCGACTTCTCCCACCCGCGCTTCTACAACATCGCCTGGATGACCCTACTCGCCGAAGTCCAGCCCGCGCTTGCCCCATTTCCGTCCGTGATTTGACCACGAGTGACCCGCGACGACCGCCACACCGGAAGAAAGGGTGGCGGTCGCGACGCGCTGCCCGCATGACGATCTTCCCACGGGGACAGCGCCGAGGCTACAGAGCGCCCCATGTGCGTCCGATACTCTCGATGCTATGAAGAAATACAGCCGCTCTACACTGGCGCTCATTGCCGGGTCGATCGCGACGCTCAGCGCTCTCGCATCGGCGGATGGCGCGCGGGCACAACCATCCCCATCGAGCAGCATCCGGGTCGAGGCCAGCCGCGAAACCTGGACCGACTCCGGCATCGACCTGGCGTCGCGGGAGACGCTCTCGGTCGCCGGCGCCGGTATGGCCGGGTGGGAGCCGGGAGTGACCAGCGGGCCGGATGGCGTTCCGGGCACCGCCTGTGCGCTGGCCGTGCCGGGCGCTCCAATCGGCGCGTTGGTCGCGCGGGTCGGGTCGGGCACGCCCGCGGTGGTGCGAGCCGGTGTCACGCTGAATGGCCCCGGTCGTGTCGCGCTGTTGTACAACGACTGCCCTGGACAGTACTTCGATAACAATGGCGGATTCGAAGCGATGTTGACCGTGCAGGCGCCACCCGCGCCGGTGGTGACGGCCGCTCCTGTCGCCCTGCCCGAGCCGGTCATCGAGCCGGTTGTCGAGCCGGCGGTGGAACGTGAAGCGGGTCGGTCCAGCCCCCTGCTCCCCGCTGTTCTGGTGCTCGCGCTGCTCGGTGTCGTGGGCGCGGCGGGCTATCGCTTTCGGCGGCTGGTGTGGCGCGGACGGGTGTATGCCTTCGACGATAGTGCCCGGCTCGAGTCCTCCGCATGGATGTTCCCAAAGCGGCTGCGCGAACTTCAGGGCGAGCGCCGCAAGCGGCGGTCACTGAGCATCGGCGGGCCGGACGCGGACATCGACTTCGGCTTGGCCGGCGAATGGGCGCGACTCTATCCGACCGAAGACGGCGGCGCGCGGTTGGAAACCGATCGGGGTGGCGCGCAGGTGATGGTGGACGGCTCGCCGGTCGTGTTCGGCCAGCGTCTCCAAAGCGGCCAGCGTGTCTTCGTCGAGCGCCGGGAGTTCGTGTTCTACGCCGGCGACGAGGCCGGCGCCCTCGACCCATCGATGCGCTACCGGCGCGCTGATCCTCCGGCAAGCCCCGACCCGCGGGCGGCATGACCGGCGGGTTCTGCTGGTCAACCTGCCGGCGAATGTCGCGCTCCGGGCGGGCCGCGCGCTGAAACTATCGAGCGCTATCATCCCCGCACACGCTCCGGGCGAGGGGGCGGCGCGCTGGACCAGACGCGCATTGACCGCGACCGCACCACCGCACGATGATAAATTAGCCCCGCCGGGAACATGCCGCTCTGCCGCCGGCGTCCGGGCGGCGATTCGCACCGGAGTAAGGGGCATCCCCCACACCGTGACCGAGCCGTACGACGTGATCGCGCCATACTACGACCTAATCGTGGGCGACTTTGACGCCGACGTACAGCTTTACGCCGAGTTTGGGCGACGCGTTGATGCCCCGGTGCTCGAGCTGGCGGTCGGATCGGGACGGGTGGCGACCGCGCTCGCGGCGCGGGGACTCGCGGTTCATGGCGTTGACGCATCGGCGGAGATGCTCGCGCGTGCGCGCGCCAAGCCAGGCGGTGAGTCGTTGCATCTGGTCCGCGCCGACCTGTGTGACTACCGATTCACGGAGCGGTTCGGCCTGATTTGCTGCGCCATCGACAGCTTCCTGCATCTGACCGAGCCAGCCCGGCAGCTCGCTGCCCTGAGACTCGCGGGAGAGCACCTCGCCCCGAGTGGGCGTCTGATCCTCGATCTGCCGACGGTCAGCGCCGGTCGCTGGGGAGACTGGGAACCGGGCATCCGACCGCTCGAACTGGTCTGGAGCGGAGCGGGTCCCGCCGGCACGACCGTTCAGCACTTCACATCGTTCACGGCCGACCCGGCGACGCAGATTCGGCGCGTGACCCATATCTTCGACGAGGTCGCGGCAGACGGAGCGATCCGCCGGTACACGACATCTTATGAGCTGCGCTTTATCTTTCCTGGTGAGCTGCCGCTGCTCGTGCAGGCGGCGGGACTACGGCTTGATGCCTTGTACGGCGGCTACGACCTCGAACCGTTCGAGAGCGGCCGCGAACGCATGATCGCCGTGATCGCCGCGCGGTGAAAGGGATCAGACCGATGCGCATTGCCCTCGACGCGATGGGCGGAGACAACGCCCCCGATGCCGCCGTGCAGGGAGGCGTGGCGGCCGCGCGTGAGTTGGACGTCGAGGTCGCGCTGGTCGGCATGCCCGACGCGATCCAGCGCGCGCTGGCGCCGCTGGGACCACCCCCCGGCGGCATCTCAATCGTCCCCGCCGCCGATGTGATCGCGATGGAGGAGCATGGCGCCACCGCCGCGCGACATAAGCGCAATGCCTCGATCAATGTTGGGCTGCGCGAGGTGAAGGAGGGCCGTGCGATCGCCTTCGTGTCGGCCGGCAACACCGGCGCGGTGATGGCGGGGTCGATCATGGTGCTCGGCCGGATGAAGGGGATTGACCGGCCGGCGCTGGGCGCGCGGCTGCCGGTGTCGGGCGGGCGGCAGGTGTTGCTGCTCGACGCCGGGGCGAACGCCGAGGCCAAGGCGCAATACCTGGTCCAGTTTGCCGAGATGGGTAACGCGTACGCCCACCGCGCCTGGGGCGTGCCGTCGCCGCGGGTGGCGTTGCTGTCGATCGGCGAGGAGGAGGGCAAGGGCACATCGCTCGTCCAGGACGCGTACAAGGAACTGTCGAACCGGGGCAGCCTCAATTTCATCGGCAACGCGGAGGGCAAAGACATTGTCCGCGGACTAAATGCCAGCAAGCCGCCATATTGATCCGAAGCATATTTTTTACTAAACGCATCCAGAACAGAATGTTC
>JBBQJF010000288.1:0-6891 GCA_038325665.1 Dehalococcoidia bacterium | reverse complement strand
CGCCAGTTCCGCTCATCAATGGGGGGCGTGCCGTTATGGCGGATGGTGAAGTGGCGGTTCGTGGGGGTAGTCCACGAATCGAGCTGCTCCCACACGAGTTGGGAACCGACCACGTCCGGCACCGGGTTCTCCCGTGGCTGGTCCAGCCACGGGATGACCTGCTCGCCGGACTGACCGGGGAAGGCATGCGCCGGTCCGGCGAGCCGGAGCAGCGTCAGCCCGGCCAGCGCCGCGCTGCCGTGCCGCAGCAGCGACCTCCGCGACATCGCGGGCTTGTTCATGCCATGTTCCCTTTCGAATTGATGTGTCTGGTTATCCGCGCGGCTCATAACGGGCCTCCCTATCTCGAATTCAGCCGGGGTGTCGCCGAAGTGGTCGCCCGATCAGTGGAAGCTTCACGGCGGGACGCACGGCAAGGAGCACGATAGTCCGGCCGCGGATCGCCGTCATGGGTATTTCCACCCATCTCGTGGCGAGTGGATGCCTTTTCCGCGCGGGTGGTGGGGGAGAGGGGTTTCAGGTGATCGAGCCCTGTCGCCCTCCCCGTGCCTTCGCATCGTCGCCGCAGCCTCGGCCGGTGACCGGCTGGGTGCCGACACGGACGAAGCTGCCGCAACTGGTTGCCTGTCCCGCGCAGCAGAGAGCACTCGCCGCGCAGCCCGGAATGTCCTCGGTACCCGATTTTGAGAAACCAGTGATCGTCCTCCCCATTTCGTTGCTGCCAAGGGGGACGGCGGGTTCGTACTACAGTCTCACTCTCTCGCGGCTGAACCCGTGGGCGGCGCTCGACCGATTCGCGACGGGGAGGCGAAAATGATTAGCGGGGCGAATCGCCGGAGTCTGTCGCACCCGTCGTGTCGCGTGCCGCGACATCCCACTACTCCCCCACGCGGAGCGTCAACTCCTGATCGCGGTACAATTGCGCCATCCCGCCCATGCGCTCGTCCGCCGTGATGACCGCGGCCACCTGGTACTGGCGCCCCGCGATCATCTCCGCCATTCCGCCCTGTGTCGTCACGCGCGCCGCGACCGCCGCGTCAGCCTCGCGCTGCCGCGCCTGATACCGCTCTGCCAAGCCGCCTCGTGGCGTTTCACCGTCACGAACGATGGTCGTCGCGCCGCCGGAGACGGCCGGCGCGACATGCTCACCGCCGGATCGGGCCAGTCCGAACGCCCCGCCGCCGAGGATGATGAGGAAGAGGGCCGCGCCACCTGGCCAATGCCTGGATTCCGTGTCGCCCCTGCTGAACTGCCGTCGCTCGCGTTGTCATGGCACACTCCGCGTCGTTTGATGTGCCTGCATCCTCGCGGGCCACGCGAAGGCCGCCATCCCCGGAACCTGTGATTCTTGGCGCCGCGAAAGTCTCACCGTGTGACATGGCGATAACAGTTTCCTGTTATCCGTCCCCTCCTCGACCGCCCAGAGTGCCGTGACCTCCCGCCGCGTGCGCGGCCTGTGCCGCGCCCAGCAGATCCGCGGCGCGCTTCATCTGGACCCGCGCCGCGGCCGCGGCCGCCACTCCTTCCTGGCGCGCCTGCAGGTCGCCCCAGTCGCCTGCATTCCGGCAGAGCACCCGGGCATCCAGGTAATGCGGCGCTACATCGGCCGGACGGACGTCCGGCCGCGCAATCGCGCCCCGTTCGATGCAGGCGAGCGTCGTAAACTTCCAGTCGTGCGCATCGCGGAACCCCGCCAGGCACGCTTCAGACGGCGCGTCCGCCGACCGGGGCAAGTGGATGCGGGGTGACGGCGCGAGACATGTCGCTACTTTGGGAGTCGAATGCGGCGGATGCGGTCCTTTCCGGTTTCCGCCATGTACAAATCGCCGTTCACGGCAACTGCGATGTCCCACGGGTTCGCAAAAGACTCCGGTAAGTCGAGCGTCGCCACGGCGCCATCCGGCGTTACTCGTCGGATGCGATTATTGTTGAACTCGATTACATAGAGGTTCCCGTCCCGGCCCAGGGCGACGCCATTCGGATGGTTGAATTGGGCAGCCGGCCCGGGACCATCGGCTGTCCCGGCGATCCCGGATCCAGCGAACGTGCTCACGATGCCGTCCGGCGTGACTTTGCGGACACGGTGATTGGCCCCGTCGGCGACGTAGACTGTCCCTCCTGCATCCACGTCGATCGCCGCGGGGCTATCGAAGCGGGCCTCGTTCCCCCGGCCGTCGGCAAAGCCGGTCTCTTTGCCGCCGGCGAGGGTCCGCACCACCCCCTCGGGTGTGATGATGCGTACCGCGTCGTTGCCGTAGTCGAGCACGTAGAGGGCGCCATTGTCGTCGATGGCGATTCCGGATGGATAGCTGAACGACGCCGTCCTCGCCGGACCGTCGTCGTTCCCTTCACTGCCCGTACCGGCCAGGGTGCTCACCACCCCAGTCGGCGCGATCTTGCGAACGCGTCGATTCTTCCCGTCCGTCACGTAGACGGTGCCGTCGCGGTCGACCGCCAGATGATTGGGTTCCGAGAACTGCGCCACCGCGCCCGCTCCCTCGGCGAATCCAGCCACACCGGAGCCAGCGAGGGTGGTCACCGTGCCGGCAGGATCGATCCGCCGGATTCGATTGTTGCCGCTGTCCGCGACGTAGATGTTGCCCGCCAAGTCGACCGCAACGCCGGTCGGGTCAGCAAATCGTGCCTGATCGCCCCGCCCGTCCACGAAGCCCTTCGTGCCGGAGCCAGCGAGTGTTGTAATCACTGCCGTCGGCGCCGTGGTCGCGGCCGGCGCGCGGGCAGGGGTGGTTAGTGTCGGGGCTGAGGAGGATGCTGCCGCCACAACTGTCCGCGGCGAGGTCCTTACCGTGCCGTCGTCGTCACGACGAAGCACCAGAACAAGGGCGATGGCGGCGCCAATCCCCATGACGGCAATTCCCACGACGGCCGGGCTTAGGGTGCGACGTCCGCGCGTCGACACCCGAGGGCGTGACTCCGTCGCCTCAGCCGGCGCAGGCTGGGCAAGGGAAGCAGGTTCCTGCCGCGCGTGAATGGTGCCGGCCGACGTGGGAATCGCGGTTTCGACCAGACCAGTGGCGGTGGACGCTGCCGGGGGTAGCGCGCTGATCGATCGCGGCTCCGGGGACGGGCGAGCCGGCGGCCGGGCAGCAAACGGGCGAACGTCGTCGAGCGCGGACTCAAGGGCGTCGCGTAGTGCGGCTGGCTCCGCATAACGGTCCTCGGGACGCTTGGCCAGGCAGCGGGCAACGATGGTTGCTATGGCGGGAGGCGCTTCCCGCGTCAACGGCGGTGGGGGCGCCGACTCATGCAAGCGCAGCACGGCAAGCGAGCTCGGGGCGATGAACGGCGGGCGCCCTTCAAGCAGCTCGAATAGGATGGCGCCGAGTGCGTAGATGTCGGCGCGAATGTCGCCGAGCCCGTGGACCCGCTCGGGCGCGCTGTACGCGGGCGTGCCGATGTACTCGCCGGTCGTGGTGATGCTGGGGCCGTCCGCCTCGGCCTTCGCGATGCCGAAGTCGAGCACCTTGACCTGGCCGTCCACCAGCTTGATGTTGTCCGGCTTGAGGTCACGGTGCACGATCCCGCAGGCGTGGGCCGCCTCCAAGGCGCGTGCGACTTCCAGGCAGATGGTGAGAGCCTGGGGGACCGATAGCCGGCCACTGGCAGCGAGCATGCCGGCCAGTGTCTCGCCGGGGACATATTCCATCACCAGGAACGGGACACCCGCGTGGAGGTCCAAGTCGGTGACGCGTACAACTCGGGGCGAGACGAGCGCGGCGGCGAGCTGAGCCTCGCGGCGCAGGCGCGCCACGTAATCCTGCCGGTGGGCCAGCGCCGGGTGCAGCAGCTTCACAGCCACCGTGCCGCCCGTGCGCAGATCGATGGCCCGGTGGACGGCGCCCATCCCACCCGCTCCGATCTGTTCGCCGAGCAGGTACCGGTTGGCGAGGAGCGTCCCTTTCATCACGCCTCCGGCGCTGAGGCTGCGAGCAACGAGGCGGATGGTACTCACTGGTGGCTTGCTGCCCGATGCTCGCCGCGCACGAGTCGGTACCCCAGCGCCCGTACGGTAACCAGGCGCGGTTGCTCATTGCTGCCGCGCAGCTTCTGACGGAGTCGCGACATCAGCCGCTCGATATTGTCGTCGCTGACATCGCCATGGTACTCGGGCCAGACCCACGCGGCGAGTTCATCCTTGGTCACCAGCGCGCCGCGCCGCCCATCGAGCAGGCACAGGGCACGGTACTCCTTGGCGGTGAGATGAACGTGCGCGCCATCAACCCACACCTCGGCGGTGGATAACTCGATGCGCAGCCAGCCTGCCGGAGCGGCCTCCGATTTCCATGTGACCGTGCCGCGACCCTCGTCAAACCTCAATATCAGACCCGGCAAGGCGACGATATCACCCTGTTGTAGCGGCCTCGGCGTGGTGACACGGCAGCCGTTGAGAAAGGTGCCATTCTTGCTACCCAGATCGTAGAGCACCCACCGCGCCCCGTCCCGCTCTACGCGTGCATGGTGACGTGAGACATGGTCGCTGGGAATCACGATGTCGTTATCCTCGTCCCGGCCGATCGTCCTGGCCGGCGACCCCAGGGGGTGGACCAGTCCGGCTCGTTCGCCGTTGTGCTCGACCAACCGCTCGGTCATCGTGTTCGTCCCCGGTCTCTCACCCACGTCCGTCCAACGTTTCACCGACGGCCAGACCATACGGAATCGAACCTCGAAGCCGCACAGTTCGAGTCGGTCCAAGGGCACCCGCCTCATTGTAACGCCCCGCCGCCCGGCGCGGCGCTTTGTCCGGGAAGTTTCCGCTGCCTGTCCGTCCAATGTCCGGACAGGTGGGCGGCCTCACCGCAAGCTGTGGGTGGGTGGCCGGAGTAGCTACCACACACGATCTGGAGGTGCAGCCATGTTCTATCCCTCGGCGGTCAGCATCCCAAGGATCAACGCCGCGACTCGTTTCCTGCTCCCACGGCCACGGCAGAGGGGCGTCGCATCCGGGGACATGCCGCGAGGGCGGCTCTGAAGGACCACGACAGTGTGGGGGCCGTCGGGTTGTGACGTAGGCAGTGAGCCGGAGACGGCGACCTCGTCTGGGATGATCCAATAGCAGAAAGATGACTCCCCGCCCACGGCGCATGCTACGTCTTGCCAGGTTGCCGGCCAGATCGGCGCCGGTCCTGACCGGGGAGGCGGTTACCAACTCCGGAGATACAGAGTGCAACGACCGAATGAGACATGTATTGGGAGGCAAAAACCATGCGAACCTCAGCAATGCTTCACACAGACCAGACCGCTCGGCGGGCGGGCCGACGGACACCCCGATGGACCTTCGCGGCGGCCCTGCTCGCCCTGACCGCGACCGTGCTGTTCGCGTCCGCACCCCGCCCGGCAGCAGCGCACGGCAATACCCCGCTCAAGGTGCGGTTCCACCAACTCCGCTGTGTGGAGGAGACGGATGGCATCGGATCAGACGAGATCTACGTGGTCTTCTTCGTGGCCGACCTGAGCGGGCTGCTGCCCACGGGCCGGACCGTGCGCAGCGAGCGCTTCCGCGACGTGGACACAGGCGAGACCCGCACCCGGACGGAGCCGTACCTGTGGGGCGGCGCCGACGGAGCCGCGATCGCCAACGCGGATAATCTCATCATTCTTTCCGCCGTGATGGAGGAGGATGGATCCGACCCAAATGAGGTGATCACCTCCGTGCAGGTGCAGATGATCGCAGCCTTGATCGGTGCAGTACAGCCGGGTCGCACCCGTGCCGAGATCGTCACGGACCTGCGCACGGCGATGGACAGCGCGCTTGACACCGCGGCGTTTGTCAGCGCCCCTGCCAGCCCGGACGACCGCCTGGGACACGCCACCGAGTTCCGGCTGACCCACGACAACCTGAACACCGCCGCCGCCGGTGGCGCCGTGACCCTGACACGGGAGTTCCGGGATAACGCCGAGGACGCCACCTACCGCGTCTCTATCCGTGTGACCAGCTAACGCCGAGCCTGAAGGGGAACGCACTCCTTCGGGAAGGAGATCACGCCATGTATACCAGTCCGTTCGCTCCCGGTCGCCCGGCCCTTCTGCTTGATGCCTAGCAGGTCATTTGGGCCGTCCGCGAGCTGCAGTGGCCGGGACTAGCAGTTCCGTTGCTGTGGAGGCCCCTCGCATAACACAGCGGCGGCCCGCCGTTGCTATGATCCATCCACGGCGTGCCGTCGCGCGCCACGGTAATCCGCCTGGTGCCGCCGTTGGCATTGACCCAACCACCCCCGTTCCAGTGATGGAAGCTGTGGCCGCCGGACGCCGGGTTGGCGTCGAGCGCCCGTACCGAGCCGTCAGGGCCGATATCGATTAGACGAATCTGGCTACTGTACACCGACTTCCACTCCGGGTCCCTGGCCGCGGTGGCGGTGCGCCTTCGGCGACAGTGAGTGAGGGGGCGGTGGTCGTCGGCACGGTCGCGCCGCGTGTGTCGGCGGGCGCGCCGTACTATCCGTTACGGTCGCCCCTCCGCCCACATGGGACGATTCGGAGTCAGGGGACCGAGGCCGTGTAGCACGCGCGTCGCGGCGTCCTCACGCGCAACGCGGAGCCGGTGGCTTCATTCCGATTTCATGCGCCCGTAACACGGGTGTAATGCGCGGCCGGTAGGGTGCAGGTACGCGGAGGGTCCGGTCTTGTCCGGCGGAGGTGGCGGCGCGGATCACGGTTCTCCTTCGTCGATCGAACCGCTGGGACGGGACGGCCTCTCGGGGCAGGCCGATGTGATGCAGCGTATGCGCCCGAGTCCGCGGCGTGATCGCCAGAAGCCGGGATGGGTGGGACTCCTCCCCCGCGCCTCCCCCGGCCGGCCACCCCCTCCGAGCACGGCCGCGGTGTCATTCCCCAAGGCGCCGCGGCCGTGTGCACGCCCCGGTGGAGACGAGA
>JBBQJF010000287.1:0-6892 GCA_038325665.1 Dehalococcoidia bacterium | reverse complement strand
TTCAATGTCGATCAGCACCATCTTGCCGGCGTCATCGGCAGCGAGCCGGGGTTGCACCACGCGTTCATACAATGCGTCGCCGCGCCGAATAAACTCCTCCATAGGTGTACCGTGGACCTTTTGCCGCCATTGGTATCCCCGCGTGAGACGACCTAACCCCCCGACCCCCTTCCCTGCAAGGGAAGGGGGTGACGGTAGCTCCCCTCCCCTCGCCGCCTGTCCCGGCGTGCCGGGAGGGAGGGGCCGGGGGAGAGGTGGACCGCACTGCACTATCCGCGCGGCAGACCCAGCCCACGGGTGGCGATGATGTTGCGCTGAATCTCACTGGAGCCGCCGGCGATGGTCGCGGGCACGGTCTGCATGTACGACTCGGCGAAGTCGCCGCGCAGTCGCGCATGGGGTGAGCCGCGCCGCAATCCGCCGTACATACCGAGGATGCGCGTGCCCAGCCGCGCGAGGCGCTGGCTCAGCTCCGAGCTGAACATCTTGGCGATGCTCGCCTCGTAGTTGGGCACCTGGCCCGACTGCTGCAGCGACAGCACCCGCAGCGACAGCATCCGCGCCACCTCAATCTCGACCGCCATCTCGCCGAGCGCATTGCGCGCCAGCTCGCGATCCATCTTCACACCGTCGCCGTTGCCGGCGGCGTCGCGCACGAATCGCGCCAAGTCCTCAAAGGTCCGACGCTGCGTCGCCGAGCCGGACAGCGCCGAGCGCTCGAAGTCCATCGTCGCCATGCCCACGTACCAGCCGCGATTTTCCTCGCCGACGCGGTTGTTAACCGGCACGCGCACGTTGTCGAAGAACACTTCGTTGAAGCCGTGGCGTCCGGCCATGTTGATCAGCGGCCGGATGGCGATGCCGGGCGTCTTCATGTCGAGTAGCAAATAGGAGATGCCGCGATGCTTGGGCGCGTCCGGGTCGGTGCGCACCAGCAGGAACATCCAACTGGCATGGTGGGCGTTCGAGGTCCAGATCTTCTGGCCGTTGATCACGTAGTCGTCGCCGTCGCGCACGGCGCGACACTGGAGCGAGGCGAGGTCGGAGCCGGATCCCGGCTCGGAGTAGCCCTGGCACCACACCTCCTCGGCGCGGACGATTGCCGGTATGTGCGCCTTCTGCTCCTCGGTTCCGTAGAGCATCAGCGTCGGGCCGACATAGCCGACCGAGATGATATCGGGACCGGGCACGCGATGGTACGCCAGTTCCTCGTTGAAGATCGCCTGCTGGCTGAACGACGCGCCCATGCCGCCCAGTTCCTTGGGATATGCTGGGGCGGTCCAGCCCTTCCGTGCCAGCTTCTGCCGCACGCCCTGGACGAACTCGTATTCGTCGTTGCCCTCTTCATCGGCGGCGGCAAACCCACCCCAATCGGGGCCGAATTCGCCTTGAATCCAGCCGCGCAACTCCTGCCGCCACGCCTCGTCTTCCGCCGAAAACCGAAACTCCATCGTGTGCCTCCTCGCGTTTAGCGCTGGACCGCGGCCTCGGCGGGAGGCGCGGGGTTGGGGATGCCGGTCATGACCTGATTCGGGACGAGGTTGTCGAGGTCGTCGAGCGACCACGTCTCGCGGTCGGTGATAATCGTGCGGATCGGCGACGGGTGGCTGAGCAGCGAGATCACATTGCCGGAGACCTGGAAGATCTGGCCGTTGACGCCGGCAGCGGCGTCGGTACATAGCCACACGGTCATCGGCGCCACCTGTTCCGGTCCGCGGATCGCGCTCGCGCCGCCGAACCCGCCCAGCGGTTGGATGCCGCGCGCCTCACGCGCCTGGTTGGCGCTCTGGGGAATGGTGGCGCCCATGCGGGTGGAAGCGCCGGGCGAGATCGAATTGCAGGTGATCCCGTAGCGCCCGAGGTCGCGCGCCACCACGCGGGTGAACCCGGCGATGCCGGCCTTGGCCGCGCCGTAGTTCGCCTGGCCGGTGTTGCCGGTCAGCCCCGACGCCGAGGTGAAGTTGACGATCCGCCCGGAGCGCTGCTGGCGGAAGATGATGCTCGCCGGTTTGACCACCGAGAAGTTGCCCTTGAGGTGGACGGCGATCACCGCGTCCCACTCCTCCTCGGTCAGGTTGAACACCATGCGATCGCGCAGGATGCCGGCGACGTGCACGACAATGTCGAGCCGGCCGTAGGTATCAAGCGCCTGGCGCACCATGTTTTCGCCGCCCTGCATCGACGAAACATCGTCGAAGTTGGGCGATGCCTGCCCGCCCGCGTCCTTGATCTGGGTGGCGACCTCGGCCGCCGGTCCCTGGGTGGGTTGGGTGCCATCGACATTGACGCCGAAGTCGTTGACCACGACGTTGGCGCCCTCGGCGCCGAGCAGCCGCGACACCGCTTGGCCGATGCCGCGCCCGCCGCCCGTGACAATCGCCGTTCGTCCTGTTAGCCGTCCTGGCATCACATCCTCCTCCTTGGGTCATGGGTCATGGGTGTTGGGGGACGGTCGCGCGTTCGCTCTCGATCGGCCCACGAGGGGGCGAAGGGTAGGGGCGTGATAGTACCGAACACGCGGGTCCCCTTCCCATGCAGAGCAGGAGGAGCACCGACCTCCGCGCCCCTCCCCCGCTCCCCTTGTCCGTGGCGGTGATGCCGCACATCCGGGGGAGCGGCTTTGCGTATCCCGTGGTGGGCGCCGCACATCAGGCTATGATCGACCGAATACGGATCACAACCAGCAGAGTGCCGGCGCGTGCATCGTACCCCATGGGCGGGCGAGCGCAAGCGCGGCCGCGCGGCCGGGTGTGGCCGGCGCCGGTACGCATGGGAGCCATGGGTAATCCGGCCGTGCAGTGAACGATGCGAGACCAGTACAGGGTACGTATGCCGCGAATAGAGGATTCAGGTTCGAGGAATCGCGAGTTGATCGACCTCACGAGTCCCCGGCGCCGAGGAGCGTCCGCGCCCACTCGATCGCGCGCCGGAGTAGGTGCGCGCCCATGGCGATACGGGTGACATTCCCATCTTCGTCCACACGGCCGAGCGCCTACGCGCGCACGTAGATCTTTCCGTGAAGCGCTACCGCCTCGCGCACGGCGGCCAGCGCCTCATCCTCGGTAGAGAAGGTGCCCACCATATTCGCGGTACGGGTGTCGTAGATCGCGTAGAACATCATCACTGCGCCCTGCTATCAGTGACTCTACCTGCATTAATGTTGGACCGACACGACTGATGATACCCACGTCAGCATTTCGGGGATGGGGCATAACGCCCTTCGTCTCGCGACGCGGTAGAATCACGCGGCGGGTGGGGTGCGATACCGTTCGTGGTCAGGTCGTTTGGGGGAAAGGCGTGTCGCCCCTGAAATGAGGGATCCGCGTTCCCCATCGGGGCGCCACCGGCCAGGATGCCCTCCGGTCCCCAACACCCAAGACCCAAGACCCAACACCCATTTTCAAGGGAGAAAGCACATGGAATCACGCTTCGAGGGCAAAGTAGTGGTCATCACCGGCGGGGCGGGCGGCATCGGCCGGGCGGCGGCGCTGCGGTTCGCCTCCGAGGGCGCGAGTGTGGTCGCGGTCGATCTGCCGGGGGCCGCGCTCGATGAGACGGCGGCGGCGGTGGAGCAGGCGGGCGGCACGGTGCTCACCGTGGGCGCCGATGTTACCAAGGCGGCCGATGTCGAGCGATATGCCGAGGAGGCGCAGCGGCGCTTTGGCGGTATCGACTGCTTATTCAACAACGCCGGCATCGAGGGATACATCGGCTCGATCCTCGATTACCCGGAGGAGATGTTCGACCGGGTACTGGCGATCAACGTCAAAGGCGTGTGGCTGGGGATGAAAGCGGTCGTGCCGCGGATGCGGACCCGTGGCGGCGGGGCGATCGTCAACACCGCCTCGGTTGCCGGGTTGCGGGCCACGCCGTCGATCATCGCCTACGGCGCCAGCAAGCACGCCGTGGTCGGCATGACCCGCAGCGCCGCCGTCGAGTTCGCCCGCGACGGCATCCGCGTCAACGCGGTCTGTCCTGGACCGATCGAGACACGCATGATGCGTGCGCTCGAACGCGCCACCGACCCCGACGACCCGGACGCCAACCGCCAGGTGCGCGCCGCGCGCATTCCCATGCAGCGCTACGGCAAGCCCGAGGAGGTCGCGGCCCTGGTCGCGTTCTTATGCAGCCCCGACTCCACCTATATCACCGGCGGCATCCACACGATCGACGGCGGCGGCACGGCGTGAGGGCGACCACATGGGTTTCTCGCCGGACATAGAACGGGTGTCGTTCGCAACGAAAGCGATATATAAGAGATGGGATGATCGCGCGTTGGGCAGACCAGCGTGTGATAGAGTGAGCCGCGCACGCGCGTCGTGGCGCTCGCGTATCGCGTGAGGTAAGGCGGTCGGTTCCGAGCGGTAGTGCCCGCGTTCACGGGGCGCGGGACTGGCCGGCCCGGTGGATCGTTCTTGCCAGGGCGCACATGGATCGTGCTTCCGTAGAGGCGACCTGGTGGGTCGCCCTCGGCCGCGTGATATGGGTTTGTCTCGCGTGCCGAGCGAGATACGCGCACGGCTCATCTCGCGTACCAGGGGCGGTGTGTCATGCTCGACGTGACAGTCCTGCCGAATCAGCGACGGCCGCGATCCGCCAGACCGCCGGCCAGCGAGCCGCGCCGCCCCTGGCTGCCCCAACACGCCCGGCTGTGCCCGGCGCTCGATGCCGGCTCGGCGCTGGGCTATCTCGTCTTCCCACCGCTGGAACCGAACGAGTCCTATCAAGTCCGCTATCTCCCCGACCACACGTACCGCTTCTCGTTTTACATCAACGATGCCAGCGGCAGCCCCGACCTGGTGTTCGCGGTCGTCACCACCACCTCCGCCGGCGGCGGCGGGCTGATGGCCGATGAGCTCGTGTACCACGATCCCGCCTATAAGCTGAGCGAGGAGACGATTCGCGGGCTGAAGCGGGCGCTGATCGTCAATCAGGACACGCCGCCCGGTGGCATCGGATTGTGCGGCGCCGTCGATTTCCGCACGCCCGAGGGGTGGGACACCGTCTACACCGCCGTCCTCAATCAGCTCCAGCCGCCGCACCTGCCGGCGCTCACCGCGCGGGTGCAGACGGATTGGTACGCGCATGGCACGGAGTTCCGCTATGTGCTGCCGCCGGGCGGCATCCTCAGCGCGTCAGCGTCCGCGCCGGTCGGCCAGGTGTTCTTCATGCCGCGCGAGGAGGTCAGGTTGCAGACCGGCACCGAGGCCGATGCCGCCGCGTTCCGCGAGGCCCAGCGCGAGTACTGGGAGGGAAAAGCCGCCGACCAACTCACGGCGCCCTACGGCCTCACCTACAGCCCGCATTACCGCAAGCAGTCCCGTGAGCACCGGTAGGACATGCGACGTTGTGGACGCGGGTCGGTGGAGGCGGCCATACCCGAGCGACGGTCACGAATCCCCACCGCTCGGTCGTTGAACGTTACTGGCCGAGCGCTGAACACGTACGAATCAACGACCTCGCGCGAGCGCTGTTCCCCCACTGACAGTGGCTCGGCCACACTCTCCGTTTTGGACATCGGTGGGGTTAGGAACAGCGCCGAGGAGGGTGTCATGCATCAGCGTCGTGATCGATCAGGGCCGGCCGGGGGCTGGCCGCGGCGGCGATTGCTGCAAGTGGGACTGCCGGCGGGGGCGGCGGCGTTCGTGATCGCCTGCGGGGGCAGCAAGGGCGGTACCAAGGAGCAGGCGTCCGGTACGACAAGCGGCGACGCCACTACCGGCGGCCGGGTCGCCGGCCAGTCAGGCGCCGTTGAGAAGATCAAGCCGGGCCACTACGAGAAACAGCTCGCGGCCAGCCAGGAAGAACTCGACCCGGCCAAGTTTGCCAAGCGGGGCGGCAACCTCAAGTTCTATTACCTCGATCCGCCGCATTTCGATCCATCGCTCGGGTACTCGTGCACGATCTACGACACGCACGACCTTGTTTCGAACAAGGCGATCCGCGCCAAGCTCGGCGCCACGGCCGACCCGTTCAAGCTGGAGCTTGAGCCGGACCTGGCCGAGAAGTGGGAGATGGTGTCGCCCGACGCCACCGAATTCAACTTCTCATTCCGCAAGAACGTGAAGTTCCACAACCGGGCGCCGGTCAACGGCCGCGCCTTCAATGCCGAGGACGTGAAGCTAATCTGGGAGAAGTATCAGTCGGGCGGGGTGCAGAAGAGCTTTTTCGACACGGTCGATAAACTGGAGATGCCGGACGCCTACACCATCCGCGCCAAGCTCAAGGAGCCATACCCCGACTTCCCGGCGGCGGTCGCCACCTTCGGCTACATCGTGCCGCGGGAGATGTGGCTGAACAGCGAGCGGATCCGGACGGAGGTGGTCGGCACCGGCCCCTTCATCCGCGAGTCGTGGAAACCGAAGGAAGGCTCGGTCTTCTCGCGCAACCCCGACTATCACGAGATGGCGCCCGACGGCAAGCCGCTGCCCTACCTCGACCGCATCGACGGGGTGGTGATCAACGACCCCGGCACGCGCAAGGCCTCGTACCGCGCCGGCGACCTGCACCAACACCTGCCGCCGGACAAGGCCGATGGCGACGACACGCTCAAGAGCAACCCGGACAGTGTGTGGCTCGACCTGCCCGTTTCGCGCGGCGGCAACGTCAACGGCTTCACCTTCAACCAGCAGAACGCCAAGTTCAAAGACAAGCGCGTGCGGAACGCGCTCAGTATGGCGATCAACCGGGTCGGCTTCGACGAGTTGCTGTACGACGGCCTCAACAAGGGCTACTCGAACACCGCCCTGCCGTGGCCGTTCGTCTTCGACCAACTGCCGAAGCTTGAGGACGAGGGTCCCACCTTCCAGTACAACCCCGAGGAGGCGAAGAAGCTGCTCAAGGCCGCGGGCGCCGAGAACTTGGAGTTCGAGATCATCGAGTTCTACCTGAC
>JBBQJF010000286.1:0-6901 GCA_038325665.1 Dehalococcoidia bacterium | reverse complement strand
GCCTGTCTGCACAAGGTGCAGCACCACTTCGGCTATATCCCCACGGAGGCGGTCGCCGCGATCGCCCAGCAACTGAAGATGACCTCCGCGACCGTGTTCGGCGCAATCACCTTCTACTCGGAGTTCCGCACCACACCACCGCCGGATGTTACGGTCCACTGGTGCAGTGGGCCGACCTGCCGGCTCAAAGGTGGTGACGACATCCGCCGAGTCTTTGAGACTGTGCTCGCGATTGGGATGGAGGAGAACACCTCGGACAACGGGACCGGCATCCATCTGCAGCAATGTGATGGTAGCTGTGAGTACGCGCCACTGGTGTGGCTGAAGCGCATCGGCGCCCATCCCGAGGGTGAGGATGCCATCCTGGTCGAGGAGCGTGGGGACGTGCGCGGCCCGTTGCGGGTGGCCGACGCGGTGGAACTTGCCCGCGCGTTGAAGGCAGGGGGCGCGAACGCATGACGAGCTATCAGGAGATCCGGCAGCAGGCGGATGCGGCATGGGGTGACCACGTTAGGCCGCGCCGGACACGGCTGGATGTGTCAGTCGCGACCTGCTCGCATGCCGCCGGCGTCAACGCCACGCTGGCGCGGCTGGGCAAGGACATCGCCGCACGCGGCCTGGACCTGGAGATTGGCCGCACCAGTTGCAACGGATTCTGCTTTCTCGAACCGCTCGTCACCGTCACCAAACCCGACGGTTCGCGTGTGATGTATGGCCCGGTGAAACCGGATGACGTGCAGGATCTGCTCGACCAAGGCCTCACGGGAGTGTGCCAGCGGCTGCTTGTCGGTACACAGCCGGGGTCGCCGTCCGTGCCCGGTGTGCCCTCACTCGACGAGCATCCGTTCATGAATCGCCAAGTGCGGCGGCTGATGGTGAACTGCGGCGTCACTGACCCCGAGAACATCGACCACTACGTCGCCAACGGCGGCTATGAGGGACTGGCGAAGGCGGTGACGCTGAGTGACGAGGCGGTAATCAAGGAGGCGCTCGATTCGGGCCTGTGGGGGCGCGGCGGCGCGGCGTTCCCCGCCGGCCGCAAGTGGGACTTCCTGCGCGGTGCGCGAAATCGCCCGAAGTATCTGACGTGCAACGCCGATGAGGGTGACCCCGGCGCCTTCGTCAACCGCATCTTGATGGAGTCGGACCCGCACTTGGTCGTCGAGGGGCTGATCATCTGCGCCCAATCCACTGGCGCGGAGTACGGCTACATCTACATTCGCGACGAGTATCCGCTCGCGATCGCGCGGATGAACCATGCTCTCCAACAGGCGCGCGAGCGCGGTCTGCTCGGCAAGAACATTCTCGGCTCCGACTTGAGCTATGACATGGAAGTCACCCGCGGCGCCGGCGCGTATGTCTGCGGCGAGGAGACTGGTTTGCTTTCGTCGATCGATAGCGGCCGGGGCATGCCGCGCATCAAGCCGCCTTTCCCGGCGAACGCCGGTGTGTTTGGCAAGCCGACCAACGTCAACAATGTCGAGACGTATGCCAACGCCCCGCTGATCTTTCGCCGCGACGCCGATTGGTTCAAGGAAGTGGGCACGGCGAAGAATACCGGCACCAAGATGTTCAGCTTCACCGGCGATATCGCGCGGGTGGGCGCCGTCGAGATCCCGTTTGGCACGAGCATGGGCGACCTGATTCGCGACAACTTCGGCGGCACACCCACCGGCCGCCCGATCAAGGCGATTCAACCCGGCGGCCCGCTCGCCGGCATTCTCCCGGCGGCGCACGTTGACCTCGCACTCGAACCGGAGCCGTTCCGCGAGCAGGGTGTGCTCATGGGCGGCGGCGGTATCATCGTGTGCGATGACACGACCTGCATCGTCGATCTGTGCATTTACTTCGAGTGGTTCGCCGAGGACGAGTCGTGTGGGCGCTGCACCACCTGCCATGGCGGCACGCAGCGCTACGTCGAGATTCTCCGCCGCATCGCCGAGGGCCACGGCCGCACCAGCGACATCGACCTGCTAGAGCTGATCAGTGACACGCTGCGCTGGTCGAACTGCTTCCACGGTCAGGGCGCTCCGGCGGCGATCACCAGCCTGCTGCGTCACTTCCGTGATGAGCTAATGACGCACATCCGCGACAAGCGCTGTCCGGCGGGCGTCTGCAAGGGCATGATCCGCTATGAGGTAACGCCCGGTCACGAGAACGATGTCGAGGCCGGCGCGGCAATCTGCCCGACAGGCGCGATCCGGCCCGACACCGACGGCCGCTACGTCGTTGACCAGAGTCTGTGCATCAAGTGTGACGCCTGCCGCGAGGTCCAGCCCGAGGCAATCACCAAGCTGCATGTCGCGGACGCGATCCCCTTGGTGGCGGACCGGGTAGCGGTGGGAGCGGCGTCCAGGTGAACGGAGCTTTTAGCACCTTCCACCAACAGCTAGAACTGTAAAGTAATTGCCGACTCGGCAATCTTGGAAGATCACCGTCGAACCACTATACGCGCGGCCAAGCTGCCGCCACATCCGGCCCAATGTGGGTCCATGTGTGGCGGCACCTTGTTCCGCGTGAATTCGGGCGAATAATCCGCACCGGGGTGAACTTACATGACAGGTGATCCCACTACCATCGTCACTCGCATCATCCAAGAACTCACCGCGACTGGCCGCCAGCCGGCAATGCCTGAAATCTCCTCCATCAAACAACTGGCGGCGTCGGGCGGATTCTCGCGATCGGCTCGCGAGAAAGCTGGTGGCCGTCTCGCGAGTGTACCGTGGAGGAATATCTCACCAGTATTGGGACCTTGATTGGCGACCCTAAGACTGGTATCTGGCTGAGCCATTTCGATGGGAGGGTACAACTCACGTTTGTACGGCAGGCCGGTCAACTGCGTGGCCCGAACGGCAGCGAGTGGGTCGTGGGAGAGTACGGTGGAGAGTTCGGCCACTGGCTAACAGCGTTCCAGCCGGAGGAGAGATTCGACCCACTTTTGCAGAGTTCCCGCCGGGGTGGACAGCGATGGCTGGATCTGCCGGCATGACACTGAAGATCGATCTCGATCTGCAAAATATCGCCGTGGAAGCGGCGTTCCTGCCCGAGCTTGAGCGCGGTTGGGCGAGCGAGAGCGAGACTAATCGATATGTGTGGTACAGCGAGTGGCTCGATCTCATGACGAGGCTGAAACATCTCGACGCGGCACACACGTCTGGGGTGATGACCGCGGAGCAGCAAGATCGCTTTCGAGCGCTGCTGGCGCGCCTGAAGGCTGCCGCGCCCATCATAGCCCGCGTCGACCTGCCGCTCCCGCCCATCCCCATGCCGGCGTAAAGCAACGCACCTGGCTTACATGGTCGCGCCCGCAACCTCAAAGCGATACTGCGTGGCGGCGTTCAGGCCCAGTACCTTGGCGCGCTGCTCGTCGGTGAGGTTGCTCATGGCGCCGGCCATCACGTCGCGCGAGTGAGGCCAGGTGCCCGCATGGTGAGGGTAGTCGTTGCCCCACGGATAATCGTCGATGCCGGTGTACTCCAGCAGTTGCAGGCCGATCGGGTCGTCCTGGACGATCGCGTAGCCCTGCCGCTTCCAAATACGGCGGAGGGTATTGGCGGTCACGGCACTGTTCTCCCATCCTCACGTTGGACGCCCGGCCGGGGTCCATGGTATATCCGATGGAACGACACGGTACAGCCCCGGTCGCCGCCCCACCTCATCGCGTGCGTGCCGCCGTGTTCGCCGCGCCGCGAGCCGCGCCGGCCAACCCCACGCCTCGATCGCGGAGGTCAACGATGCCATCAGATGGCCCGCTTCATGGATTCCGAGTCCTCGAACTCGGCAACGGCGCCGGTGCGATGGCGGGACGGGCGCTCGCCGGTCTCGGCGCTTCGGTGTCGCGAATCGCGCTTGCCGCCGGCGGCCCGGTGCGCGCCGGCGAGGGACCTTCCCTATCTCCGGCCCGCGATGCATGGTACGCGCTCGACAAGGATATCGTAACCATCGATGCGGCGCGGGCCGCGATGGTCCTGCAGACGGCGCTCGCGGATGCCGATGTCCTCATCGACGGGCTGCCGCCGGACCGCCTCCCCGCGTTAGGCCTTGACCCGCGGGACCTGCGTCGCCGGTTTCCGCGGCTCGTGGTGCTCTCGATCACCGACTACGGTCAGGACGGACCCTATCGCGACTGGGCAGGCTCGGCGCTGACCAACTTCGCCCTCGGCGGGTCGCTGTTTCGCGCCGGGCAGCCGGTCGAGCCGCCGGCGCCGCCCCCGGCCGAGCTTGCCGACACGATCGGCGGGGTCACGGGCGCGCTGGCCGTGGCGGCCGCACTCGCGGCGCGCGGGGATACCGGCGAGGGCGACTGGATCGACTGTTCGATCGCCGAGTCGTGCGTGGCGACCTCCGATTGGGCAATTCCCGGAAGATCCATCTCGGGTAGGACGACAGAGCGCAACGGCTCCGGGCCGCTCTATCCGGTCTATCGAGTCACCGACGGCTTTGTGCGGGTGATCAACCTCTCGCCAAAGCAGTGGGCCGCGTTCAAAGCGTGGTTGGGCCACCCGCCCGAGCTGGCCGGCCCCGAGTGGAATGCCGCGCTGTTCCGGGTCGCCAACGCCGATGTCCTCGATCTCGTGTTCGCGCGTGAGACCGCGGGGCGCACGCGTGAGGAGTTGTTTCACAGCGGTCAGCGCGCCGGCGTGTCGGTGGTACCCGTCTACGCGCCGGAGGATATCGCGGGGGATGCGCATTTTGCCGCGCGGCACGCGCTCGCCACCGTCCCGCACGACACGCTCGGCGCTCTCACGGTCCCGCGGGCGATGGTGCGCTTCGGTACGACCGTGCCGGAAGGGCCGCGACCCCCGCGCATTATGCCCGCGCTTCCTTCGCCACCCCCGGCGGTCGTGGGCGCGCCCATCGACTTCAGCGCGCTAAGGGTCGTGGAGCTGGGCGCCGGCGGTGTCGCGCCCGAGGCGGCGCGGTTTCTCGCGTTGCTTGGCGCCGATGTGATCAAGGTCGAATCGCCCACCGCGCCCGACTTTCTGCGCGCGCTCGCCGGACCGGGACGGTTCGAGATGAGCGCCGCGTGGGCCTCGTCGAACCGCAACAAGCGCAGTATCGTGCTCGACCTCAAGACGGAGCGCGACCGCGACACGCTGCTCAATCTGATCGCCGCCGCTGATGTCTTCTTGGAGAACAACTCGGGGGATGTCTGCGACCGGCTGGGTATCGGTTACGATGTAGCAGCCGCGCGCAATCCACGTCTCATATACGGGCGCAGCCAGGTGTTCGGTTGTTGGGGCGAGGCGGCGTCGTACAGTGGCTTCGGACCGAGCAACCACGCGGTCAGCGGCCTCACTCACCTCTGGACCGCCCCTGGCAATCCACGGCCCGAGGGCACGAGCCTCGTTCACCCTGACCATCTCTCCGGCAAGGCGCTCGCCCTGGCGACGATCGCGGCGCTGATTGATCGCCAGCGTACCGGCAAGGGTCACCTGATCGACCTCTCCCAGGGCGAGTTCGCGATGTGGACCATCGGCGAGTGCTTCGTCGAGGCATCGCTCACGGGCGCGGGTGTGCGGCGCGGCCAGGAGCATCCGGAGTTCGTCCCCCATGGAGTCTTCCCCACCTCGCTGCCCGACGAATGGGTGGCGGTCGCGGTCGAGACTGACGACCACTGGCGACGCCTACACTCGGTGGTTGACGATAACTGCTGGGCGCGGGACGAATCGCTCGCGACGGCGGAGGGCCGCCGCGCGGCGCGGGTGGCGATCACCGAAGCACTGAAGGATTGGACGCGTATGGAGACCCGCGCGACCGTCGTCGCCGCGCTCCAGGCGGCCGGCGTACCGGCGATGCCGGTGCTTTCTCCCGTCGAGCAGCTTGCCGACCCGCACCTGACCGCACGCGACGCGTTCGACCTCGTGCATCACCCGCTGCTCGGCTGGGGACGCTATGAAGGGCTGCCGGTTCGATTCGAGCGGCTCGATGTCCGTCCGTCGCGCCGGGCGCCACTAATGGGCGAACATACGTCCGAGGTGATCGCCGAGTGGCTGGGTCAACCGGTGATGAGCGCCAGCGGGCCATAGTCGCACGGCGCGCCGCTCCCGTGTTTGACCTTTGGGGAGCCGGTACGTGATCAGACGCCCGGTTCGATTCTGAAAGCATGAGTCCGCATGCACGCGGAACGGCGCCGGTGAAGTCTACCGGGTCGCCCTCACGGGGGAACGCCAGGCATGCGCCTATAGGGGCGACCCGATGGGTCGCCCGAGTTCGTGGCACCACCGAGTAATTGGTCGGATGTTGTACGAGGTCGGGTCACCGGCCCAGCGCCTCGGGCGCGTACGTCTCCGCGACGTGGCCGCCGGCGCGCAGGCGTTCAAAGTGTTCGTCGTCCACGCCGAGGAGGTCGCGATAGACGTACTCGGTGTGCTGTCCGAACGGCGGCGGAGCGGTACGCAGATCCACCTCGGAGCGAGAGAAGCGGTAGGGCGGCCGGGCGAACGCCGTCTCGGGATAGTCGAGTGTGGTGGGCAACGTTTTCCAAGCGGCCGTCGCACCCAAGTGCGGGTCGCCGGCAGCGTCCCGTGCGTCGAGCACCGGCCCGGCGGTGACGCCGGCCGCCTGGAGCGCATGAAACAGCTCCGTTTGGTCGCGCGAGGCGATCCACTCGGAGAGCTGCTCCTCGATCATGTCCTCGGCGGCGGCGCGGCCAGCGGCGCTTGCCAGCCCCGGGTCAGACGCCCATGCAGGCATCCCCATGAACGCGGTGAGGGCGGCCCACTCGGCGTCGTCGCGGCAGCTGATCGCGATCCAGCGGTCGTCTCCCCGCGTGCGGAATACCCCGTTGGGGACATATCCCTCGATCCCTCGATCCCGCGATTCCCTATCGAGGCCGCGGGTCGCCCATTCCACGCCGCGTCGAGGGCCGCCTGAGGAAACATCTGGCAGGAGGTTTCCA
>JBBQJF010000285.1:0-6952 GCA_038325665.1 Dehalococcoidia bacterium | reverse complement strand
CGTCGCGGTCCTGGGTAGCGGGCGCGGCGCCGAGGCCGCCCCCACACCAAACGCGGGTGGTCCGTACGACGCCACGGCCGGCAGGCCGATCGAGTTCAACGCGGTGAGCACGGTGAATGCCGTGAGCTGGCAATGGGACTTCGGCGATGGCACCCGCGGGAGCGGTATTCGGGTGACTAAGACATACACGCAAGGGGGTGTCTTCACCGTCACGCTCACCGCCACCGACGAGTTCGGCGCCTCGGCCGTGGCACGCACAACCGCGACGATCCGTTCGACCGATGGATTCTCGTCGCTGGTGACGGGAGGGTTTCCCTTCCTCACGACAACGAGTCTGCCGTTCGTCGGGTCCAATTGCGCGGTCGTTGTTGTGAACGGCATCCCGGTCTGCTCGAATCAGGTGTCACCGTTCCTGGGGTCCACCTGCGTGCCCATCGTGGTGAATGGGGTGGTCGTCTGCTCGGGGAGTCAGTTCGGCTTCACCACCACCAACGCCTTCGGGTTTCCCAACTGTATCTTCGTCAACGGCGTGTGCATCCGACGCTAGCGCGGGGTCAGATTGGCGATTCGGCGCCGAGCGGTCGCGCCCCTCTCCGACATGGGCGTGATGCCGGCGATGACAACCAGGCGAGCGGGACTCAGCGACGGTCCGCGTAACGACGTGGATCATATGCGACAGGTCGGGGCAGGATCGCCGGTGGGCGATTCCCGCTCCCGGCCTGTCGCGCTCTGCCGCGCGCGGCCAGCGCTAGCGCCGTTTGACACACAGCCACACATACTTGCCGCCAGCCCCATCGTTCAGGTCGGCGGTCGCCCGTTCCCAACCGCTCGGGCAGGTTTCCGCGCCGAATATCGTGGCAGAGGTATGCACCGCCACATCGGTGATCGGACGCAGCCAGGCCCAGGTCTCGGTCCCGACGCACAGGTAGATGTATTTTCCGCCCGCGCCCCAGTTGAGGTCGATGTTTCCCTTGACGCCGCCGTTCGTGCAGCGGGCGCCCTCCACGCTGTCGCTGTGCTCGGTATCCGTCAGGACGTAGAGCGGCGGATCGTAGCCGGACATCGTGCACAGATAGATGAACTTCCCGCCGGCGCCCTCGTTCAGATCGCGCGGGTTCTTGGTGAACCCCTCCGGGCAGCTCACATCGCTGGAATTGCCCGCGACCACGGTCGCGTGAGTGAGGTTCCAGTCATGGCAGTGGTAGCCGAACCGGATCGACGAGATCGCGTCGTTGCCAATGTACGACGGCTGAACATTTCCCCCTCCGGCGAGGTTGCTGACTGACTGCTGGAAGCTCTGGCAGCGTCCGCCGTACCAGACATCGGAGAACACCGAGATCGTCACTCCGCTGGGAACACTGATCGACGATACGGTGTCATTTCCGACCTCGCTTCCCCGCAGGTCACCGCGGTCACCCTTGACGACTTCACACTTGCCGCCGCGGTCGGCGTGTTCGCACAGGAGGACATCGCGGTTGCAGGTGTTCCCAAGCTGCACCGACTCGACGTTATCATCACCGATTGGGTCGTCTCCCAGCCAAGTGTCATCGGATTTCTTGTGCTGGCACAGGCCGGTGAAGTTCAGGCCGCTATACAACGAAACGCCATTACCCGATGCCCTGACCGAGGACAGCCGGTTGCGCCCGATCGGCGTGAGGCCCAAGTCGGCGATCGGCTCCGGGCGCTCCTGAGCGAGGGTGAGGGACGCGCCCGCGAAGCTTCCATCGACGTACATGGTGGCGACCGTGCGCGTGAAGCTCTGGGCCGACGCGATGGGAGCGCGCGGGCCGCCCGCGACCGAGAGGGCGACGAGGACGGCGATAGCGATAATCAAGGATCGTGGCGTGCGCGCGATGGTGGCGAATGGAAGTGACCGCACCATGGTGTGCTCTCCTTTGTCGTAGTCGCGTGTGAGAGATACAGAGTGCCGCCGAGCCGGTCTGGCGTGGTTCCACGCATCCTCCTTCCGTTGTGCATGACCGCGTCGCGTACCTCAGGCCACTTGGGCGATAGTGAGCAGCAATCGCAGGCCGAACACGCCCAACGCGATTCCGCAGAAAGCCTGCGCCCACCGATGGAATGACCCACCGAGCAGGTGGCGGCCGGCCCCGATCGCGGCAGTGAGAGCCGCGGTGAACAGCAGGTGGCCGGCGCCGAACCCGGTGAAGAACAAAGCCAGCGCGTGAAGGTCCGGGCGGCTTCCCGGCCGGGCGGCCAGCGTGCCGCTGATGCCGAGCCAGAAGGCCGCCTGGCCGGGGCTGAGCAGTGAGATCGTCATGCCGGCCATGAAGTCACCACGAGAGTTGGCGGCCGTGGGCATCGGGATCGCGCGCCGGGCGGCAGCGAGCGCGAACCAGGCCATGCGCAGCGTTAGCAACGCGCCCGCCAGCCCGATGAGCAAATACAGCGGCCTGATTCGCATCACCGCACCCATTCCGGCGGGCACGGCGGCTGCCCACGCGATCGCGCCAACGAGTGCCCCGAGGCGCAGCAGCATGACTGATCGCATCCCGACGGCTGTTCCCCGGCGAAAGGCTTCGGCGGTGATGGGGCCGGGCATGGCGCTGAAGGCAAGAGCAAGACCGAGCGCGGATAGGAATGCTGGCGACATCACGGACCTCCTCGATGATTGATAAGACGCGTCGTTGATTCGCGGTCATGGCATGGTTGGGACGGCGACCGGTTGATTACAGGTGATGTTCGATGGCGTCATCATCCCTGGCGGCGCGCCGCCCGCCCACACGCAACCCACGCGTTTACCCACGCGTTCGTGGTATGCTGACGCGCGGGTCGCGGCGTGGGCTCAGGCCGTGTCCCTCGAAGCGCCACCGATGTGCGAGGCCACACGGAGTGGGTGCGTGGACACTACCTCTGGGATAACCTTCGGCGACCTGCTCCGCCGCTACCGCGTTGCGTCTGGTATCACCCAGGAGACGCTCGCGGAGCGGGCGGGCATGAGCGTTCGCGGCCTGTCCGACCTCGAGCGCGGCGCCCGCCGCGCGCCGCACCGCGATACCGTGCTGCGACTCGCGGACGCGCTCGGAATCGCTCCCGACGTACGCGAGTCGCTGCTCGCCGCCGCGCGACCGCCGCGTATGACGGCGCCGGTACTCGCCGCTCTCGCGGCGACAACTCGGATGGCGTCGCCTCCCGTGCCCGTGATTGCCGAGGCGAATCTGCCGGTGGCCTTGACCGGCTTTGTCGGCCGCACTGAAGAACTGGCTGATCTCACCCGCCGGCTGCCGCGGACGCGCCTGCTGACGTTGACCGGCATGGGTGGATGCGGCAAGACACGGCTGGCTGTCGAGGTGGCCCGCGCGGCGGTGGAGTTCGTGGACGGCGTGGTGTTCGTCGATCTGGCGCCAATCACCGACCCGGCGCTCGTGCTGCCCACCGTGGCCCTCGCACTCGGGGTGCGCGAGGCCCGAGAGCAGCCTCTCGATAAGGCGCTGACCGCCTACCTGCGCGAGAAGCGCATGTTACTGGTGCTGGACAACTTTGAGCAGGTGCTCGATGCTGCCACAACAATCGCCGATATGCTCCGTGCCTGCCCCGGCCTCACGGCGCTGGTCACAAGCCGCGCCGCGTTACGTATCTCGGGCGAGCAGGAATACCCACTCGCGCCACTGCCCACCCCCGACCCGGCACGGACTCCGCCCCTGGACGTGCTGCGCGCCTACCCGGCGGTGATGTTGTTCCACGAGCGGGCCTCCGCGGTTGACCCCGCCTTCGCCCTCACGAGCGACAATTGCGCCGCCGTGGCCGCGATTTGCGCTCATCTTGATGGGTTGCCGCTTTCGATCGAGCTGGCAGCAGCACGGGTGAGGCTGCTGCCGCCGGCGGCGCTGCTGGCACGGCTGCGCGAGCCGCTCCCGGGCGCCACGTTGCGCCTGCTCACGTCGGGGGCGCGCGACCTACCCGTCCGTCAGCGCACATTGCGGGACATGCTGGCGTGGAGCCACGGACTGCTGGATGAACGGGAGCAGCGCCTGTTCCGGGCACTGGGCGTGTTTGCCGGCGGGTTTACCCTGGAGGCAGCAGACTTTGTGGGCCGGAGCGCCCCCGCGGGCGGTGAGGCGCCTCCTGCCCGAGCAGCGGATGACGCGCTCGACCCTGACACGCTCGAGCGGCTGGAGCGGCTGGCAGCGCACTCACTCGTGATCGTGACCGGACGGGCGGCGGAAGCCGGCGACGTGAGCGCGCCGGATGTGACCGCACCGGCTGACCGTCCGGCGCCACGCTACCGGCTGCTCGAAACAGTGCGTGAATATGCGCTGGAGCAACTGGCGGCGACCGGGGAGATGGAGGCTGCCCGTGAGCGCCATGCGGCCTATTTCCTCACCCTCGCCGAACAGGCGGCGCCGCACTTGCACGGGCCAGACCCGGGACCATGGCTGGCGCGGCTGGAGACTGAACACGACAACCTACGCGCCGCGCTCGCCTGGGGCGACACGCCGGTCGCCACCCCGGGATTCGCCGCGCGTCTGGCCGCGGCGTTGGGCTGGTTCTGGTACAGGCACGGGCACTTGAGTGAGGGTCGTCGTGCCCTGGCTGCCGCCCTCGACCGTGACAGGTCCGTGCCGGCAGCGGTGCGCGCTCGTGTGGCCACGTCCACGGGAGCGCTGGCCGCGGCTCAGGGAGACTTCGCGGCGGCGCGGGCGGCGTTCGAGGAATGCCTCGCGCTGAAGCGCGAACTGGGGGATCTCGAAGGTGTGGCCGCCGCGCTCACCAATCTCGGCACACTCGCGTACGAACAGGACGATCTCGACACAGCGTGGACGATACATCAGGAGGCCCTGGCACTGAAGCACGAGTTGGGGGACCAGCGCCGGATCGGTCTCACGCTCGGCAGCCTGGGGATGGTCGCGAATGCGCGGGGCGACTTCTCGATGGCGCGAGGCCTGATGGAGGAGGGCTTGTCGCTTTTCCGCGCGACCGGCGAGCAGGCGTACATCGCCAATATGCTCGACAACCTCGGGGATGTACTCCTCAGGGAGGGCGACCCGGAGGGCGCGGACGGGCTGTTCGCGGAGGGCTTGGCGATCCAGTGGACGCTCGGTGATCGACGGGGCCTGGTGTACTCACTGGCTGGATGCGCGCGGGCGGCGGCGATGCAAGGGCAGGCGGAACGCGCGGCACGGTTGGACGGCGCGACCGAAGCGCTGCGCGCGGCGATCGGCATGGCGAGCAATCCCGCGGACCGGCAGGCCGACGAGGAGCGCCTCGCCGCGGTGCGCGCGCGAATCGGCGCGGACGCGTTTGCCGCGGCGCGGGCACATGGCCAATCACTCTCGCTGGAGCAGGCGGTCGCCGAGGCCCTGGCCGAGACGTCGCCGGCCTGAGGCGCCGTGGGGGTTGGGGCGGGCCGGCTCGGTCGCGCCGTCGCGAACATCCACCGATAGCGCGCCGGCGACCGGCTGATCGATGCAATCAACGGGGAGTCCTGAGCCGCCCCGCCACACGTTCACGGCGCGGCAATCAGCTCGCGGCCGGCTAGATCACGGATCTCCTCCTCGGTAAGGCCGGCGTACTCGGCGAGGATGCGGGCGGTGTGGCCGCCGGGCCGGTCGGCGCCCTCGGCCGGGCCGCCGGGCGTGCGCGACAGCTTGATCGGACTGCCGGAAACGCGCATCGTACCGCCCTGCCAGGTGGGCAGCTCGACCACCATATGTCGCGCCTGCACTTGTGGATCGGCCACCACCTGGTCGATCGTGTTGACCGGCCCAATCAAACAGATTTCGCTCAGGGTCTCCAACCAGCCGGCGGTGGTGCGGGTCGCGAACACCTCATTGAGGATCGGCTCAAGCTGAGCATGATTTTGGGTGCGGAGCGGATTCGTCGTGAAGCGTTCATCGAGCATCAACTCGTCGCGGTCGATAGCAGCGCAGAACAACTCCCAGTCTTTGACGCCGGCGATGACGATGTGCCCGTCTTTGGTGGCGAACGCCTGAAACGGCGTGGTCAGGGGATGGCGCGTGCCGATCCGCCCCGGCACCTCGCCGGTGGCGCAATAGCGCACCACCGCGTTCTCCAACAACGCCACCTGCGCATCGAGCATGCTCACGTCCACATGCTGACCCCGACCGGACCGGTCACGCTCGACTAGTGCCGACAGCACACCGATCGCGGTGAACAAGCCACCGGCCATGTCGCCGATCGAGTAGCCGGGACGGGCGGGCGGGCCATCGGGATGGCCGGTGATACTGATCACGCCGCCCATACCTTGCACGATCACGTCCACCGCGCCGCGCTCACGATACGGCCCGGTCTGGCCGAAACCGGAGGTGGACGCGTACACCAGGCGCGGGTTGCGCTTGATCATCTCGTCATAGCCGAAGCCAAGCCGGTCCATCGTGCCCGGCACGAAGTTCTCGGTGAGCACATCCACCTGTTCGACGAGTTTGTACACGATCTCCTTGACCTCGGGCGCGCGCAGGTCCAGCGCGAGGCTGTGCTTGCCGCGATTGACGGAGAAGAAGTAGGTGTTGATGCCGTCCACGATCGGTCCGGCGCCGCGTTTCTGCTCGTCGGCGTAGACCATCTCAATCTTCCATACCTCGGCGCCGAGGTCGGCAAGCTGCATCACGCCGTACGGTCCGGCGAGATGCCAGGTGAAGTCGAGCACACGAATGCCGGAAAGCGGACCGGGCATAGCATGCCTCCAAGAGATGTGTGACGGGCAGTAGCATACAGCGGATGGCCGTCAGGGGTGAGAGCTGGAAGGCATGCATCCGGCGCATGGGCGAGGGACCACGGGTGAAGCGGCCGGTTGCAGCGGTACATATAACACCTGGTTCCCGATCTCTTCCTCGATGCACGACCGCGCGATCAGTGCGATATCTTCGATGAGAACCCCGATTCGGGTGCGGTACTGGTCTACTCGGATCACTCCCACGAAATCCCGGCCCGCTCTCCACCACCGCCGCGCAATACCGCGCGATACGAAGAAAAT
>JBBQJF010000284.1:0-6964 GCA_038325665.1 Dehalococcoidia bacterium | reverse complement strand
CGTGGTTGGGCCGGCAACAACGACGTGTCCGCGCACCTGTCGGCACGACTTCGTGCATTCTGTCACAGATTCCGCTGTGATAGGATAACGGCGAATCCCTGCCGGAGTGACGCGTGTGCCCGAGCATATCCTGGTCGCTGTGGCCTGGCCGTATGCCAACGGACCGATTCATCAAGGGCAGATGTCCGGGGCATACCTACCGCCGGACATCTTCGCCCGGTATCACCGCGCGGCCGGCAACCACGTCCTGATGGTGTCCGGCTCCGATGCGCACGGTACGCCGATTACGGTGCGCGCCGAGCGCGAAGGGCGCTCGCCGGACGAGGTCGTGGCGGAGTTCCATCAAAGCTTTTTGCAGACGTGGGAGCAGATGGGCATCTCCTTCGACCTGTTCACCACGACGGATACCGAGAATCATGCCCGCGTCGCGCGGGACTTCTTCCTGCGTCTGATCGAGCGCGGCTTCATGTACGAGGGCACGCAGACGCTGCCGTACTGCGAGATCGAGACGCGCTTCCTCCTCGACCGTTATGTCGAGGGAACCTGTCCGCATTGTGCCTTCGACGGCGCCCGCGGTGACCAATGCGACAACTGTGGTCGCGTGCTCGACCCGCTCGACCTGATCAATCCGCGCTGCCGCTTTGACGGTAGCGCGCCGATCCAACGTGAGTCGACCCACTACTTCCTCAGCTTCTCCAAGCTCCAGGATCCATTGCTCGCCTGGTTGACGGACGATAAGGAGCACTGGCGGCGGCCGGTGCTCAACTTCAGCATCAGCACGGTGCGCGAGGGCCTCCCCGACCGGGCGATGACGCGCGACATCGAGTGGGGCGTGTCGGTGCCGGTCGAGGGTTTCGAGCACAAGCGGATTTATGTCTGGTTCGAGGCGGTGATCGGCTACCTGTCCGCCTCAATCGAGTGGGCACAGCGGAACGGGACGCCCGACGCCTGGAAGCGGTGGTGGGAAGATCCGGCGGCGAAGAGCTACTACTTCATCGGCAAGGACAACATCACCTTCCACACGGTTATCTGGCCGGGGCTGTTGCTGGCCTATGGCGGATTGAACCTGCCGTACGATGTGCCCGCCAACCAGTACGTGACCATGGCGGGGGCGAAAGCCTCCACCAGCCGCAACATGGCGGTGTGGCTGCCCGATTACCTATCGCGCCACGATCCTGACCCGCTACGCTACTATCTGGCGGCGACCATGCCGGAGACCTCGGACTCGGAGTTCTCATGGAGCGAGTACGTGCGTCGCAACAACGACGAGCTGGTCGCGACCTGGGGAAATCTCGTCAATCGCGCGCTCACCCTCACCTACCGGAACTTCGACGGCCGCGTCCCCGACCCCGGTGAACTGACCGACCATGATCGCGCCATCCTGACCCGCGCCGAGGCGGCGCTGGCCGAAGTGGGCGAGCACATCCGTCTGTGTCACTTCCGCGCCGGACTGGGCGCCGCGATGGACCTGGCGCGTGAGGCGAACGGCTATCTCGAGCAAACGGCGCCATGGAAATCGCTCAAAGTCGACCGCCAGGCCGCCGGCCGTGCGCTGTACACGGTGATCGGTGTGATCGGGGCGCTCCGCACGGCGTTCTCGCCCTATCTGCCCTTCACCTGTCACGAGCTGCATGGCTTCCTCGGCGAGAGCGGCACGATCGAGGAGTATGGCTGGCGGTTTGCCCTGCCCGAGGCCGGCCGGCTGATGAGCGAACCACGGCCGCTGTTCAAGAAACTTGAGCCATCGATTGTCGCGGACGAAGAGGCGAGGCTCGGTACGTGACCCCACTCGTCGACACCCACGCACACCCCCACGCCAAGGCCTTTGCCGGCGATCGCGACGCGGTGCTGGTGCGCGCCCGCGCGGCCGGGGTGGGGACCATAATCGTCGTCGGCACCGACCCGGTCAGCAATCGGGCGGCGCTCGCCCTCGCTCGGTCGGGACCCGGGATGTGGGCGACGGTCGGCATCCATCCCCATGACGCCGCCGCCGCGACGCCGGCGGACTGGGACGAACTCAGGGCGATGGCGAGCGATCCACTCGTGGTGGCGCTGGGCGAGATGGGTCTCGACTTCTTCCGAAACCTCTCGCCGCCGGACGTGCAACGCGCGGTGTTCCAGCGCCAGCTCGATTTGTGCGCGGAACTCGACCTGCCCGCGGTGATTCACTCCCGCGACGCGGAGGACGCCACCCGCGAGATGCTGCAACCCTGGGCGCGGGCGCGGCGGCAGGCGGGCGCGGTGGAACCGTTTGGCGTGATGCACTGCTACGCCTATGGGGTAGAGGCAGCGCTCCGCTACGTCGAGGCGGGCGTCGTGATCTCGATTCCCGGCACGGTCACTTACCCGGATAACCGCCGCGGCCAGGAGGTCGCCGCCGCGGTCCCTGCCGGAGCACTGGTGCTGGAAACGGATTGCCCGTACCTGACTCCGCAGTCTCACCGCCGCACCCGCAACGAGCCTGCCTACATGGTGGAGACGTTGCACAAGGTGGCGGAGCTGCGGGGCGAGCCGCCGGAGAGTGTCGCACGGTTCACCACGGCCAATGCACGAAAGCTGTTCCGATTGACGGCTGACGACTGAGCACTGACGATTGAAATTGAGGACGGCACGGCCACTGTCTCGGGCGCTCGGCCGTATCACTCGGCCAATTGGCGGGGGTTGCCACGATGGTTGTTCAATCACTGTATGGGCCGGTTCAGCAGGATATGGCGCGCGTCGAGGCGATCCTGAGCGGAATCCGCGATGTCGAATACGGCCCGCTCGCGCGGATGCTCAGCCAGGTGATGGGCGCCGGTGGAAAACGCGTGCGCCCGGCGCTTGCCCTCCTCGCTGGTACCTTCCGAGACTATGACCTGGAGCTGCTCGTTCCACTGGCGGCGTCCATCGAGGTGCTGCACACGGCGACGCTGGTTCACGATGACGTGATCGACGTGGCGGCCACCCGGCGGGGCCGCGCCACCGCCAACGCGCTGTTCAGTAACGCGCCGAGTGTCATGCTGGGCGATTTCATGTTCGCCCATGCCGCCGAGTTGGTGGCGCGGACTGGGAACGTGCGCGTCATCCGCTTATTCGCACGTACGCTGATGCGGATGGCCACGGGTGAGCTTGATCAGGATGTGAGCGCCTTCGACGCCAGCAAGCGAATTGGCGACTACCTCCAGCGCATCGGCGGCAAGACCGCGTCGCTTCTCGGCACCGCCTGCGAGGGCGGCGCGATCGTGTCCGGTGCGCCCGAGCCATGGGTCGAGGGGCTGCGCGACTACGGATTCAACCTCGGTATGGCATTCCAGATCGTGGACGATATTCTCGACTTCACCGGCAACGAGGAGGTCATGGGCAAACCAGTGGGCGGCGACCTTCGGGAAGGGACATTGACGCTGCCATCCTTGCTGTTGTTGGAGGACGATCCCTCCCGCCGCAATCCGGTACGGCGACTGTTCAACGCGCGGCGGGGACGCGAGCGGCTGCTCGAAGACGCGATCGCCGCCATCCACGCCGCTGATGTGCTCGACCGCTCGAAGGCGATGGCACGGGAGTTCGGTGATCGCGCCGCGCACGCCATCGCGGAGTTGCCTGACTCGGAGGCGCACCGGACATTGCTCCACCTTATCGACCACGTCCTTGATCGCGAGAGCTGAGACGGCGCCGCCAAACGTCGCCAGCCTACAACTCCGGTTTCTGCGGCTTGTGCTGCTGGTTCCACTCGTACTCGGCGATGCGGGCCTGGCGCTCGGTCGCTTCCTGCACCTGTATCTGCGCCGCCGTGCGGTGCGCCTCCCGCGCATCGGAGATCTCTCCCTTGAGCGGCTTGATCGCCGGCTCCGGCTTGTTAATCTCGGGATGCTCGTTTGGTCGTACCGGGCCGCTGATCAGGTTTTTCACCTCTTTACCGAGATGCCAGTACGTGCCCTTATCGGGGATACGACGCGCGTACCCGTCGCGATACGTGAACGCCGCGAATTGGGTCGTCATCATCCGCTGGCTCTCGCGGCTGCACACCGGGCAGGTGGACGGATCGGACGATTCCCGAATCGAGCGCAGCGCCTCAAACACGCCATCGCAGGACTGGCAGAAGTACTCATAGACGGGCATAGCTGGCTCCTTCAGCGCATGGCTTACGATTCGACGGACCGAGCGGCCGGCCGGCGTGGCGAATGACACACCATTGCAACACGCGGCCTGCTCGCGCTCATGTTAGCACGACTTGGGAGCGTGACGGCGTGGGCCGATCGCGGCGGATATCGTTCAGGAAGTCGAGCGACCGCAGGTCGCGCTCGGTGTAGAGCCGCAGCGCGCCGCGCAGGTGCCCCTCGATCTCAATGGCAAGATCATGGTCGAGGCGGAGGCGCGCTGCCTCGCTAAACCGTCCGGCTTGCAGCAGGCGCAGCACCTTGAGCGCGTTGACCGACAACGGCCGAAGCCCCGACTGGGCCGGCGTGCAGGCGGGGCAGACAACGCCACCCGCGATCGGACTGAACGTGTTGACCAGCGGCTGCAAGGGGTTGAGGCACTGCACGCAGCGCCAGAGCTGTGGCTCATACCCAGTAATCCCGAGCAGGTTCAACTCGAAAAACCGGAGCGCCAGCTCAACATCGGTGTGGCTCGCCAGCCGGCCGAGTGTCTCGACCAGGAGAACGAAAAGCGGGTAGCTGTCCTGCGCCTCGACGGTCAGTCGATCCGTCAACTCCGCGACATACAGTCCGCAGCTCAACCGGCGTAGGTCTTCACGTAGCGGAAGATAGGTTTCGAGCGCCTCGGCCTGCGTGACGATATCAAGTGTTTTGCCACGGGCGAGCATCAGCGAGGCATGGGTCAGGAGTTCAACATGGCCGGCCTTCCGACTGCCGGGCCGGCGCACGCCCTTCGCGACCGCGTCGAACTTGCCCAGATCGGCGCTGAACAGCGTGAGGATCTTGTCCGCCTCACCGAGCCGGCGCTGGCGGAGCACGACCGCCTCGGTCTTATACACGCGGGGAGTGTTCATCACTGATCCACGGGGCATGCGATTGGCGGTCTAGCCACGGGCTAGACCTGCTGCCGTCCTTCGAGCGCCCGCGTGAGCGTGACTTCGTCGGCGTATTCCAGGTCAGAACCGATCGAGAGGCCGCGCGCCAACCGGGTCGTGCGCACGGCCGGACTCTCCTTGTGGACGCGGCGCTCGATCGTCATCACGGTCACATCGCCTTCTAGCGTCGGGTTCATCGCCAGGATCACCTCGGTGACACCGCCGGCGCGGACACGGCCGATCAACTCCGCCACTTTGATGTCGTCCTCGGTGATGCCGTTCAGCGGTGAGACGACACCGTGCAGCACATGGTAGACGCCGCGGAATGAGCGAGTGCGTTCCAGCGCGAGAATGTCCAGCGGTTCTTCCACGACACAGATGACGCCGTGATCACGCGCCTCGTTCCGGCAGATGCCGCACGGCGTCTCGTCCGTGATGTTCTGGCATACCGAGCAGAAGATGATCCGCTCTTTCACGTCCACGATCGCGTGCGCCAATGCGCGCGCATCATCTTCCGGCGCCCGCAACACATGATAGGCGAGCCGTTGCGCGCTTTTGGGACCGATACCGGGCAGCTTATTGAACTCTTCGATCAGCTTCGCCACCGGCGCGGCGGCGGTTGTCGAGTCCGGCACGGTCCTTACTCCCCGTTCGTCATAGAACAAGTGTACCAACATGCAGCGACAGCGGCGAGCGCCCGCGCGACTTGGGCGCACGACGAGCGGTCAGCCCGTCCGCTCTCGCCTTGTGACGCTGGCGACCTATATGCCGGGCAGCTTGAGGCCGCCGGCCAGTGGACCCATCATCTCGGAGCGTTTCGCCTCGAGTTTATCGATGCATTCGTTGACGGCGGCCATGACCAGGTCTTGCAGCATTTCCACGTCGTCGGGGTCGATCACTTCGGGTTCGATCGTGATCGAGTGAACCTTGTGGTTGCCCTGCATCACGACTTTGACCGCGCCGCCGCCGGCAGTCGCTTCCATCGTCGCGGTTTCGAACTCCGTCTGGGCCTTGAGCATCTGGTTCTGGATTTCTTGCGCCTGCTTGAGCAAATCCGGGCCAAATCCACCCATTCCACCGCCGCCGCCACCGCCGCCGCCGTGGCGGCGCATCTGTCGGTTCATGGCTGTCTCCTCATCGGCCGAACGCTCACGGCCGAACCGGCCCGCGCTCGATCCGCGGTAGGCCAAGCCGGCGCGCCTCATCCGCCAAGTGACTCGGCCGGGGTGGCGAGGCGCGCAATCGATTTTCCACCCCCGGCGCGTGGACACATTGTACCTCGAAATGGCCGCCCAGTACTTCCTCGACCACCGCGCTGAGCGCGCGATGCGCCTGGGTTCCGGGTAGTAACTTCTCCGGTATCCATGCGAACTCAAAGCCCAAGGTGATCGTATGACGGTCGATGGCGATGATGTCGCATCCACTGTTGAGGAAGCCTTGAATCGCGGACCGTGTGCTTTTCGCCGCCTCGTAGATCTGGCGGAATAGCGCCCGCGCGTCCTCCAGCGACAATTCGCCGCGTGGCGCCTCACCTGCTGTGCCGCCCCGCTCACTCCCACCGCCCGCGCGGGCATCACCGGACGGTTCCTCGCCGGTTTCCGCCGGCAGATCGGTGCTCATGCCGTCCGATCCCGGTTGCGCGCCGGCGCCCGCCGCGGCGGGCGGCGATTCCGCGGCCCGGCTCGGCTCCACCGGTTCCACCGGCGTGTGCGCGGTCATGCCGAGTCGCTCGCGCAAACTCTCCACCGCGGTCGGCGCGGCCACCACGGGCGTCAGCGCGGGAGGGGGGGTGGAGGCCGCCGGCACCGTCGCGGCGGCAGGCTCGCGCCCGACGCCGGCGCGCGGAGCCGGGCGAGGCCGGGGGGCGGCGGGGCGGGCCCCGCGCGCCTGACCCTACGGTGAGGGGGGGGACGCGGCCGACGCCCCCGCCCGTGTGACCCGCCCCGGGGGGGGCGC
>JBBQJF010000283.1:0-6994 GCA_038325665.1 Dehalococcoidia bacterium | reverse complement strand
GGTTTCTCGATTCCGGGGTTGGAGCCGAGCGGCGGCCGCATCCTGGTGTTCGCCAACGACGACAAACTCCAGAAGAAAGCGGCGTGGTTTCGGCGGTCGGGCGCGACCGTCGTCGTGTACCGAAACGTGATCGTCTGGCTGGATCCGGACCTGGAGTCGCGTGTGGCCGCCGAATACCGGCGAGCGCTGATGGGGGTACGGTAATAAAATGACATCACGGCGACGATCCCTGCTCATCAGTTTGCTCCTCCCGCTCGCGATGTTCATGCTTATCCCGACCACGGAATCGCGAGGCGGTCGGACGCCGTCTGTTCCCGTGGCGCACGGCGCCGGTGTCGTGAACTGGGAACACAAGGGCTTCACCCTCGCCACATGGTCGGAAAACGAACTGTACAATAGCGGACCGGCGTTGCAGCAACTGGCGGATAGCGGCGCCAATTCCGTGACATATGCCGTGAACTGGTACACGCCGCACCAGTATTCCACTGACATCTTCCGCACGTCCGCCACGGCGACGGATGCCTCGCTCATCTGGTCGATTCAGAAGGCGCGGTCGCTCGGACTCACGGTCTGGCTCAAGCCCCACCTCGATAGTCAGGACGGTGTTTGGCGCGCGTCGATCAATCCGAGCAACGCCGATCTGTGGTTCCGCAATTACACCACGCTGATCAACCGCTACGCCGATATGGGCCGTGACCAAGGCGCTGTCGGCCTCGCGGTTGGCGCGGAACTGATCTCGATGAGTACGAACCCAGCCTACGAAGGACGCTGGCGCACGCTAATCGCGGATGTACGCGGACGGTTTCCGGGGAAGTTGACCTACAGCGCGAACTGGGGGTCCGGGGATTTCGCCGAGGAGTTTCCCAGGATTCGGTTCTGGGATGCGCTTGACTATATTGGTATTTCCGCGTACTTCGAGTTAACGACTTCCACATCGCCAACGGTCGCACAACTGAAGGCCAGTTGGAATAACTGGAAAACGACAAAGATTGCTCCGGTGCAGCAGCGCTGGGGGAAGCCGGTGATGTTCGTCGAAGGCGGCTATCGCAGCGTCGATGGCGCCGCGCGTCAGCCGTGGAACTGGTCCGATGGCTCGACGTTGGATGTGCAGGAGCAGGTTGACTGCTACGCCGCGTTATTCGAAACCTGGGCCGACGTTCCGTGGTTTGTTGGCGGCGCGTTCTGGCACTGGAGTCCTGATGCCAATACCAGCCCGTCGGACATTGGCTACTTGGTGCAGAACAAACCGGGATACCAGACGGTCAAGTCGTGGTTCGGCAGCGGGGCCGGCACGACCAGTCCCGCGCCCACGACCACGGATGTCAGCCCTGCCTCGGTCGTTGCCGGTGGAGCGGGGACCGTCGTTCGCTCGGCGTACAGCGATGGTATCGCGGCGGGATGGGCGAACTGGTCATGGAACGGAAGCATCAACTTCGCCCACCCGATCGCGTACGCCGGCTCGAGGGCCATTTGGTGGCGGATCGACGCCGCCTGGGGCGGGTTGTATCTCCATACCGATCAGGCGGTACAGAGCGGCGCCGCATCGTCGCTGCGATTCGTGCTACGGGCGAGCCGCACCGACCAGCGGCTGTTGGTGGCCGTCTATGGAGAGCAGAACCAGCTTCTTGGCTACCAGCCCCTGTCCGCCGTTGGCGGTAATCCCACGGTGTCGAGCTGGAAGGCATACGATGTGCCGCTCAGTTCGCTGAGCGCCGCCGGACAGCGCATCAGCGGTATTCTCCTGCAGGACAACTCCGGCGCCCCGCAACCCGCCATCGAGGTGGACGAGATCAGTCTCGCGGGAATACCCGGCGGTAGCTCTGACATGGTTCTGACGGTCAACGGCACAAACTTCGTCAATGGCTCCACGGTGCAGTGGACCGGTGCGAACCGCGTCACGACGTTCGTCTCGGCAACACGGGTCACGGCCACGATACTCGCGGCCGATATCGCGGCGGCCGGGTCGTATCGCGTCACGGTCGTGAATCCCGCGCCGGGAGGCGGTGTGTCAAACGCCCAGACCGTCACCGTGAATCCGAGGTAAGCGCTCTCGGACGCGAAGCAGCGTGATCCGAACGCGCACCGTCGTACTGACGGTGCCTGTCTGGACGCAACGGGCATCGTCAGTCTTGTGCCGTGGGATGGTTGAGCGTGGCATGGGGCGGCGTGTGGTGTACCCCCGCCGATCAGGAGGATTATGCCGCGCGGCGCAGGCCGGCGCGAACCGACCCGGCGCGGATCAAACGGGCAGGTAGTGGCTGACCAAACTTGCGCGGAATGCGCAACACGGGCTGGGCGTCGCGGTGGCCGCAGCCGCCACACTCCGTCAGCGGGCCGTACAGCCCCTCGGCTTGAATCATGTGGTCACTGCACACCGGGCACAGCAGATGTAGGGTGAACATCGGTTTCTCCATCGGAATCCTCTACCAGTATTGTCCCAGACTCATTCACTAGATGCCGCGCGGGAAAATCCCTACACATCGCCCCGATCCGCCCCTATCCTAGGGTGATGGGTGATGGGGGTCAGGGCGTAGAAATTCATATGGCCGTGATCACCGCTGCGCTATGAGCGTCCACTCGGATAAACGGCGGCGGTGACTGTTCTGGGAGATGGCTCCTGACTCGTGCGCGCTCGGTCGACCCGATAGCTCGGGGCCGGCCCGGGCGCATCCACGGCCCATGGGTTGGGGCGATGCGCTGGGTCGCCCCTTGAGGAGCGCGTTGCCCCCGCCTCTTTCACCGATACCGCTCGGCCAGCCACGAGAATGGGTAGTGGGGGTCATCGAGCGGTTCGGCATGGTGCGTGAGGTTGAGCGGCTTAAAGGTGTCGATCATCACTGCCAGTTCGTCCGTGCTCTCCTTACCGATGCTGCCCTCGGCGGCGCCAGGATGCGGGCCGTGCGGGATGCCGCCCGGATGTAGGCTGATCGATCCCACTTCGATGCCGCGGCGACTGGCAAAGCTGCCATTCACGTAGTACATCACCTCGTCGGAGTCGATATTGGAGTGGTTATACGGCGCCGGGATCGCCTCGGGATGGTAGTCGAGCTTGCGCGGCACGAAGTTGCAGATCACATACCCCGACCCCTGAAAGACTTGATGCACCGGCGGCGGCTGGTGAACGCGGCCCGTGATCGGCTCAAAATCGTCGAGCGACAACGCCCATGGATAGAGGTAGCCGTCCCATCCCACCAGATCGAACGGGTGCTGATCGTAGCAGTATGCCATCATCTGGTCGCCGACCTTGACCCGCACTTCAAAATCTCCCGCCTCGGTGTGCGTCTCCAACTGCTCCGGCGACCGAATGTCGCGCTCACAGTACGGCGCGTGCTCAAGCATCTGGCCGAAATCGTTGCGATAGCGCCGCGGTGTCTCGACCGGTCCATTGCTCTCGATGACGAGGAAGCGTTGCGGCGCGTCATCCGTATCGAGTTGGTAGGTTGTGCCGCGCGGGACCACGAGGTAGTCGTGTGGCCGGTACGCCAGGTTGCCGAAGGCGCTCCGCAACATGCCCGTTCCTTGGTGGACAAACACGATCTCGTCCGCGCGGGCGTTGCGGTAGAAATACGGCATCGGCGCATCCGGGGTCGCGATGCCGATCGTCACCTCGTTGTTGAACATCAGCACCCGCCGCGCGGTGATCGGGTCGCCGCCGGTGGTGACGGCGCCGGTCTTGAGATGGTGGTGACGATGCGTCAGCTGGGGCCAGCACGCTGGCGCGAGGCTTGGCTCGTGGTGGAAGTCGAGCACCCGTGTGGGCGGATTGTGGTGATACAGCAGGGACGACATGCCGGCGAAGCCCTGGGTGCCGAATAACTCCTCGGCGTAGAGCTGGCCGTCGGGCCGGCGAAATTGGGTGTGCCTCTTATGCGGCACATCGCCCAGCGTACGGTAGAACGGCATAGCTTTTCCTCCTCTGCACCTCTCGATGGGCGCTATTGTACGCGTTCGAGCCGTCCGACAAGAGGTGGCTTGACACGGCACCCACCGCGCTCATAATGGGCGTACGATCCGCCAGAGGCGATCACAAGAGGAGAAACCGGGAATGCGAAACGTGTACCGGGACGGTGTGGCCTTGTTCTACGATGAGGAAGGGATCGGCGAGCCACCAATCCTGCTCGTCCATGGCTGGACCTGCGACCATACCTACTTCGCGCCACAGTTTGAACACTTCCGCAAGGAGCACAGGGTCGTCGCGGTTGATCTACGCGGCCACGGCTTAAGCGACAAGCCGGAGCAGGACTACACCATCGCCGGCTTTGCCGATGATCTCGCGTGGTTGTGTGAGGAAATCGGCCTGCGCGCGCCGGTCGTGATCGGGCACAGCATGGGCGGCGCTATCGCGCTCGAACTGGCCGCCCGTCATCCCGAGCTTCCATCAGCAATCGTGGTTGTCGATTCGCCGATCGTCCCGCCGCCGGCGCTCCTGGAGGGGGTACGCCCCGCGATCGCCGCCCTGCGTACAGCCGGCTACCGCGAGGCGGCGCGCCAGTTCGTGTCTGATGCCTTATTCCTACCCACCGATGACTCGGCGCGCAAGGCCCGAATCGTGGACGCGATGACATCCGCGCCTCAGCATGTCATGGCGCCGGCGATCGAGGATCTGATCTTCGGCTGGGACAGCGCCGCCGCGGCCAAGGCGTGCACGGCGCCAGTGCTCAACAGCTGCGCCGCGCAACCGATGACCGACCTCGCGCGTTTCAAGGAATTGTGCCCGCATATGGTCAACGGACAGACCGTGGGCGCCGGACACTTCAACCAACTCGAAGTGCCCGACCAGGTCAACGGCATGATCGACCGTTTTCTCAAGGTGACCATTCCGGCCGCGATGACGACCTAACCCCCAACCCCCTTCCTCCCGGCAGGCCGGGACAGGGCCGCGGGGAAGGGGGACGAACGGGGCGAGCGGCAGCGGATGACTCCCCTCCCCTCGCGGCCCCGTCCCGGCATGGCCGGGAGGGAGGGGTCGGGGGAGAGGTCGCTTCCCCGCGGGGAAGGGGGCTTTTCGGGGCTACATCACCGGCCGGTGCCCAATCTTCTTGGCGGCAATGTCAAAGCCCCTGCTTTACCCCCTCCCCCTTCCGGTTCAGTCCTTCTATCGCGGCCTGCCTCTGGCGCGGCCGGCAAAGAAGGGGTCGGGACGGACGGTTCTCCCCCTTCCCTCGCGGCCCTGTCCCGGCCTGCCGGGAGGAAGGGGGCCGGGGGGTTAGGTCGGTCACTTCGTCTTGAACATGCGGTCGTAGTCGCGGGCGCCCCAGTAACCGTTGTAGGTCGTGGGGTAGTTCTGCACGTTCTTGCGCGTGACCAGCCCTTGCACGTTCTGCTGCCAGACAACGAACGGCTGGTCCTGGAACAGGATCTTCTGCGCCTGCTTGTAGATATCGCCGCGCTTGGCCTGGTCGAGCGTCGTGCGGCCATCGTCGAGCAGCTTGTCAAACTGTGGGTTGCTGTACTTGGCGAGGTTGAAGCCGGCCTTGGTGTAGAACAGCGCGTATAGGTTATCGTCGGGATCAAGCCCGCCGCTCCAGCCGATCAGACTGGCCTGATAGTCGCCCTTGTTCGCGTTCGACACCACGGTTGCAAACTCGATCGGCTGAATCTCCAGGTCGAGGCCGATCTCGCGCAACTGGTCCTTCATCAGCTCGGTCGTCTGCTGGAGCTGGGGCGAGGCGTTCGAGAGCTGCATCGTGAACTTGAAGCCGTTGGCCTTGCCGCCCGCCGCCAGTTCCTGCTTCGCCTTCGCCACGTCGCGCTTGAAATAGGTGTGCGAGTTGTCATATGCCCAGGCGATCGTGTCAGGCACGGGGGTATCCTGCACCTTGCCGACGCCGAAGTAGACCGTCTTAAGGATCTGCTCGCGGTCGATGCCGAGGCTGAGCGCGCGCCGGATCGCCGGGTTGTTGAACGGCTCCTTCTCCGTGTTCAGCGTGAGGAACTGCCAGCCAAGGCTGGGAATCTCTTTGTAGACGAGGTCAGTGCTCTTCTTCAGCCGCTCGACATCCTTCGAGGGCGGATTGGCTTGCAGCGCGTCGGCGTCGCCCGTCTCAACGTTGGTCAGACGCACATTCTCGTCCGGGAAGATCTTCATCACGATCCGGTCGAGATAGGGCAGCGCCGAGCCGTCGGCGTCTTTCTTCCAGTAGCCGTCGTTGCGCTCGACGGTGATCTGGGTATCGCGCTGCCACTCCTTGAACTTGAACGCGCCGCCGCCGGCGTTGGTCAAGTCGCGCTGTAAACCCTCGCCCAGCTTCTGGACTACGGCCGGGCTGAGGATCGCGCCCGCGCCGACACTGGCGACCTTGTTCACGAACGGAGCAAACGGACCCTTGAGTGTCACACGAACCGTCCGTGGGTCAGGCGTCTCGATTGAGGTGATGTCCTTAACATCTTGGTTACGGACTGATTTCGTGTCCTCAATATGCCGTTGGAGGTTGAACTTAACTGCCTCGGCGTTGAGGTCGGTGCCGTCGTGGAACTTGATTCCCTGGCGCAGTGTCCACACGTAGACGTTTGGCTCCGGGTTCTCGGCCTTCTCCATCACCCGCGGTACGATTCTCGCGTCCTTGTCGATTTCGAAGAGCTGTTCTGCCACCAGGCTGAGCACGCTGCTGCCGTACACGTCCTGATTGCGGTTCGGGTCGAGGGTAGTCAGGTCGCGGGCGATGGCGAGGGTGAACGTGCCCCCACGCACCCCCCGTACCGCCGCGGCGCCTGCCGCCTGGGTCGCGGCCTGTCCGGCCGTGGTCGTGCCGCCGCTCGATGACGGCGCGGTGGTGGCGCTGGTCGATTCCTTATCGCTGCTGCCGCACGCCGCCGCGATCGCGGCCGCCCCGGCGCCGAGGCCGACAGTTCCGAGGAACCGCCTGCGCTGCATGTGTTTCGCCCAGTAGCTGTCTTTCTCCAACATGGTTGTTTCCCTCCCTCCAGAAACCTAACCTCCCGGCCCCTTCACGGCAAGCGAAGGGGGAGCAACCGTTCACGGGCGGTGATGCCC
>JBBQJF010000282.1:0-6999 GCA_038325665.1 Dehalococcoidia bacterium | reverse complement strand
CCGCGCCAGAGCGTGAGTCCGCGGGAGCGACTGCTGAGACACTCAGTCACTGCCGTCGCGGAGTTCACCGACTCGTGGTACTATCCCGATCGACGGCACTCGACCCTCGGCTCCGCCGGCCCCGTGCAATATGAACAGCAGCTCCGTTAGGTGGCGCGAGCAGCGTAAACCCCTCGGCCGTCGCCGCGGGGAAGATCCAGCACGCTCCTCCGTCGCCGGGCACCCCGGAGCACCCCGCGTTACGGGTTCACGTCCCCCAAGGGGGTGACTTTCGGGGGTTCCAGGCAACAATCGCCCATTCGGGAGATCCCTTGCCGGCAGCGATATGGCGAGACCGGCAGCCGTTCATCCACCCCTCAACGGTCAGCGGAGTTGCCGCAATTCACCTCTCTTTGGAGTCCCTCCATGCGACAATTGCCACTTGGCGCTTTCTCCATCAGCCTCGCCGTCGAGGACCTCGAGGCGTCCCGCCAGTTCTACGAGACGCTCGGCTTCTCGGCCTTCGCGGGGGAGCCGTCCCAGGGCTGGCAAATTCTCAAGAATGGGGACACGGTGATCGGTCTCTTCCGAGGCATGTTCGAGAAGAACATGCTCACCTTCAACCCGGGCTGGGACCAGGACGCGCGGCCACTGGAGCAGTTCACGGACGTGCGCGAACTGCAGCGCCGCCTCAAGGCGCAGGGAGTGGTCCTCATGACCGAGGCCGATGAGAGTACAACGGGTCCCGCGAGCTTCATGGTGTTGGACCCCGACGGGAACCCGATCTTGGTGGACCAGCATCGCTGAGCGCCGCGGACCGCTCGCATGTGGCCGCGACTCGGGACGCCACGGGGTATCCGAACGGCGCGGGCGGGCAGGGGCGCCTGCCCGGCGGAGACGAGGAGCCGCCGCGGGAGAACACGTTACCACGACCGAGGATGTGACCACCGAGCAGACCCTGCAATCCATCACGGCCTGACCCAGCCGCAACGACGGATCACTTCAGATACACCACGGCAACGGACTCAGCCGGGACCATCGTTCGTCTGGCCCATGCTCATGCGCCGAAACGGCCGGGGTACTTCTTGTGGCACATGCGCCCACGCCCCGCCGGCGCCACGTTTCTCACGGTAGGGCGTGGGCGCATGCTGTCTATCGGGTGACCGCCCACCGGGCACGACGTGTATTCATGGTATCCTCGTGCCGTGATCGTCGATGCGCACACCCACATCTTTCCGGCCGAGTTTCACGAGCGTCGCGCGGAGCTGTGTCGCCGCGATGCACTTTTCGCGGAGATGTACGGCGATCGTCGATCGCGGATGGCGACCGCCGCGGAGTTGATCACGTCGATGGATGCGTCGGGCGTGCGCGCGGCGGTCGCGGCGGGATTCGCGTGGGAAGACGCGGGGTTGTGCCGCGCCCACAATGACGCGCTGATCGCGGCGGCGCGCGCATCGGCCGGCCGGCTCTTGCCCTTCGTGGCGGTCAGCCTGGGCGATCCGGAGGCGGCCGCCGCCGAGGTCGCCCGCTGTCGCCTCCTGGGCGCTCGCGGCGTCGGCGAGCTTCGCCCGGAGCGCGCTGGTTTGACGCTCGCCGGCGGCGACGATGCCGATACGCTCGCCCGGATCGCCGGAGATCTGCCGCTGCTCATTCACGCGAGTGAGCCGGTGGGACATGGCTATCCAGGCAAGGATGGGCAATCTATCGCGGGGTTGTATCGCTTCATCGAGCGGCACCCGCGGACGACGGTGATCGCGGCGCACATGGGCGGTGGGCTGCCGTTCTATGCCCACATGCCGGAGGTACGCCGCCTGCTGGCGAACACGTACGTCGACACGGCCGCGTGGCCGCTCCTGTACAGCCCGGCCGCCCTTCGCGCCGTGGCCGACCTGATCGGCGCCGACCGGATCCTATTCGCCACCGATTTCCCGCTCCGCGCGCATGCGACGGATATCGAACTGCTCAGGACGGCTCCACTGACCCCTGACGAGCGGCGGATGGTGCTGGGCGGCAACGCGACGGCGCTCTTTGGCCTAGAGGAGTGACGGATGGGATTGCGGCTGTTTGTTGCCATCGAGTTGCCCGACGAATGGACGGACGCGCTGGCGTCGATGCAAGTCGAACTAGAGCGGAAGGGGTTGGAGCGGTTGCGGTGGGTACGCTCGGAGGGCATTCACCTCACGCTAAAGTTCTTGGGGGAGGTAGACGAAGCAGCGCTGGCCGGCGTCACCGGCGCGGTACGGCGCGCGGCCGCGCACGCGGCTCCGTTCTCGCTTACGTTGGGGCGGTCGGGAGTGTTTGGACCGCCAAGCCGGCCACGGGTGCTATGGACGGGCGTCGGCGGCAACACTGGCGCGCTCGATCACCTGTGGCGGACGGTCGAGGAGGAGATGAACGGGCTGGGATTTCCGTCTGAGCGCCGCGGGTTCTCGCCCCACCTCACGCTCGCGCGGATCCCCGATCGGCCAGCCGCTGGACTCGCGTCCGCCATACTCGCTGGCGTCGGTGCGATGGCGCCGCCCGCCGTCGCGCCAATGACTGTCACACATCTCGCCGTGATGCAAAGTAAAACCGGACCAGAGGGCGCCCGCTACACACGGCGCGAATCGGCGCGATTGTCACAAACTTCGGAGCCTGGCATACCTGAATGCTGATCCACAATCGCTTATGAGGATGGTATAGTAGCGATACGAGGCAAGGCAGCACGTCCCAAGGAGGGGCAGCAGCCATGCGTGAAGCGACAGCCAGCAATATTGATGCCTGAACGGCGCCGGGGCAACTATGCCCGGCGCCGTTTGCGTCGTCGGCAGGAATCCACTCCGGGGAGGTCCGGAGCTGGATGGGAGCACAGCCCACGGGAGGATGCTTTGAACAGCAGTCTCATCGGTAAGATCGAGAAGGCCCGGCGCTACGCCGAGGAGGCGGATCGTCGTATCCGGTTCGACTCGTTCGCGGTATCGGTCATGGGAGAGAACGACACACGGGAGGTGCGTCTGGCGGACGGCAAGCTAACGTGCACATGTGACTTCTACGGTGGTTGGGGCGTGTGCAGCCACACGATGGCGCTGGAGCGCGTGCTGGGGACGATGCTTCCGAAGGAAGCGCTCAGCGAGGCGCAGCAGGGGGTGGCGCAGCCGGCCTGAGCGCCTATTGCGCCGACAACGAATGGAGGGCCGCTCATCATTGGGCGGCCCTTGCCGTGCCCGCGCTCGCCGCTCGATCCGTGGTCAGGCCTGCCGGGACCGCGGCGATGCCGAGGTGGTCCAGGGGCCACGGTTTCGGTATGCTTTCGCCGGCATGAACGGCCGAGACACGGGGCTGCCGCCACCGGTACCGCGCCGCGCACCCCCGAGGAGACCACGCCATGGCGGACGCGGCAGTTGAGGGTACGGTGCTTCACTATGAAGAGGCTGGACAGGGCGAGCCGATGCTCCTATTGCACGGCGGCCTCGGCACCGCCCTGTTGCACTGGTGGCGCGACATCCCCTTCTACGCGCGATACTTCCATGTCGTTGCACCAGACATGCGCGGTTATGGACGGTCGTCACCGCCGCGTGACTTTCCGCCGAACTTTTATCAGCGCGACGCCGGCGACATGGCCGCGTTGCTGCGCGCGACCGGGGCGCATCCAGCGCATGTGGTCGGCTGGAGCGACGGGGGTGTTGTCGCGCTGATTCTGACCGTGATGCATCCCGAATTAGTGCGGACGCTCACCGTGGTCGGCGGCGAAGCGCGTATCACACCGGGCGAGCGCGCGATCTGGCCGGTGCTGATTGACTACTCCACATGGTCAGAGGGCGCGTTGCGACGCTTCCAGGACGCCCAAGGGCCGCTCAACTGGCCCGGCATCCTTGAGCGTATGCTGGACGGGTACAACGAGGTGCTCAATGTTCATGGCGGTGAGGTGATTAGCGCGCGCCTCCCCGAGATACGCTGTCCTACCCTGATCGTCCACGGGGCCGGCGATCCGACCGTGCCCGTCACGCACGCTCATGACATGCATCGGGCGATCGCTGGCTCGCGGCTCCACATCTATCCCGATACCGGCCACCTGCCCCATCGTGAACACGAGGACGATTTCCGCGAGCGAGTTCTCGCGTTCGTCACGTCTTCTCAGAAGGAGGCGGTATGAACCTCTACCTGATCCGCCACGGTGAGTCAGACATCCCCGAGGACCGCGTGCAGCACGACTATCCCTTGTCGGCGCTGGGACGCGAACAGGCGCAACGGCTGGGCGAGCGGCTGCGCGGGATGCACATCGACCGGCTGATCACGACACCGTTCAAACGCACGTTGGAGACCGCCGCCGCTGTCGCCGCCACCACCGGTGTCGATTTGGTCGAGGAGCCGGGGCTGGGAGCAATCGATGCGGGAGAGTTGCAGCGGGTGCCGTTTTCACAGCGCACGGAGCGCTGGCCCGACTACTACGCGCGACCGGCCGCCCCACTGATGGATTACTCACACTTCGGCGGCGAGAGCGCGTTAGGCTTCTATGAGCGTGTGACCCCGGCCTTCGTCGAGCGAGTCTGGGAGCGGCATCGACGCGAGCGCGTCACCGTGGTGGTCGTGTGCCACGCCGAGACGATCAACGCCATCCTCCACCATCTGCTCGGCACGCCGTTCGACGGGTGGATGACATTCAGCATCGATCACACCGCGGTATCACTCCTCGATGTGCGACTCGACCGGCCGCGCGTGCGGTACATCAACGATTCGAACCACCTCGGGGAGCTGTCGCGCGGCCACCGCGGCCAGGTAGGCGGCGAGATGCCGCGGCCACGACCCGTGTGAGCGCTGGACGCCGCGCATTGACGTGGCGCCGTGTGCCACGGACGCGAAAAGGCCCCGAGCAACCTGGCGCCGCGTGTCCGGGCATCGTCCGCATCCCAGATAGCTGGCGACTCCGGGCTTGCGCCCATCGTCTGCCGAAACGCCTGGGATTTGTCCGCCCGGCCGATTGCGTTCAGCCGCTCGGGGCACCCTGAAGATAGTCCCGACGGTATGGGCCTGTCAACGACTACATCCATAGGACTCACCACCAACTCCCGCCAGGAACGTGTCATCGTCCTATGTGCTGTGCCATCGCCCTGAATGGGGTACGATGCGCGCCGGACCGGGTGAGCGAAGTCGGAGCAATAGGAGGGTGAGTATGGTCACGGCGCCGCGCGTCTCAGAAGACGAAGTACTCGGCTACATGGACCGACTGTCGAACTGGGGACGTTGGGGAGCAGACGACGAGTTGGGCACGCTCAACCACATCACGCCCCAGAAGCGGACCGCTGCCGCCGGCTCGGTGCGTACCGGCCGCACGGTATCGCTGTCCCACGACCTCAACACGCGGACGCAGCCGAACAACCCCCGACCGGCCGTGCACATGATGTTGCAGGGCGGGGCCGGTTCTGCCGATTTCATCGGCGTGGCATTCCACGGATTCGCGACCAGCCACATCGACGCGCTGTGTCACATCTTCTGGGAGGGGAAGATGTACAACGACCGCCCGATCAGCGATGTCACACCGGCGGGCGCGCTTAAGAACTCGGTCCACGCCTGGCGCGACGGAATTGTCTCCCGTGGTGTGCTGCTGGACGTGGCCGGCGCGCGTGGACGCGACTGGCTGGACGCGACCGATGCGGTTCACGTCGAAGATCTTGAGGAGGCCGAGCGCTTCGGCGATGTGCGCGTCGAGCCGGGCGATATCCTGATCGTGCGTGTCGGCCAGTGGCCGCGCATGGAGGCGCAGGGGTGGGAGGCGCCATTTGACGCGCGTACGGGCCTGGCCGCCGATTGCCTTCCCTGGCTGCACGAGCGCGGGGTCGCGGCCTACGGGGGCGACTGCTTCGATCAGCTCCCCTCCGGGTACGACAAGGTGCGGATGCCGCTGCACATGGTCGGGATCGTCGCGATGGGCCTGCCACTGCTCGACAACCTCAGCGTCGAGCCGCTGGCCGTCGTCTGCCGCGAGGAGGGGCGTCACAGCTTCCTTCTCACCGTCGCCCCGTTGCGCGTGCCCGGCGGCACCGGCTCACCGGCGAACCCGATCGCGCTGTTTTGACGGCGCGCACGCCGCGGGAAGAGGCTGCTGCCCCGGCGTGGAGCTGTCTGTCCACCGCGATAGCCGGTGCGGAGTCAGGCGAGCCGCTTGGCGACCCCGCGAACGGGAGCGACCCGGTGAGTCGCCCTCATGTGGTCATGCGTGATGATTTGCTGTAGGGGCGACCCGGTGGGTCGCCCGCGCTGCCGCGGGGATGGGGGTTCCACCTCTCGGAACCAAAGGGAGCACTTCCGATGACCGACTCTGACTACTCCGCGTCGATCAATACGCAGTACGCGGTTGGGAAGCTCGCCGAGACCATTCTCGACGCGCTCAAGGCGGCCGGCAAGAATCCCGAGTTCGTCACGCCGGACGACCTCGCGCCGCTCGACCACTTCCACACCCGCGGCAAGGAGGCGACGCTCGCGCTGGCACGGATGGCGGGGCTGCAAAGCGGCACGCGCGTCCTGGATGTGGGCGGCGGTCTGGGCGGCCCCGCCCGCACGCTCGCCGCCGACTTCGGCTGCTCTGTCACGGTGCTCGATCTGACCGAGGAGTTCTGTCAGGCCGGCGAGATGCTCACCGCGAGGACCAGACTCGCCGGGCAGGTCAGATTCCAGCACGGCAGCGCGCTCGACATGCCGTTCGATAACGCGAGCTTCGATGTCGCGTGGACGCAGCACAGCTCGATGAACATCGCGAACAAGGAGCGCTTATACACGGAGATTCATCGCGTGCTGCGACCGGGCGGTCGCCTCACCTTGCACGAGATCATGGCGGGATCAGTCGAGCCGATCCACTTTCCCGTGCCATGGGCATCCGAGCCGTCAATTAGCTTTCTGCGCCCTGCGGAAGAGGTCCACCAACTGCTGACCGGCCTTGGCTTCACCGATGTCGCGTGGCTCGACGTGACCGACCAAACGCGCGAGTTCACGCGCCGGATGGCCGCCCAAGCGCAGCCGGGAACGCCGGCGCCGGCGCTCGGCCTG
>JBBQJF010000281.1:0-7000 GCA_038325665.1 Dehalococcoidia bacterium | reverse complement strand
GGCGCCAGCTTCACGGTGCGCGGCCGTGCGGTGAACTGGCACAAGTGGCAGCTACGGGTCGGTTTTACCCCGCGCGAGGGGTTGGTGCTGCATACCGTGTCCTATGTGGATGGCGGGCGCGAGCGGCCGGTGCTGTACCGCGCCTCGCTGTCCGAAATGCTGGTGCCTTACGGCGACGCCAACCCGACCCACTGGCGCAAGAACGCCTTCGACGAGGGTGAGTACGGCATCGGTATGCTGGCGAATGCGCTCGAGTTGGGTTGCGACTGCCTCGGCGAGATCTACTACTTCGACGCCGTGCTCGCCGATACGGCGGGCAAGCCCTACACCCTGCCGAACGCGATCTGTATGCACGAGGAGGACATCGGCATCCTGTGGAAGCACACGGACTGGCGCACCGGGGCGACCGAGGTGCGTCGCTCGCGGCGGCTAGTCATCTCCTCGATCTCGACCGTCGGCAACTACGAGTACGGCTTCTTCTGGTACTTGTACCTCGACGGCACGATCGAGTTCCAGGTCAAGCTCACCGGCATCATGTCCACCGGGGCGATCGCGCCGGGCGAGCGGCCGGTGTACGGCGAGATGGTCGCACCGGGGCTGTACGGCCCCAATCATCAGCATTTCTTCAACGTGCGGTTGGATATGACCGTCGATGGCGTCGAGAACACCGTGTACGAGGTGGACAGCGAGGCGGTCCCGCCCGGACCGGCGAACCCCCACGGCAACGCCTGGGTGACGAAGCCGGCCGCCCTCACGCGCGAGTCCGAGGCAGCCCGCGTCATCGACCCGTTGCGGGCACGCTACTGGAAGGTCGTCAACTCCTCGGTGCGTAATGGCTTGGGTGAGCCGGTGGCCTACAAGCTGATGCCGGGGGACAACGTGCTGCCCTTCAATCAGCCCGACACCGAGCTAATCGGACGCGCCGGCTTCATGACCCGCCACCTGTGGGTGACGCGCTACGACCCGAACGAGTTGTACGCCGCCGGCGACTACCCGAACCAGCACCCTGGCGGCGCCGGCCTGCCCGCCTATGTCCGCGCCGACCGCCCGCTGGAGAACACCGACCTGGTGGTGTGGTACACGATGGGGTCACATCACGTTGTCCGGCCGGAGGACTGGCCTGTGATGCCGGTCTCGACGATCGGCTTTCAGCTCAAGCCGGTGGGCTTCTTCGACGGCAACCCCGCGCTCGACCTCGCCCCGCCCGAGCATGGCGGCCACGCGTGCCACACGTAGGAGGGTGGCCTGCTCTCTGGGCGGTCGCGTCTACTTGGTCGGGGACCGGGCCGCGGGCGACGGATCGGGCCGTGGGCGACCCACCGGGCCGCCCACGGCCGCGGCATAGCTAAACGATTGGTCCCAGGCCGCGCTGGCATAGGACCGGCCCTCTGACCCACCCTCTGCCGCGGCATAGCTGAACGACCGAGCGGGCACCGCACCAGGTGACTATTCTCGCGGTGCTGACGGCCGCACGCGGACTGCCAGGCGCTTACCGACGGGTTTCATTACCCGAACGGGTGAACCCATCCCTGCCGTGCTCTCCTACCATTGCCGTATAGTATCCGCGCATAGGGAGCAATGGTTACGAGGGCTGCTCGTTCGAATAGAAGCAATGCCGGGGAAAAAGGCGGATCTCGCGCGCTTTCTCGCGGGCGGGCTGGCGATTGTCGAAGAGGAGCCGGCGACGATCGTGTGGTTCGCCATCCGCCTGGGGCCATCGACATTCGGCATCTTCGACGCTTTCGCGGACGAGTCGGGACGGGACGCGTATCTCGCCGGTCGCGTCGCCGCCGCGCTGATTGAGAACGTTGGCGAAGTGCCACACGAACCCGTCATCGAGACAGTCGATGTCATCGCGACCAAGCTCCCGCGATAAATGTGCCGTGGCACAGAAGAGGGGACAACGATGGCGAATGGCGACCAGGGCGTCCCGCTCGACGAGGAAGAAGGGATCTGGCGCGTCACCGAGGGCAACCTCAGCCGGCAGGGGCAGAATCAAACCTTCCGCGCGGATGGTATTGAGAACCTGACGTACAACAACCCCTACGCCATGGAGATCGAGCGGGTCTGGTTTGATGGCCGGATCGTGTTCGCCATCGAGAGTGGTGAGGTTGAGCTGGAGTTCGACGAGCAGCGCAAGTCGCGCGGCAACAAGGTTGCTCAGGAGTATCAGGTCGTCTACGCCGTCGCGCTTGACGAGCGCGGTAAATTGGCAGACGACATGCCGCCCGAGCGCGTTGACGGGCAGTACAACATCTACGACTCCGTTCCTGGTATGGAGCACTACTCCCCGCTATGGCAGTTCAATTACGTGATCGTCCCGCGCGATTACGCGCCGAACACGCTGCGCTCGGAGGCCGACTGCCTGGCCAGCGGCTACCCAATCGAGAAGAGCACGATTGTCGAGAATTGACCCGTGCTGTAAGCGCTGCCGTGTGCAGCGTCGAGGACGATCTGACAGGCTCAGACGGTTACGTTTCGGGAACGCACGGAGGAGACAGGGGTCGCTGGAATGGCGGCGATGCCTCTAGAATGAAACCAACCCCGCGTGACCGCACCAAGAGTGGGAAGGGGGGCGACGCACGCATCGTCCCCCCCAACACTCAACACCTAATACCCAACACCCGGGGATCAGTCGCCCACCGGCACCGGCGCCGAGCGGGACTCCGGTATCCGCGACGCCTCGGCGTGGGCGAGGCTGACCGGCGCATTCGCCTCCCAGGGGTCCGTGAGATCCAACTCGCGGGCGATGTCGCGCACGGCCGGCATGACCTCTTGGCCGAGCAGGCGGATGCAGCTCATCGAGTCCTCGTGACTGACATTGCCGTCGTTGCCCCAGAACGCGAAGATGCCGGGCCGGGTCGCCTCCATGATCACGCGCAACTTGGCGATCACCTTGTCGGGCGTGCCGGCGATGATCTGCATCGCCTCGATCTGCTCCTCGAACGGTGTCGAGCGCATGTGCGGACGCCGGCCGGCAGCGATCTCGACGAACGCGCGGCGGTGGGCCGGTGAGCCATAGCCGGCCGGTGTGCTCCATACCGGATGCGCCAGGCCGGTGAATTCGCCTTGCATCCACATGAACTCACGGGCGTTACGCAGCGCCTTTTCCTCGCTATCGGCGACGTGGACACGCAGCAGGTAGCCGCGATTCTCCGGGCCGGGGGTGTAGCCAACCTCGGCGGCGGCGGCGTCGTAGGTCTCCCAGATCTTCTTGGTATCAGCGATGCTGGTGTTGAGGCAGATGTACGGGTAGCGATGCTTGGCTGCCCAGATCACCGTCTCGCGGCTGGCCACACCGGGGATCCACACACGCGGATGCGGCTTCTGCAGCGGCACCGCCCACGGGTTGACCACTCGGTGCTGGTAGTGCGTTCCCTCCCACCGGAACGGGCCGGGCACCGTCCACGTCTTGATGATCAAGTCGTGCGCTTCTTCGAACCGCTCGCGGTTGTACGCGGGGTTGACGCCCGTGGCGAGCTGCTCCTGGCCGCCGCCGCGCACGAAGCCGGAAACCAGCCGGCCCTTGGAGACCATATCGATCATCGCCAGCTCTTCGGCTAGCCGCAGCGGATTTTCGGCCAGCGGCAGCGGGTTGCCCAGCAGCACGATTTTGACACGGTTGGTCATGCCGGCCAGGATCGAGGCAAAGACGTTGCACTTGGCCTGCATGCAGAAGGGGGCATTGTGATGCTCATTGAGCATGATGCCATCGACGCCCATCTCTTCCGCGTACAGGTACTCTTGGATGCGCTCGTTGTAGAGGCGGCTGCCCTCCACCGGGTCAAAGTTCTGGTTGGAGAACATTAGCGCCGTCGCGCCGAACTCTCGCCCCACGTCGGCCGGATAGGTCGACATCGGCTGCTCGGTGAAGTACATCAGATGCATGGATGGCTCCTTTCAGTCGCGGGTGGTGGGTGCTGGGAGTTGGGTTGTGGGAGATAGGGTACGCCATCCCCGCGAACCGACCCCCATACGAACGCTCAGCCGGGCGGCGTTCCGCCCACTAGGCGGGTGCGGCTGTGACTCGGCAGGCGTCTGGCGCCCGTCGCAGCCCGCGCCCGCGCGCTCACGGGATGAAGATGCGCCCGGCGCCCAGGTAGCCATGCAAATCCAGGACAATCTCCACGATGCGTTCAGCGCATCGCTGCCGGTAGCCATGCTCACCCACCCGTCCAAGATTGCCGATAGTAAGTACCGGACGTGATGAAGGCATTGATTCCTCTTGGATGGTTCGCTCAAGGGAATCGCGGCCTTTCCTGTTGCGATTATCGGTGAGCAGCAACATATCCTGCTCTTGCACGAATCGCCACACCACCCGGTCCGAGCTGGTCACCGGCAGGTTGACCTCAGCGAACGTGACCAACTGCAATGGTACAAGCTCCAACCATCCATCAGCGGCAAGCATGCTCCATAGCAGTGTGGCTTGTCCCTCCATGTTGTGATCGACCAGGACGGTCGTCACTCTTCCTGTTGCCTCGCCCGTGCCGCGGCGAGCTTGGCGCGCGCCTCGGGATAGTCTGTCCCTGGCGGCATCGCCGCGATCCGGGCGAAGCGCTCCCGGTTGCGCTCCTCCCAGTAGCGACGTTGCTCGTCGGCCTCCACCAGCACTTCCTGGTATTCCGCCTCGACCTCGTCGTGGTGCTCCGCGATATACTGCATCACCCCGGCGATCTGTTCGTCGGTGAGATTGTACAACTCACGGATACGCTCAGGCGGCCAGTTGGCCTTCACGTAGTCCATGAGGGCGTAAAGGGTAATCCGCGTCCCCGTGATCGACAGGCCGCGATCGGTGCGCGTGATGGTTGGTTGCCGGTCAGCGCCGTCGGTCATTGGGCGTCTCCGATTCCCATGCTCACACGCGAGTGTACCGCGCCCGGCCGTCGCTCGCTGCCCCGGCCCGTGTGGCGCGGGCCTCAGCTCCCGGCGAACTCGGTGACGATGCGCGCCAGATCCTCCGGCTTTTCCAGATCAACAAGGTGGCCGCAGCCCTCGATCACCTCAAGGCGGGCGTTCGGCAGTGCTTGGGCATAGCGTTCACCGCACTCCAACGGCACGATGCGATCCTCCCGACCCCACACGACCAGCGCCGGCGCACGCACGCCGCCCAGCAGGTGCGGCAGTGTCTGACTAAACATATACGGCTTCCATGCGATCCGGAAGGTCGTCTCTCGGTTGGTCTCCCATGCTTCGAGCTGATCGGTCTCCGGGTTGGCGCCGAACTGCTGCTCGAACACCGCCGGGTTGTGCAGCCCCGCCTTCACATAGTCCATATGGTTGACGAGCGATTGGTCGAGGATCTCGCCCCGCGCCGGCTGGATGCCCATCGCGCCAACCAACACCAGTCGCTTGAAGGCTCCCGGCGACATCGTTGCCATCTCCGCCGCGATCCAGCCGCCGAATCCCAGCCCGACCAGGGTCACGTTTTCAAGCCCCAGGTCGGCCAGCATCCACTGGTAAATCACGGCCAGGTCGCGCACGCTCCGCATCCATGCCGGCCGGTCAGATTGCCCGTAGCCCGGGGTCGTCGGCGCGTAGACGGTGAATCGCCCGGCGAGCTGCTCGTGCAGTGGCAGCCAGCCGGTCGGCCCGAAATCGTGATGCAGGATCAGCAGGGGATCGCCCGTGCCCGCCTTCATCATGTGTACGCGGTTGCCCGCCACCTCGATGAACTCATCGGTGTATGTTTGCGTTGTGGTCGTCATGCGTTCCTCCTTTGAAAACCTAACCCCGCGGCCCACCTACCCCCCCGGCCCCCTTCCCCCCGGCACGCCGGGACAGGCTGCACGGGAAGGGGGAGACGGTGACTCCCCTATGGGCAGCAAGATAAGCAGAAATGAGAGCGAACCTCGTGTCCCGCGGCTCATGAGACGGCCTCAGCATCCCCTTTTGGCTCATCCAGGCTCCTTGTCTTGCTGCCCATGAGGGAGAGACCCGGACTCCCTTTCCCTTGCAGGGGAGAGGTGGCCCCTGCGCGTCCGGCAGCCTCGACCGAGGACGTGGATATCGCGTCGTGCTGCCGCCGGCACGATTCATCGAGAGAGAGGCGCACGACATGGACTACCAGTTCATTCGCTCGGAAGTCACCGATCACATCGCACTGGTAACCTATGACCGGCCGCCGGTCAACGCCATGAACCGCCAGGCGTACCTGGAATTCGCGGACTTCTTTCGGTCGTTGGGTGATAACCGAGAGGTGCGCGTCGCCATTCTCACCGGAGCGGGTGAGCGGGCTTTCTGCGCCGGGGCCGACCTCAACCAGCCGCCGCCCTCGCCCGACGAACCGGCGCCGCTCGATTCCGGCCGGTCAGCGCGCGACTGCTTCTGGGCGATCTACGACTGCGCGGTGCCGGTCATCGGCGCGATCAACGGGCCGGCGCTGGGAGCAGGCCTGGCGATCGCCGCCGTGTGCGACATCTTAATCGCCTCGGAGCGGGCGGTGTTCGGCCTGCCCGAGATCAACGTCGGACTACTGGGCGGTGGCCGTCACCTCCAGCGGCTGGTCGGGCCGTACCGCATGCGGCGCATGATGTACACCGGTCTGCGGGCCACGGCCGAGGACATGTTCCGATTCGGCAGCATCGAGAAGGTTGTGCCCCACGATCAGCTCATCCCCGAGGCGCGGGAGCTGGCCGCGGAGATCGCTGAGAAGAGTCCCGTGGCCGTGCGCCTGGCGAAGGAATCGCTCAACCGCGCCGAGTTCATGGACCTGAAAGAAGGCTACCGCACTGAACAGGATTACACCGCTCGCCTGCGGAACTTTGACGACTCTGCCGAAGCGCGACGGGCCTTTGTGGAGAAGCGGCGGCCCGTGTTCAAGGGACGCTGACCCTGCCACCACTCCAGCCGTGGGCGCACCTACCCCCCCCGGCCCCCTTCCCGGGCAGCCTGTCCCGGCGTGCCGGGGGGACGGGGGCCGGGGGGTAGGTAACTGAAAGGTGCCACACCATGCGATTCGACGGCAAAGTCGCGCTGAGCACGGGCGCCGGAACGGGCATCG
>JBBQJF010000280.1:0-7152 GCA_038325665.1 Dehalococcoidia bacterium | reverse complement strand
TGACCCATGACCTGTGCCCGGTGACCCGTGACCTACCCCGGGTACATTCCCACGAGCAGCTCTTCTTCGGTCGGCTCGTTCAGCTTGATGATGTCGGAGTTCTCAAGGGCGATGCCGGCGCCGATGGCGACGCATTGCATTGGGTTCTCCGCGACGTAGCAGGGGACGCCGGTTTCCTGGGTGATCAACTCGCTCAGGTGACGAACCAACGCGCCGCCGCCGGTGAGCACGATCCCGTTGTCGATTACGTCCGAGGCCAGTTCTGGCGGCGTGCGTTCGAGCACCGAGCGGGCGGCCTGGGTGACCATCGCCAGGTTCTCGCTGATCGCTTGGCAGATCTCGTTTGATGTCACCGTGACGGTCTTGGGCAACCCGGTGATAAGGTCGCGACCGCGCACCGAGCAGGCAAGGTCATGTTCGATCGGCAGGGCACTGCCGACCGAAATCTTGACCTCCTCGGCAGTGCGGTCGCCGATCACGAGGTTGTGCCGCCGGCGGATGTACGCGGCGATCGTATCGTCGATGCGGTCGCCGGCCATGCGCACCGATTCGGACACGACGATCCCCCACATCGAGATCACCGCTGCCTCGGTACGCCCACCGCCGATATCGATCACCATATGGCCGCGCGGCGTATCGACCGGAATCTTCGCTCCCAGCGCCGCCGCGAGCGGTTCTGCCACCAGGTGGGCGGGACGGCGCGCTCCGGCCTGTTCGGCGGCGTCGCGCACCGCGCGCCGCTCCACGCTCGTGACGCCGGCCGGGATGCAAATCATCACCTCGGGCTTGACGATGTTGAAGCGGCCCACCACCTTGCCGATGAAGTGGTGCAGCATCGCCTCGGTGACCAGGTAATCGGCGATGACACCGTCGCGCATCGGGCGAACCACACTGATCGAGCCGGGCGCGCGTCCGAGCATCGCGCGGGCTTCATTGCCCACCGCGCGCACGGTATTATCGCGCACCGATAGCGCGACCATCGACGGCTCGTTGATCACGATCCCCTGGCCGCGTACATACACGAGCACGTTCGCCGTGCCAAGGTCCACGCCAACATGCTTCGTGAACATGCATCCTCCGATAAGGGGTACGGGTCAAAGTCGGGACCTCGCGCCGTGACGCGCCAGCCCCCGACTTTGACCGAAGGAACAACCTCAGTCTCTCCGACCCACGCGCGCACCGAGGGCATTCAGTTTGTCGTGTAGGGCTTCGTAGCCCCGATCGAGATGATAGGCGTCGGTCAGCGTGCTGACGCCGTCTGCCGCGAGCGCGGCGATCATCAGCGCGGCGCCGGCACGGATGTCGAGCGCCCGAGCGGTCGCGCCGATCAGGGGTGTTGGGCCGCTGATCACGGCCGTCGCTCCGGCGCTGACAATCTCGGCACCGAATTTGCGGAGTTCACCCACGTACATCATGCGGTTGTCGAACACCCGCTCGTGCACGAAACTCACGCCCCGCGCCTGGGTCAGCAGCGCCGCTACCACCGCTTGTAGGTCGGTGGCGAGGCCAGGATAGGGCACTGATTGGACACTGATCGCGCGGTAGGCGCCGTCTCCCGCGACATGCAGACCGTTGTCGCGCTCCGTGATCCGGACGCCAAGCTCCCGCATCTTCGCGATCAGCGCATCCATGTGGCGCGGTCGCGCATCCAGCACATCGATGCTGCCCCTGGTGGCGGCGGCGGCCACCGCGAAGGTGCCAGCCTCCAGCCGGTCAGGGATGATGCGTACCTCGGCGCCGTGCAACGCGCGCACGCCGTCGATCTGGACCGTATGCGTGCCCGCGCCCGAAACACGTCCGCCCATCGCGTTGATCATCTCGGCAAGGAACACGATTTCCGGCTCGGCGGCGGCGTTGACGATATAGGTCGTACCCTCGGCCAGCGCCGCGGCGAGCATCACGTTCTCGGTGCCCATGACGCTGGGATAGTCAAGGAATACGCGGTCGCCCCGGAGCGTCGCCGCTTGGGCGTGGTACTTGTCGCCGCGGCGGCTGACCTCGGCGCCTAATATCCGGAAGCCGCCGAGATGCACGTCCAGTGGGCGCTGCCCGACAACATCACCGCCGGGCGCGGCGCACGCCGCCTCCCCCAGCCGCCCAAGCAGAGCGCCCATAACCAGAAAGCTCGCGCGCAGATGCACGACCAATTCGCTCGGCGCGACCGTCTGATTCACTGTGCCGCCGATCACCCACCGACCGCCTCCGTGGTCATGCGCCGTCGCGCCGAGCGAGCGGAGTATGGCCGCCATGAAGCCGACATCATCAATCACGGGAACGTTCGTGAGCACACACTCGTCGCCTGTCAGCAGCGCGGCGGCCATCGCGGGCAATGCGGCGTTCTTGGCGCCGCTGATCCGCACGGCCCCACGCAGGGGCGTTCCGCCTTCAATGCGAAAGTTCTGGCGACTCACAACCTTTGGTTCATCCATCCGATCGAGAATAACAGGGCGCGGCCTCCACCCCAAGCCCTGCCGCTCGCGCCGTGGCTTGGAATGACCGAATGCGTGCTCGGACGACCTGTTTGGTTGTGCGCCCCCGTGTCCGCATGCACATAGGGCGGGATCGGGGTGACCCACCGGGTCGCCCGCGTCTCCGGAACAACCGAACGGCTCGGCTGTCGTTGCACTAGCCCGCGGCTTCCTTCCTCGTGAGGGAAGGGCGAATGACGGTGGAGCTACAGATCCGTGAGCGGGGCGGGGCGAATGTGCGTCGGTGCGGCAGAGGCGACGCCTTACCCGATGTGGGTGAGGCGTCGCGCACGAGTCCCGTCGTCGGTCGGGGCGGTCGCGGGAAGACATCGGTGGTGTGTCCGAGTTCCTTACGCGCGGATTCGCGCCCGACCCGCGCCGTGCGGCATGTTTCCGGGCGCCACACGAACCGGACACACCCGCCCACGGCCTTTAGTCGCTGCTGGTGCGGGGGCGGGCGCCACGTCCGCCGCGACGGACATGGCGCTCGGCGACACGCAACCGCAAGAGGGCACGCCGTAGCTCGGCCTGCGCCGAGGCGAGATTGATATCGGCCGAGCGGTCGGCAAGGGCCGCCGCGGCGCGATCTCGTGCCGCCTGGGCGCGGTCGATGTCGATCTCCTCCGCCTGCTCGGCGATATCGGCCAGCACCGTGACGACATCGTCGCGCACTTCGAGGAAGCCGCCGTGTATAGCCAGCGTAAGCTCATTCGCGCCACGACGGGCCTGTAGTTCGCCAAGGCCGAGCATCGTCATCAGCGGAGCGTGGGACGGCAGGATGCCGAGCTGCCCCTGGATTCCGGGCGCGACCACGATATCGAGGCCCTCCTCCGATAGCACCGTGCGTTCGGCGCTGACGACATCAAGTCGCAACGGCATGGTTCTTGCTCCTTCGACGCGACGCGAGTCGATTGGCCTGGCGCAATGGTCGCCGGCGCTACCGCTCCGCCTGCGCCATCTCTTCGGCCTTCTGCACGGCCATGTCGATGTTGCCAACCATATAGAACGCCTGCTCGGGCAAGCCGTCGTGCTTGCCCTCGAGGATCTCCTTAAAGCCGCGTACCGTCTCACGGATCGGCACGTACTGACCGGGGATGCCGGTGAACTGTTCGGCGACGAAGTTGGGCTGTGAGAGGAACCGCTGGATGCGGCGGGCGCGGGCCACGGTCAGCTTGTCCTCTTCGGTTAGCTCGTCGATACCCAGGATAGCGATGATGTCTTGCAGGTCCTTGTAGCGCTGCAACACCTGCTGCACGCCGCGCGTCACGTCGTAATGCTCCTGCCCGACGATGCGCGCGTCGAGAACGCGAGAGAACGACACCAGCGGGTCCATCGCCGGATAGATCGCCTGCTCCACCAGACCGCGGTCGAGCGCCACCTGGGAGTCAAGATGGCCGAACGTGGTGGACACACCGGGGTCGGTGTAGTCGTCGGCAGGCACGTAGATCGCCTGGAACGACGTGATCGACCCCTTCTTCGTGCTGGTGATGCGCTCTTCGAGGATGCCCATCTCCGTCGCCAGCGTCGGCTGGTAGCCCACCGCCGAGGGCATACGGCCGAGCAGCGCCGACACCTCCATGCCAGCGAGGGTGTAGCGGTAGATGTTGTCGATGAACAGGAGGACGTCGCGCCCTTCCTGATCGCGGAAGTACTCGGCCATGGTCAGGCCGGTGAGGGCGACGCGTAGCCGTACGCCGGGCGGCTCGTTCATCTGGCCGAAGACCAGCGCGACCTTGTCGATCACGCCCGAGTCGGTCATCTCGTGCCACAGGTCGTTGCCCTCGCGCGAGCGTTCGCCCACGCCGGCAAACACCGAGAAGCCGCTGTGCTCGGTGGCGATGTTGCGGATCAGCTCCTGAATCAAGACGGTCTTACCGGTGCCGGCGCCGCCGAACAGTCCGACCTTGCCACCGCGGGCGAGAGGCGCGATCAGGTCGATGACCTTGATGCCCGTCTCAAGAATCTGCGCCTCGGTGACCTGATCCTCGAACGGCGGCGACGGGCGGTGAATCCCCCAGGTTTCGGCGGCGTTGACATCGCCCTTGCGGTCGAGTGGCTGCCCCAGCACGTTGAACAGGCGCCCGAGTGTTTCCTGACCCACCGGCACCGAGATCGCCCGACCGGTGTCAACCGCACGCGCACCCCGCGGCATGCCGTCGGTGGTGTCCATCGCCAGACAGCGCACCCAGTTATTGCCGAGATCCTGCTGCACCTCGGCGATCACGACCTGGTCGCGGCCGTCCATCGGCACATGGATCTCGATCGCGTTATACAGTTCGGGAAGCTGGCCCGCCGGAAACTCCACGTCCAGAACGGTGCCGATGATCTGCCGGACCTGTCCCTCTGCCATGATCTACCCCCTACATCGCTCCCTACCGGGAGGAGGAAACCACTTCTGCTCCACTCAATCCCTGGGATCCGCGCGGTCCGCGTTCATCCACCGATAGCGTCCACCTGGAAACGTGTGGCGGCTGCCTTGCCTGGACCCGTGCTCCGCGCCTATTGACGAGGGTGGGGCGCCGGATCGAGCATCCCATACTCGAATTGTGTCAGATCGTCCAGTACGGTGACAGCGCCGTCGAGTTGCAGATGCGCGGTGTACGTGGTGCGGACGCCGACAACCGTCATACCTGCCGCCCGCGCCGACGCCACGCCCTTGGGCGCATCCTCGATCGCGATGCAATCGGCCGGAGCGATACCGAGCCGCGCCGCCGCCAGCAGATAGATTTCGGGGTCGGGCTTGCTGCGCGTGATCATGTCACCGCTCACGATCTGGTCGAAGGCGGCGCCCAGACCGAGCGCACCGAGTGCCGTCTCCACCCACGCCGTCCGCGACGACGAGGCGACAGCCAGCTTCATCCCCCGCCCGCGCAACCCCGCGACTAAATCGACCGCGCCCACCGCCGGTATCGAATGCCTCTGATACGACCTGAGGATCGCGTCGCTGTAGCGCCCGCGGTAGTACGTGAGGTCGTGCGGGAGGTCGAAGCGCGCGATCAAGTCGCTCCAAGTGTATTCGAGGGTGGTGCCCAGATACGTCTTGTAGTGGTCGGCGTCGATCGAGAGTCCGTTTTCGGCCAGCAGCTCGTTCACCACCTCGTGGTGGAGCGGCTCGCTGTCGAGCAGCACCCCATCCATATCGAATACGACGGCTCGCACTCCGTGCTCCCTCAGGGTCAGCCCCCGGTACGTGTTCAAGTCCTGTTCGTGTACCCGCCGGCCGTGGGCGCCGCCGTCACCGCGCGGTATACCATCTGTCACGGACCGGTTATCGTCCCGTGGCCGTGGCCGTGGCCGCCCTGCCGGGCCGCCCCTCCCGAGGAACGCGGGCCACCCTGTACGGGCGACCCGGCGCCGGTGGGTCGCCCGCGTATCGTTCCCGCTCTTCTCTAGCCCTCCAGCGCGGCGACACCGCCGACGATGTCGAGCAATTCGGTGGTGATCTGCTCCTGGCGGGCCTTGTTCATCGCCAGGGTGAGCGATTCGATCATGTCTTTCGCGGCGTCCGTGGCGTTCTTCATCGCCACCATGCGCGCGGATTGCTCACTGGCCGCGTTTTCCAGCACGGCTTCGTAGACTTGAAGCTCAATGTAGCGCGGCAGAATCTGTTCAAGCACCGCTTGCGGCGATGGCTCATAGATATAGTCGACCTGACCGGAGGAGGCCGGCGCGGTTGTGCGCTCGGGTGGCTGCACCGGCAGCAGTTGCCGTACCACCGGGCGCTGCACGGCCGTGTTGACGAACTGGGAATAGACCAGGAACACACGGTCCACCCGACCGGAGAGGAACTCTTCCATCGCGATCTGCGACACTGGTAGCGTCTCCGCCAGCGTCGGGTAGTCGCCGAACTCGACGAATTCGGCCACCATCTGATAGCGCAGTCGTTGGAAGAAGTCGCGTCCCTTGCGACCGACGCCGACGATAGCAACCGTGCCGCCCTGTTCGAGCGCGAAGCTGCCCGCCCGCCGGTTCAGGTTGGAGGGCATACCGCCCGCCAATCCCCGGTTGGGGCTGACCGTGATCAGCAGCGTGCGATCGCCCGTCCGCTGTTGGAGCAGGGGATGAGTCGCCTCGTCGTCCACCCCTGCCGCGCCGACCTGTGAGGCGAGATTGCCGAGCACATAACGCAAGCGGTCAGCGTACGGCCGCGCCGCCAGCGCCCGCTGTTGGGCGCGCCGCATCTTCGAGCCGGCCACCAACTGCAACGCGTTGGTAATCTTGGCCGTGCTCTGCACCGAGCGGATGCGTCGCCTGATCTGACGTACATTCGCCATGGGCGCCCTCCCGGCGCGGGTGTTGGGTGACAGGGGTTAGGTTATGGCCCCGTCCCCCCAACACCCAATACCTATCACCTATCACCCACTAGTACGGCACATTTTGCTTGAACTCGCGGATCGCGGCGTCGAGACCCTTGCCCGTCTCGTCGGAGATGGTCTTCTCGGCGACGATGGTACGGGTCAGATCGGGGTGGTTGCTGCCCATGTAGTCGAGCAGCCCTGACTCGAAGGCGCGGATGCGCTCTACCGGCACATCGTCAAGGTGGCCGTTGCCGAGCGCGTAGAGGATGGTGACCTCGCCGGCGACCGGGATCGGCTGGTACTGCGGCTGCTTGAGCACCTCGACGGCGCGCTGACCGCGTTCGAGTTGGCGGCGGGTGGAGGGATCTAGCTCACTGGTACCGAAC
>JBBQJF010000279.1:0-7170 GCA_038325665.1 Dehalococcoidia bacterium | reverse complement strand
GTCGGCCGCGCGAGCGTGCCCGGTGCGCTCATGCAGATGAACACGGCGTCGAGCCGGTTGACCGTGACCAGGTCGTTCGGCGCGCCGGGGAGCGGCGAGAAGCCGAGGAACCGGTTCTGGGACGAGTCGAAGCGGAAGATCGAGATCAGGTTGCCCGGCGGGGTAATGGCCGCCGCCACGGTGGTGGTCGCCGTGCCGCTCGGGAACGTCAGCGAGATGTTATTGCAACCCGTGGCCAGGGGCACTGACTCGGTGGTCCCCTGCGCCGCCCCGGCGCGATTCTGCACCGTCAGGGCCAGCGTCTGGCCGGCGGTCGGAGTGATCGTGCCGCCCGTACCGCCCGATGTCACGATGTTCGTTCCACCCGCCGGGACGATCGACACCAGCGTAAATCCGGTACGAGCCGTCTCGGAGATTGTGCAACTGCCCGCGGGCACGCTGGTGAAGGTGCCGGCGCCGGCGGCGTCGGTGGTCACGTTCACCGACTGCGCGCCACAGGCCAGCGTGAAGCTGAAACCGGCGCGATCAGCGGTTGACTGTATCGCTCCCGAGGCGTCGACGATTTGCTTTGTGATCGAGACCGTCGCGGTGGTGGCGCCGGCGCGGTTCTGAACAACGATCGAGGCGCTGGTCGGTCCTGGCGCCCCCAGAACGAACTGCGCGCCGTTCGCGACGCTAGCGCCGTTGATCGTCGAGGAGACGAAGGTGAAGCCGGTGCGCGACGATTCGGTCACGGTATACGTGCCGCTGGCGAGGTTCGTCAGGGTCGCCCCGCCGTTCGCGTCCGTCGTCACCGTGCCCGTGAAGCCTGCCGGCCCCGCGATCGTGAACTGGAATCCGCTGCGGTCGGCGGTCGTCAGCACCGTGCCGGCGGTGTCCACGATTTGTTTGGTGATCGTGATCGAGTTGGTGCCGACAACCCGGTTCGTGGCGTTGACGGCGACTGTCTGCCCGGCCACCACCGAGAAGCTCGCCACTGGCGCGCCGCCGATCGTGAAGCCGACCAGAGTGGAACCAGCACGCTGCTGCTCCGTGATCGCGTAGTTGCCCGGAGCAACCCCGATCGCGGTCTGGCCCAGCGCATTGGTCGCGGGCAGGTTCACCGTTCCGCCCGTGCCGGTAAGGGTGAATACGTAGCCGCTCAAGTCACCGGCCGCAACGGCGTTGTTGGCATCGACCAGCCCCTTCTGCACCGTAACGGTGCCGACCTGCGCGGCCGTGGCCGTGAGTGCCCCCCGGCCAGCCACCATCATCATCAGAACGAGCGCCGGTAGCACGAGCCACGCCGCCCGTGGACGACCTCGCCCACTTCGATTGATGCTTCTCATTGCATCAGCCTCCTTCTTGTTATATTGCGGGATGCGGGTGGGGCCGTGCGGGGTACGCCTCAATCCGTCCCACCGATGAGAACGCGTCTGCACCCGAGTCGGTTATAGCGCTGGTGGAGTAGTCTGCCACGTCCACGCGCGTTCAAGGCCACCAATGGATACTATCCCGTCATGCCCTGCCTTGGACATTGGCTCGTTGCCGGGTAATGACCACCATGCTCCAATGACTTCTGTTCGCTTGCAGACGCGGACTCACGGCGGGGGGATGGATTGGGGAGGAAGACCGGGTTCAGTTCACCATCATCCGATGGCGGATGTCAAGGGGAGCCATACATTATGTAGATTATGTTTCGTGTAGGACGTACGAAGCGTATATTACGCATTATCGCTGCTTTTGATCAAAGAAGGGTATGGCGGTGGCTCGTGGCCCAACTGCTATACTTGGATTGCCAGCCCCATGAACGGCGGTAGAGAGTGAGAACAGTGCGTGCGCGGCTCGTTCCGCATTGGCCGGATCCTACGTATTCCCGTCGAGGTGAACCCGACGTGGTTTCTTCTGCTCGCGCTTGTAGTAAGCGTGCTGGCGACTCAGGTGTTCGCCGAACAGTTCAACGGACAGCCATGGTGGGTGCAGTGGCTGTTTGCCCTGGGCACCGCCGTCATCTTCTTCTTCTCAATGGTGTTGCACGAACTCGGACACAGCGTGATCGCCCGACTGTATGGCATCCCCGTGCGCAGCATCACCCTCTTCGCGCTCGGCGCGGTTGCCCAGACGACCCGCGAAACCCGCCGGCCGCACCAGGAGTTCTTGATGGCGGTCGCGGGTCCGGTGGTCAGTCTGCTGCTGGCCGGCGCGTTTATGTTGGTGTGGTTTGCCGCCGGCAGCGCTGATAGTTTACTGGCGAATGTCGCCGCCTGGTTATGGCTCACGAATTTCGCGGTTGGTGTCTTTAACTTGATCCCGGCATACCCGATGGACGGTGGTCGGGTGTTGCGCGCGGCGCTCTGGGGTATCACCGGCAGCGCCCGCCGCGCCACCCGCTGGGCCTCGCTGGTCGGCCGTGGGTTCGCGTATGCACTGATGGCGCTCGGCTTCCTGGTCGCGATCCAGGTGCCGGGCATACTCGAGGGGCGGATCAATCCCTTCAGCGGCGCGCAGTTTATCCTGGTCGGCTTGTTCATCAACTTCGCGGCCCGCCAGAGTGACATTCAGTCGGTCATGCTCGACAAGCTCAGCCGCCACCGCGTGGGCGACATTATGCTGCGCGACCTGCCGGTTGTCATGAGCACGAGCACGGTGCGCGATGCGCTACTGGGACCGCTGATCGGTTATGGGCCGTCGCGTGAATGGGTGCTCGTCTCGGACGGAACAGGTCTGGTCGGCTTGGTCACCCGCGCCGCGTTGGGGTCCGTGCCCGAAGAACAGTGGGGCGCCGCGCGGGTCGGCGATCTCATGCTGCCACGCGAACGCCTCCAGTCAGTGGCGACCAGTGAGGGACTCGATGAAGCCGTGCAGCGCATGGACGCCGACGAGCTGCCGTTGCTGATCGTGGTCGAGGCCGGCGAGGTCGCGGGGATCGTGCATCGCGGCCAGATCGCCGCGCTCGTGGCCTCCCGGCCGGTGATGGCGGCGAACCGCCGCATCTAGGTTTCCATGTGCGGATGGCGCGGCAGCCCGCGATCGAAACCGCACCCCGCTTAGGCTCTACTCAAGCCGGCCGCGTTGTACGAACGTGACGGCGTCCTCTTGGCGCATCGGCGCCAGCTCCCATCCGAATGCGACATTCCGGCGATGATGACGCCGGCAAGGAGAGGGTCGTGGCAAGGGTGCTGGCCGCCGTGCTCGCGGGCAAGGCCGTGGGCGTCGCCAGCCGCGCGCTCGGCCGCGGCGGCGGTACAGCTTTGCCCGGCCTGGTGGCGGAATGGATCGCACCAGACATCATTGCCCGGCTGACGCGCGAACTGGGCCGTGGCGCGGTAATCGTCACCGGCACCAACGGCAAGACGACCACCTCTCGCATGCTGGCCGGCATCATCGACGCCGGCGGCGCCCCTGTCCTGCACAATCGCTCCGGCTCCAATCTCATGCGCGGCCTCGCGGCCAGCCTAACCGAAGCGGCGTCCATCACTGGACATCTCCCGAATGGCAGACGTACCGCGGGCGTGTTCGAGGTTGATGAGGCGACGCTGCCACCGGCAGCATCCGCGATCCGGCCCCGCGTGATCACGTTCACCAACCTGTTTCGCGACCAGCTTGACCGATACGGCGAGGTAGACAGTATCGCTGCCCTATGGCGGCGCGCCCTCACCGCGCCGGGTCTCGCCCCCGCGATTGTGCTGAACGCCGACGACCCGAGTGTGTCCGCCCTCCGCCGCCACGCGCCCGGTCGGATTATCAGCTTCGGCGTCGAGGACCAGCGCGCGACCGGCGATATCGAGCAGCACCCCGCCGACGCGCGCTGGTGCGCGATCTGCGGCGCCGAGTTCACCTATACCACGCGGTTTTTCTGGCACGTCGGCCACTGGTCGTGTCCCGGTTGCGGTGACCGCCGGCCGGTTCCCGAAATCGCCGCCACCGCGGTGGAACCGCGGGGCGAGCACACGCGCATCACCATCACGCATCCGTCCGGGTCGCTGGACGTGAACCTACCACTGGTCGGCCTGTACAACGTGTACAACGCGCTGGCCGCCACCGCCGCCGCACTCGCCATTGATGTGCCGGCGGAGGCGATCATCCGTGGTTTGGAGCGCTTCACCGCCGCGTTCGGACGGCAGGAAGCGTTGTCGGTACACGGCCGTGAGGTGCAGATCTTCTTATGCAAGAACCCTGCCGGCGTCAATCAGGTGCTGCACACGGTGCTGTCGGCCGGCAGCTCACCGGTGTCGATGACGGCCGCGGGTTCGCGCCATGATGCGAACGAGATGGGGCGCGCGGGTACGGACAATTCCCCGGAGCACGACACCTCGCCCGCCCGCGCACCCACGGGCCTACATCTTCTTCTGATTCTGAATGATGGGATCGCCGATGGGCGTGACATATCCTGGATCTGGGATGTGGACTTCGAGTTGCTAGCGGGCCGCGTCGCGTCAATCGTGGTGTCCGGCAGTCGCGCCGCCGAGATGGCGCTGCGGCTGAAGTACGCCGCGCTCGGCGACCGGCTGGTGGTGGTGGATGATATCCGCGCGGCAGGCGAACGCGCTCTGGCACTCACTCCGGACGGCGGGCGGCTGTACGTGTTGCCGACCTACACCGCTATGCTAACGACCCGCGAGCACCTCGCGTCGCTGGCCGGGCAGTCCCGCTTCTGGGAGCAGTGAGGCGTATCGCGCGCCGGCGCCGATCCTCCGACGTGGGAAGGATGGTCGACATGACGAGCAATGGATCGCGCTACCGTTTACGACTGGCGCATCTCTATCCCAACTTGATGAATCTGTACGGCGACCGCGGCAACATCATCACGCTGCGACGGCGCTGCGAGCAGCGGGATATCAAGCTCGATGTGGACGAGATCGGCCTCGGCGATGAGTTCGACGCGGCAGCCTACGACCTCATCTTCATCGGCGGCGGCCAAGACCGCGAGCAGGCGCGGATCGCGCGGGATCTGGTCGAGCAGAAGGGGCCGGGGCTGCGCACGGCGGTCGCGGCGGGCACGCCGACCCTGGCCGTGTGCGGCGGGTACCAACTCCTGGGCCGCTCCTATCAGACGGGGACCGGCGAGGAGCTGCCCGGGGTCGGCATCTTCCCCATGCGGAGCGTCCATGCCGGCGAGGACGCGCCGCGCTGCATCGGCAACGTGGCCGGCGATTGGGAGGGCGGCACCCTCGTCGGCTTCGAGAACCACGGCGGCCGCACCTACCTCGAGCCGGGGACCACGCCGCTGGCCCGCGTGCGGGCCGGATTCGGCAATAACGGCGTGGACGGCACCGAGGGCGCGATAGTCAATAATGCCTACGGTACCTATCTGCACGGTTCACTGCTTCCCAAGAACCCGGCGCTTGCCGACCGGCTGATCGAAACCGCGCTCACGCGCCGCTACGGCGAGGAGATATCGCTGCGGCCGCTTGACGATGCACTTGAGACGCGCGCCCACGCGGTCGCCGAGCGGGTAGCGACCACATCGGGGCGAGACAGCGGCGCCCGCGAGGGCGCGTCGAGGCTTATTCACCGGCTGCCCCTTCCCTCTGCGCGCCTGCCTTCACTACGATGGATCAGGAGCATCATCCATGGGCGGCGCCCGCCCCGGCAGAGCCGGCAAACGGGGCCGGGGGATTAGGCAACCAGAGAGAGGACCGTGAGCGGCCGTTATGGTGACCTCGCCGCAACCCCCTGAATCGCCCGCGCCGCCCGCCTCCGGCGAGGCAGTCGAGGATCGCCCCGATTACGTGGCGGGGGTGGACGAGCGCCCGCAGCGGCGGCGTGAGTGGTCGGGCGGCGGCAGGAGCGTGGCGTTGCCCCTGTTGGTGGTCATCGCGATCGTCGGGGCGATCTGGTATCTGCAAGACGGCCGCGACGCCGGTGTGGCGCGGGAGCAGGGGCTTGGCATCGTGGCGCTACCGGCCGGGAAAAACCCGACCGACCGCGCCCCATCGGTGGAGGTGGGCCGCGCCGCGCCCGACTTCGTATTGCGCACCCTTGATGGCGGCACGGTGCGGCTGAGCGACCTGCGCGGCCGGGTGGTGTTGCTCAATTTCTGGGCCTCGTGGTGCCAGCCCTGCCGATCCGAGATGCCGGAACTCGTCCGCGCATCAGCGGCCGAGCAGGGTCGAGGCCTCACGGTCGTTGCCGTCGATTTGCAAGAGGCGGAGGAGCCGGTGCGGGAATTCGCCGAACAGTTCGGCATGCGTTTCCCTGTCGCCTTCGACCGAACGGGCGAGGTTGCCCGAACGTTTCGCGCCAGTAAAGAGCTTCCCACATCGGTGTTCGTTGACCGCGACGGGGTGGTGCGGCTGATCCGCCCTGGCCCGATGACCGGCGAGTTCCTCCGCAACGCGCTCGATCCGCTGCTCGGGGGGTAGGCCGCGCCGCGGGGCCGTCAGATTCAGATGCTCCCCTACAGGCGACCAACAATCAGGCGCGGGTATGTGTGCCGTCACATGCGACCTGTCGCCCGCGTCGATGACCCACATGGCTAGCGGTGTTCTGGCGCGGCCTCTCCCGGCACATGGAGGCGCGACCGGACCGGACGCGCGACGGCCGGACGAGGCGGGCGCGCACCACGGGTGGGCGAGGGGTTGGGGAGGGGACAGACCCGGAATGGCACGGATACTGGCGGCACGGTCGTGGGGCGCGGCGGGGGGATTCGATCCTCCGCGTGCGTTATTCAAGCTCTTGACTTCGGTGCGCTTCGCGATCGTGATGGTGCTGATCGTCGCCGTCGCATCGTTGCTGGGCGTGGTATTTCCCCAGGCGCCCGACGCGATACGACTGAACGCCGAGGCATTCGACGTATGGATGGATCCGCAGCGCGCCCGCTACGGCGTGTTCGCCGCGCCGATGCGGGCGGTTGGGCTGTTCACCGTATTTTACTCGCCGTGGTTCAACGGCTTATTCTTCGTACTGCTCGCATCGGTCGCGGTGTGTACTGCCAACCGCTTCCCGCCGACGTGGCGGACCGTGCGCCGCCCAATCCGCCGCGTGAATGACCGCTACTTCGAGCGCGCGCACGCCCGCGCCGAGGGTGTGGTCGCGGGCGGGGTGACGGCGGTCGAGCAGACGTTGCGCTCACGGCGCTACAAGGTCGAGCGCGTTGACGAACGCGACGGCGCCGTCTACTTGTTCGCCGACCGCTACTCGTGGGCGCAGCTCGCCACCTTTGCCAGTCACTTGAGCCTGATCCTGTTC
>JBBQJF010000278.1:0-7276 GCA_038325665.1 Dehalococcoidia bacterium | reverse complement strand
AGGATCGTGGCGATAGCCGGTGATCGTGTGCCACCGTGAAGGTGGGCTCTTTTCCTCGGAGCCGGCGTTGATGGCCGAACCGCGATCCGTGATCCCTGACCGCCTCGCTGAAACGGTCATCGCCGTACACGGCGCCGCCGGTGTCGCTTGGCTGGCCGCACTTCCCGCGCTGATCGATGAATATCAGCGACGGTGGTCGATCACGGCCGGCCCCCCCTTCCCGGAACTAACGTACAACTACGTCGCACCCGTGACTCATGCCGATGGCACGGCGGTGGTGCTCAAGTGTGGCGTGCCGCATCCGGAACTCGCGGCCGAAATCGACGCCCTTCGGCTGTACGACGGGCGGGGCGCCGTGCGGTTGCTCGACGCCGACACGGGTCGCGGCGTGCTGCTTCTGGAGCGGCTTGAGCCGGGCACGATGCTCGCGGAGATTGCCGGCGATGTTGAGGCGACCGCCGTCGCCGCGGGCGTGATGCGGGAGCTGTGGAGACCGCCTCCGGCGGTGGATGGATTCCCGACACTCGACCGTTGGTTCGCGGCATACGCCCGGCTCCGGGCGCGCTATCACGGCGGCAGCGGCCCCCTACCCGCCACGCTGCTCGACCGAGCGGAGGCGATCCTCGCGGAGTTGAATGGCTCAGCCGCCGCTCCGGTGCTGCTGCACGGCGACCTCCACCACTTCAATATCCTCGCGGCACGGCGCGCACCGTGGCTGGCGATCGACCCGAAGGGGGTGATCGGCGATCCGGCGTATGAAGTCGCTCCCTTTCTGTGCAACCCGCGGCCGCGGCTGCTGGCCATGCCCCGACCGGACCGAATCTTGGCGCGGCGGGTGGCGCAGCTTGCCGAAGCGCTTGGGTTGGACCGGGCGCGCGTGCATGGCTGGGGCCTTGCCCACGCCGTGCTGTCCGCCTGCTGGAGCATCGAGGACGGCCAGGACTGGCGGTACGCGATCGGCTGCGCCGAGCTGCTCACGGTGATAAAGGTGTGATGGCGTGTGGTCCCGTGTCTCCACACCACCGCGCCGGTCGTGGCAGAATGGCGAGGTGTACCGGCCACATGAGGCAATGCGAAAGGAACGAGAACATGACCCGCATTAGGCCGCTCAACCGCGATGAGGCGCACCCGGACGCGCACGTTTTCTACGACCAGGACGAGCGCGTCTTCGGCCTCGTGCTGAACCCGACCGGCGTCTTTGCCTATCGACCGCCGATTCAGGCGGCGGCGCGGGCGCTGGGGCGGTCAGTGGCGAAGGATGCCGTGCTACCCGCGGGGCTACGGGCGCTGATCTGCGTGCGGGTGGCGATGCTGGTGGGCTGCCCTTTCTGAGTGGATATCAACGCTGCCGGCGGCAGCGACGCGGGCGTCTCCGAGGAGAAAATCGCCGCCCTACCCGATTTCCGCACCAGCCCGCTCTACACCGATGCCGAGCGCGCCGCGCTGGAACTGGCCGAGGCACAGACCGCCGCATCCGTGAATGTGCCGGACGAGCTGTTTGACCGGCTGCGTGCTCACTACGATGAGGCGCAACTGGTCGAACTGGCCGCCACCGCGGCGATGGAGAACTTCCGTGCCCGCTTTAATCGCGTGTTCCTGATCGAGCCGAACAGCCTCTATTGCCCGGTGGAGGGGCACGGCGAGCCGCGCGGATAGCCCTCCGCTCCGCCCGTCTCGTCCTATGAAAGGTTCTCCATGCCGCACATTCTCGTGATCTTCACCACGCTGCGCGGAAACACCGGCAAAATGGTGGAGCCGGTGGCGGAGGGCATTCGCGGCGCGGGCGTGGAGGCGCGGACGCTGCCGGTTGAGCAGGTGACAATGGCCGATATGACGGCCGCCGACGGGATCATCATCGGCTCGCCCACCCGCTTCGGCGGCGTGGATTGGCAGATTAAGCGGCTGTTCGATGTGGTCGCGATCGAGGGCTACCCCGGCCCGCTGGAGGGCAAGGTCGGCGGTGCGTTCACGGCCGGCAGCCGCGCCGGCAGCGGCGCCGAGTTGACGCTGCTCAACGCCCTGCACATCCTGCTCAACCATGGCCTGATCATCCAGGGCGAACCGTTCGGCGCGCACTACGGGCCGGTCGCGCTCGGCGAACCGTCCGATGCCGTGCTCCAGTCGTGTCGCGCGTGGGGCGCACGCTGGGCGCGGCTTGCCGCGCTCCTCGCCGCCGGTCGTACGGCGGGTGGGGATGATCGCGGGCTGGGCCGTTCCGGGTCGGCGTGACCCCGGTCCCGCGCCATGCAATCCCACGCCCCCGGCGCCGGATTGCACCGGATGCAAGCGAACGGCGGGACGTGATGGCATGATAGTCGCGCCGGGACGCGCGTGGGCGTGCGGCTATGCGAGCATGCCCGATGGATCTGCTATTCGTTCTCGTTCACAGTCCGCTGGTTGGGCCGTTCACATGGTCCGCGGTCGCCGGTGAGTTGCGACGGCAGGGCGTCGATGTCGTGGTTCCTGCCCTTCAGGACGATCAGCCCCCACCGGCGCCCTTGTGGCAACAGCACGCGGCGTCTGTTGCCGGCGCGCTGTCGAATGTGACGCCCACCCGCTCACTGGTCCTGGTCGGCCACAGCGGCGCTGGCCCACTTCTGCCGGCCGTGGCCGAGTATGCTGGCCGGCCGGTGGCGGCCTACCTGTTCGTCGATGCCGGCATCCCTATCGACGGCGCGAGCCGGCTCGACCTCCTCCACCAGGAAGATCCGTCGCTGGCGGCGCGATTGCGGGCGCACTTGGAGGCGGGGGGCCACTTTCCTGAATGGACCGCTGACGATCTCGCCGTCATCCTGCCGGACCCGTCGGTACGACGGGCATTGCTCGCGGAGCTGTGTCCGCGGGCGGGTCCCTTCTGGGATGAGCCGCTGCCGGTGTTTGCCGGATGGCCCGATGCCCCATGCGGCTATCTGCGCTTCACGGACGGCTATGCCGTTCCCGCGGAGCGGGCGTGGCGCGCGGGCTGGGTCTATCGCGAGATGGCGGCCGGCCACTTTCATATGCTGGTCGATGCGCCCGCCGTCGCGGACGCCCTGATCGACCTCGCCGGCGCGTTGACACGCGGATAGTGACACGCCGGCCGGGTCGCGCGGGGTCTCGCATCGGTCAAATGCCTCCCCCGCGCGTTGCGGAGTACGGCGAATCCCGCGACCGATGCGCATGCCGCACCCTCACCGGGGACGGGGTTAGGCGACTTGAGTGGTCGATTCGACGGGATAGACTTCCTGCCAGGCGCGGTAACCACCGAGCAGGGCCACCGCCTCGAAGCCGAGGGAGCGGAGTTGGCGCGCCGCACGGGCGCTGGTGGCTTCATCCGGTCAGGTGCAGTACGCCACTATTAGCCGGGAGCGGTCGGCCGTGCCTGCCCACTCCGTGACGCCATCCGGCGGTACGCGGACGCTGCCCGGAATGCGGGCGCCGTCCTGCCGGTACTGCGCGCCCGTCCGCACATCGATCACGATCGGCGGGTGCGCGTCCTCCAGCAGTCGCGCCAGGTCGGCCGGCGTCATCCGCGGCGTCTCGGCAGCCGGTCCCCGGAACAGTCCCGCCGCCGTGCTCTCGCGTTCCTCAGGCAGCACCGTCTCGGCCCGCCGGCGTTCGTACCAGGCGCCGAGCGGTGTGGCCGACATGCCATGGATGACGACCGATGCCAACACCACGACGCCGACGATGCCCAGTAGTCGCTCGGCCCCATCCACGCCGGCGTGGACCACCAACAACATCAACAGAAGCGAATTGAGGCCGCGCGGACCGAAAAAGGCGATGAACAGACGGGTGCCGCGGCTCACGGTCGCGCGCTGCAACACCGCCGTGATGGCAACCGGCCGGGCGACGCCGAGCACTATGACCGCGAACAGGATTGCCGCGCCCAGCGGGATCGCGCCCACCACGGTGGATAACGCCGCGCCCAAGAGAATGAACGCGAGCAACATCGCCATCTCGGCCGTGATTTCGCCGTAGTCGATGAAGCACTCGCACAGTTCATTATTGAACAGCACCACCGCGAAGCCGGCGACGAAGGCGGCGAGGAAGCCGCTGCCGCCGGCCGCCTCGCCCGCGACGAAGGCCGCGAACACGAGGCCAATGCCGAACAGGGCCTGATACTCGGTGGGCACGGGATTGTGCCGGTCAGCCTTGCCGATTGCCCACGATCCCACGCCGCCAACAACGAGACCGGCCACCGGCCCGAGGACGAACAGCCGCCCGACAAACTCAAGCCAGCCTGCTACCCCACGGGCGTCGGCGCTGGAGAGAGCGATCAAGATCAATATGGTCGGAAGCACCACCAAGTCATTCGTGCCGCCCTCCAGTCGTAGGGTTTGGCGGACCGAATTTGGGATGCGTGTGTCCCGCACGACATCACGGACGACCACGGGGTCGAGTGACGCCAATGCTGCTCCAACGATCAACGCCCGCGTGACCGACAGGTCAAAGATGAAAAACGCCGCCAGGCCGACCAGCCCGATGGTGAGCAGCGTGCCGGGACCGGTCGTCAGCACCGGCAACAGCCAATCGCGGCGCAACTCATCCATGCGCATCTGGACCGCATCGATAAACAGCACGAGCGAAAGACTGACGATCGCTACCGCCTCGAGCGTTGGGTCATCGGGCCGGATGGACACGAGGTCCAGACCGCGTTCGCCGAGCAGAAAACCGAGGAACAAGAAGATCATGGGGAACGACAGTGGCGCCCGCACGACGAAGCCGGACGCGAGCGCGGAGACGATCAGGACGATGGCGAGCAGGGCGAGCGCGGTTTCTAGGTCAGGCACGACGGCTCCCGAATAGGCGGCGGACGGCGTGGCGATCAGGCTGACGCCAATTCCATGACTAATCTAGCACACCGACAGCGCTCCCCGGTCGGTATGATGTACCGGTCCGCCCTCACCCGTGCCTCCCGGACAAGTTCGGTCCGCAGGTGGCCGGCCCTCGCCCCCCACCACGCGCCGGGACGCCGTCGATCAGTGCCCACGAGCCGCCAACGCCCTTCACGATGTCGTTCCGGAACGTCTGTCCGGCCTCGCGCGGGCGCGCCACCTCGCGCTCGATATCGTCGCCGGGCGCCTGGATGCGAGTCCAACCGCCCGGTGTCGGCTTGCTGCCGTCGCGCATCGGCCTTGCCCCGGTGCTCTCCGGTGAGGTTTAGACCACCTACCTCTGGCCGGCAGGCTGGAACAATTCGATCACGTTGCCGGAGGGGTCGAGCAGCAGAATCTGCGAACCGCCCGGGCCTGTGATCATCTCGTTGCGGAACTCGCACCCTCCACTCTTCAGCCGCGCAACCTCCGCCGCCAGGTCGGAAACGATGAAATGGATACGGTTCCAGCCACCGGGACCGGGTACGGCGCCGTCGTGCATGGGCCGGCCAGCCGAACTCTGGGGGCCCGCGAGCAGCAAGCGCAGGTTTCCACGCTGCACCGAGCCGAACGCCGGCGAGTAGTCGGATTCGACCGTGAAACCAAGATGGCTGGTATAGAAGGTCAGTGCCTTCGGCACGTCGCTCACCATGTAACGGACGTGGACCGTGTCATCCATTAGAGTCCTCCTCGAGTAGGGATGTGGCCAACCCTAATTCTTGCAGTAGCCCTGGAACTCCCCGGGCCGCTCGGCGACAACCGTGGCGGCCCCCGCACCACCGCCGTGAAGGCCGGCGAGGCGTCGGATTCGAGCGTGAACCCGAGGTGACCGGTGTAGACGGCGATCGCGGCGGGTACGTCATCGATCAGGTAGCGAACGTTCGCCGTTTCGGCATGCATGCTTCTGCTCCGCTTCCTAAGCTCCGTGTAGCGGCGCCTCTCCGTAGGCGTCCTGGACCTCCGCGCGTCGCTCCAACCATGCAGGGACCGGCAGACCATCGAGGTGGGCGGCGAGACGATCAAGGTAGGCGTGCCAGCCGGCCCGGCCACCGGTCGCACCGGGCGCCACCGATCTTCGATGCGTCAGCCTGAGAATGGTTCCGCCAGCGTCAGCCTCGAGCTCGTATCGCACGACGGAGATGTCGAGTCCGGGCTGGAGCCATTCATGTTCAAGCACACGGGGCGGATCCCACGCCAGGATCCGGCCCGATATCAGCGGCGGCCTCTGGGGTCGGTCCCCAGGCCCGGTGCGGATCGAAACCTGGCCGCCCTCGCGGGGCTCCAATGTGCCCGGACCCAGCCAGGCCGCGAGTTCTTCCGGATCCGTCAACGCCGCCCAGACAGCCTCGACCGGGTGGACAAGCCGGCGTTCGAACGCGATCACGGCAATCTCGCCGGAGACGGCAAGCGTTCCATCAGACCGGGTCACGTCGCCTCCTTCTCACGCTCGCCGCCGATCTTCGAATCGAGATGTCCTTCGAGGTCGTCCAATCGCTCGCCCCAGAAGCGCCGGTAGCCGTCGAGCCAGCGGTCAAGTTCCGCCAGGGCAGCCGGCCTGAGCGAATACACGCGCCGCGTCCCGTCGGCGCGCACGCCCACCAGTTGCGACTCGCGGAGGATGCGCAGGTGGCGGGACACGGCCGGCTGCGTGAGCGCCGGGAACGCGGCGACGATCTCCCCCGCGGACCGCTCGCGCCCGGCAAGGAGGTCTAGGACGGCCCGCCGGGTTGGCTCAGCCACGACTTCGAAGACATCCATCCGACGTAGTATAAACCTTAGCGTATATAAGCACAACTGTATAAATACAGACCGGTTCGGGCCAGGCCGTGGCTGGCAGGGCTCCAAGGGTCCGATCCGCTCCTCCGGAGGGGAGTGCAGTGGCGGCTGCGTCACCATCGACCTAGTTGTACCCGGCCGACCCGAAGATCTCGCCTCAGCGGGCCGCCAGATTCCGGTCGAGGCCGTGGGCGCCGACGACCTCGTGGCGCCCGTCGAGGTGTTGCTGCACACCGTGAACGGGACCCCGCGTGAACTGGAGGCCGTCTGGTACGGCGAGGCGTCCCAGCGGGACGGACAGCGGATCACCCCGGCAACGCTCAGCCCGCGGGCATGAGGGTCAGCCGCGCACCGACGCTCTCGGTGCCACCTTTCGTGAGCCATCCACGTCCAGACGGTATTGGCGAGGTTCCCAGCGGTCCACCCGCGACATCCTGATCGACGATGAGACGTACGCGGACGGGGCGCGACACGACAATTCCTTCGCGAACGCGCGATGACAATCTGCACCCGCGGATTCGGGCGTCTCGCGGTCGCTAGCGCGGTCGCGATATTTGTGCTACCTTGAGAGCTAGGTAGCCTTTTCCCGTTTCTATCCTGCTTGTCGCCGGCGAGACCGGCCGCATCCTTGGGTCGACGACCGG
>JBBQJF010000277.1:0-7299 GCA_038325665.1 Dehalococcoidia bacterium | reverse complement strand
CGGACCGTCACCGACACGGCGCGCAAGCGCGGCCAGGACGTGTTCGCCCTTCTGCTGCGCGCGGCCGGCTCCCCCCTTCCGCTCACGACGATCTATGCGCCCGCTCACACCTGATCCCCACAAGGTGAGCAGTTACCCAATGCATTTGTCTAATACATCTTATTCTACAAGTAGATAATTACCTGTCGTGTTAGACTCGCGTCGTCAAGTCTTCTGGCGGGCGCGTACCAGTGCGTTCCCGGATCTGAACGACATCCTGTCATCCGACGAGGGCCATGCGCTTCGCCCCCGCTGGGACATAATGAAGCCCCTCCCGTATACGGGAGGGGCAAGCGCGGTGCCGGCCGTGCGGAACCGAGAGAGTCGTCCGGCGCTCCAGCAGTGCCGGGTGATTCGGGATAGGTCTCAGTCGCCGGCGCGGACGCTTGGCCGGGCGGCGAACGCGGCGCGGAGGGCGACCGCGGCGTCATCGACGGCCTTCTTGCCCTGGTCGAGCACGGCCGCCATGCTGAAGAAGCCGTGGATCATGCCAGGATAGCGGGTGGTGGTCACCGGCACCCCTGCCTCGTGTAGCCGCGCGGCATAGGCTTCGCCCTCGTCACGCAGCGGGTCGAACTCGGCCGTCATCACCGTGGCCGGAGGCAGGCCGCGCAGGTCTTCCGCCTGGAGCGGCGCCGCGTGGGGATGGCGGCCGTCGCCTTCGCCGGTCAGGTAATGATTCCAGAACCAGACCATCGCGTCTTTCGACAACTGATAGCCCTCGGAGTTCTCGCGGTACGACGGCGTATCGACGTTGTAGTCAGTGACCGGCACCACCAGGAGTTGGTGAACGAGCGCGGGGCCGCCACGATCACGCGCCATCAGTGCAACGACAGCGGCGAGGTTGCCGCCGGCGCTGATGCCGCCGATCGCGATGCGCTCCGGATCGACATCGATCACTGCCGCGTTCTCCGCCACCCAGCGCGTGGCGGTGTAGCAGTCCTCGGCGGCGGCGGGAAACTTGTGCTCCGGCGCGAGACGGTAATCAACTGACACGACCACGCAGGCGGCGCGATTAGTCAGCGACCGGCAGGTGACATCCGAGCCGGCGATGCTGCCGATCACCCAGCCGCCGCCGTGGTAGAACACCAGTGCCCCGAACGGACCGCTTCCCTCCGGTGTATAGACGCGCACGGGGATGTCACCGCCGGGGCCAGGTACCGTCATGTCACGCACACGGGCAACCGGCTCGCCCGCCGCGGCCGGACGCATCGCCTCCGCTTGCGCTCGCGCCTCCGGAGCCGACAACGTGTGGTAGGCGGGTAGGTTCAGTGACGCTAACTGGTCAAGTACTGCCTTTGCCTGCGGATCGAGCGGCATGCCTGTCCTCGCTTTCTTGAAAGTGAAGAACCAAATGTCCCCACGATCGGCGTGCCCACCCCACCAGGGGTCGGGCGACCGTCCACTCGCCAGCCCGCGTGACCACGGACGTTTCTTACAAGAAATCGCGCACCAGTTGCACAAACTTCTCTGACTGCTCGATCTCGGGATGATGGCCGCAGTCGTCGAGGAGTTCGAGCCGCGACCCGCTGATCGCCTCGTGGTAAGCGTGGGCGGCGCTCACGGGGACGATCGCGTCTTGTTTGCCCCAGACAATCAGCGTGGGGAGCGTGACATTGCGCAGCAGGTGCGGCAGGGCGAGATTGTGCATGTACGGCCGCCAGGTCAGACGGCACGACTGCTCACGCGCCACTTCGCGCGTCTCTTTCACCTCGGGCGTGGGGTCGCCGCCGAACAACTCGCCGTACTCCGGCAGTTCATCGGGGTGGAGGAAGCCCGCCTCGATGTACGGTTGCGCCGTGACCAGGAACATGTCGAAGATCTCACCCTCGGGCGGCCGGATGCCGGGGGCGCTGACCACCACCAGCTTCTTGAACAGATGCGGGCACATCGCCGCCATCTCCGCCGCCAGCCAGCCGCCGAGCGACAGCCCCACCACATCGACGGGTCCGGGCACAATCTCGTTCAGCGCGCCGCGATACCAGCCGGCGAGGTCGCGTATGGTCATGACCCAATCGAGCCGTTGCGAGCCGCCGAATCCGGGATGCGAGGGGATGTAAACGGTACGGTTCCGCGCGAGTTCCTCATACGCGCGCAGCCAGCCGGAGTGGCCCATCTCATCGTGCAGTACCAACAGCGGGTCGCCGGTCCCGCCCTTCACCAGTTGAAGGCGCGTACCGGCGACCTCGATCGTCTCCTCCGTCCAGGTCCGTGAGGCGGTGGTCATCACTCCCTCTCCTTCGCGGCCCGTGCCGCCGGTTTAGGTTGAGCGCGACTAATGTGGGGACATACCCTCGCGCCGGCGCGAGCGTACCAGATTTGTCGCGTGAGGCGCGTGGCTCACCTCGCGGCGCTTTCCACGGCGGCCAGCACGCGCTGCAATTCCTCACGCAGAAAGTCGGGATCGATGGCGATGCGCGCGGGATCGTCCGGATCGGGGTGGGCAGCGGCGCGTTCGAGCACGCGACCCGCGAGCGTCCACGACACGGATGCGACGACATCAGGCGGGGCAGCGTGGAGCGCGGGCGGGCGCTCCATCATCAGGCTCACCGCCTCGGCAATTAGGCCGTGATGGCGCAGGTTATGGAGAGCGCGCAGGTGCCCTCCTAGATAACACTGACCGAACAGCAGCACCTCACACGCCGTCCCGCCGCGCTCATCTGACCACACCCGCTTCGGTTCGAGCCGGTGCTCGCGCAACTAGGCGCGGACATGCCGGTCCTCCGGGTTGGGGTCGCCCGGCTCGAAGCACAGGAAGTAGCGCATCATCAACCAGTCGGCCGGCTCGCTATCGATCCACATGTCGCTCACCGATCCTTCCACGGCGCTCCGTCCGTGGCCGTCGCCCATCGCCCCCGGCCCTGATAGAAGTTACTTCGTCTCCCCCTTCCCGTGCAGGGAAGGGGGCCGGGGGGTTAGGTCATCTCCCGGCCATGCCGGGGGACACGGGAGCCGAAAGCTTAGGTCAGCTCCTCCACCGTGCCGTCCACATACAGAATGCCGAGCGCGGACAGAGCATTGCGTTCGACCAGCGCGGCCCGCTCCGCGTCCACGCCCGCGCACAGGTGGGCTAGCAAGCTGTCAACCGGTGCACAGCCGTCGATCAGCGATACGAGTGTCGCGACGAAGGCACTGCACGGCGTGCCCTCGGGGTACCCGGCGGTGGTGAGTACGTGACCCCACACAAACTCGCCGTCAGCCACCACCGGCCGGCGCTCCACCGTCACGCCCGGCGCGAGTCGCGGCACGGCGCCATGAATGGATGCGCCCGGAGCAGCGCCGAGCGCCGTGATGCGGGCGCGACGTTGCGCGCGCTCTGTCTCCACCGCGCGCACGTCTTGCAGGAACTCCGGCGGGGCGGCGCCGCGCTCCAACACCGCGCGCTCGTAGCCGAGCGGTGACTGGCCCGCGACAGCGTGGATGAACGCCTGCCGCGGGGTAACGCCCTCGCGCTCGCCCAGCAGTCGCCGCGCCTCCCAGAAATAGGACTCGACCGTGCGGTTGCTGGCGTAGAACAACTGCGCCATATCACGAAAGTGGCTGTACTGGCGGTAGTACAGATCCTTGTAGACGCGGCCGGCGGCCTCGCGCATGCCCTCGTCCTTCAGCGCCGTGGTCACGTAGGCTGCTCCCAACACTCCGGCCGTCAGCGCCAGATGCACGCCGGACGAGAACAGGGGGTCGATAAAGCAGGCGGCATCACCAACGAGGATGTAGCCGTCGCCGGCCACCTCATCGGACAGGTACGACCAGTCTTTGAGGACGACCGGCCCGCTGACGAGCCGTGCCTCTTTCAGCATTGCTGCCGTGCGCGGCGCCCGCGCGATCTGACCCATCAGAAAGCGGAGCGGCCCGTCGCGGCGCAGTCCCTCCTGACCGGTGTGCCGGTCCACGACCGCGCCGACGCTCATCCAGCCGGTGTGCAGCGGGATGCTCCAAAACCAGCCGTGCGGGTACGACTCGATGAAGATGTTATTCTCATCGGGCGAGGGCAGCCGCTGCCCGCCCTCGAAGTAGCCGTACACCGCCAGGTTCTGAAAGAACGGGTCCCACCGGCGCAACCCGAGCTTGTGACCGAGCACCGCGCCCTGGCCGCTGGCATCGACAATGAAGCGGGCATGCGCCGCGCCGTCGCCGCCCTCGGTCGCGTAGCGCACGCCGGTCGCGCGGCCGTTCTCGAACAGGACTTCGCGCACCTGATGGCCCTCACGCACATCGACGCCGTTTGCGCGGCTGTTGTCGAGCAGCAGCTTATCGAATTGCGGTCGCCACACCTGATAGGAGTGAGGGTACTTCTTGTTCGTCTCACCGAAGTACCAACTCCACGGCGCGTCCCCGTTGCCCCAGACCATAGTCGCGCCCCACTTGGGCAGGAAGCCGATCTCCTGCACCGCGGGCAGCACGCCCAATTCTTCAAGCACCGGCATGCTAGCGGGCAGCAGCGACTCACCGATGTGTTCGCGTGGAAAGTGCTCGCGCTCAAACAGCAGCACGCGCCACCCCTTGCGCGCCAGCATCGTGGCGGCCGTGCTTCCCCCCGGACCGCCGCCGATCACGATCACGTCGGCAGTGAGGTCTGCTTTGCTCGACGACGGCACGCCTTCAGTCATCCTGCAGTCCAGTCTTCAATCCGCAGCCCCGGCGCCCGCTCGAAGTCGCGCCGGTTGCGCGTGACAAGGATGGCGTCGTTCGCGAGCACGATCGCGGCGACCCTCAGATCCTGCGTACCGATGCGCAGTCGCTGCGCGACGAGCGACCGATAGATGCCCGCGGCCGCCGTGTCGAACGGCAGAACGATGACGCCACAGAAATATCGATGGCTGTCATGGAGCCAGCGATAGGCCCTCAGAAGCGACTCGCCGGTGGTTGCGCGATGTACGCTCGACATGCGCCCACGAAGTTGCTCATACATTGTGACTACAGTCGTTGCCACCGCATCAGGCCCCTGGGCAGCGACTCTGGCGAGGACAGCTCGATGGCTGCGCTGATACGCCGACACGGTGTCAGTGTCCAGTACGTACCGGATGCTGTGCTCGTCATTCATCGTCACGCGGGTGCGCATCCTCGCGCGCGCGGGCCGCCTGCATTTCCGCGATGAACTCCTCCCAGGTCGGATCGTCCGCGAACATCCCCGCCATCTCTAGCCACGGATTGGGCTTTCCATCGGGGCTGGGTGGGACGTCGATGACCGCGATCTCGCTCCCAGGTTGCGCTTCGGCCGCGGCCGCGGCCGCGGCTTTCAGGGCGATGGCGCGGGTGGCCGCGGTGACCGCCAGCCCTCGGATTGCGGGTACCTTCGCCCGATAAGTTCCATCGGCTTCTGTATACAGAAGCACGGCCAGTTCTGTCGATCCATCATGCCCCTGGCGGTCGCGAGGCGCACTATCGAGGGGCACATCAATGGTGGCGATTTCGCCCCCGTTGAGCACAGCCTTGAGAGCGCCCATCGCCGCGGTTAGAGCCTCTTCGCGGCTTGCCCCTGAAGCCACGACCTCCGGGATGGCAGGCACAGTAGCCTGGCAAGATCCGTCGGGTTGAGGACGGAGAAGGACGGTGAACTGCATACGCACCTCGGCTTCTCGCTCGCCCGCGTCAACTCGCTGAGATGCCCTGCAGCGCGCGCTCCACCAGATCGGCGCCTTCGAGCACATCGCTGGACTCGTCACCATCAGCCTCACTGCCTAGTGCCCAGGATGTTGCATATGCACGACCATGCAGGAGCGCGGTCTGGCGAACGACCGCGAGGGCAGCTTCTTCGGTCGGATAGGTAGTGACGACGTTGCCGGTCTCGATGTCCCACAGTTCGAATATCACGCGACTGCTCGCTTCATCCGCCGTCTGCTGCCCTTTATCACACGGGTAATGTCATTCGGACACACGCCAACAAGGCCGCCGCGTCGCCCCATACCGTGTGCAGCCCTGCACTGCCGGTGGTCCGTTCCGCGCGAATGGCACGCGCGTCCGCGACCTCCACGACCGCGATTTCGCGGCCGAGTCGTCGGTAGCGCCGGACCTGTCGCCCGGCGCTATCCTCTGAATCATACACGGAGATCCCATCCCACACGCGCCGTGTCTCCGGATCATCATCCGGTAGCGCTCGCCCGCGGGCCTGATGGGAATCGAAGCCGGCGCGCGTGGGCGGGTCGCTGCGGGCGATGCGCTAGAACGTGGGGGATGGCGCGCCCCTCCCGGTGTTAGTCGCCGGCAGGCACGGCCTCGCCCGCGGTTCGCTTCCGCTCCAACTGCTGGCCGGGCGTGGAGTCCACCTCGAACGGTCCCTTCAGGCCCAGCTCTTTGCCCATCTCGCGGACGGCGGGCAGGATCTCCTCGCCCATCAGGCGGAGGGAACGCATCGTGTCCTCGTGGGTCATGGCGCCGTCGCCGTCCCAGAAGAAGATGCTGCCCGGCCGCAGATACTCGAGCACATGACGGATCTTGGGCAGCACCGTCTTTGGGGTGCCCGCGACGATGCTGAGGTTCTCGGTCTGGCTCTCGTAGGTCTGCTGGGTCAAACCGCCGCGACCGGTGGGCGCGGAGTTAATCGTGGGTAGCACGCGCGAGCGCGAGGTGAGGCCGGGCAGCGTCAGCAGCGCCTGATTCTGGGTGCCCTCGTTGCCGGCAAGGAACGGGTTGCTCGGTCCCTGGACGTACTTGCGCCCGACCTCTTCCGCCAACTCCTCGGTCTCATCGACATGCACCTTCCAGAGGTAGCCGATGTGCTCGGGGCCGGCCTCGTAGCCCTCTTCGCGCGCCACCTCGCGGTAGAGGTCGAACGACTGCTTCGTCGGCTCCAGCGCGGTGGCGAGCATGATGTACGGATAGCGGCGCTTGGCCGCCCAGATGACGGTATCGCGGCTGATCACACCAGGGATCCAGATCGGCGGATGCGGCTTCTGGTACGGGCGTACCCATGGGTTGACGTAGCGATAGTTGTAGTGCTTGCCCTCCCAGCGGAATGGCCCCGGCTCGGTCCACGCCTTGACGACGAAGTCGTGCGCCTCCTGAAACCGTTCCCAATTGAACGGCGGCGGCGTGTTGTGGGCGACGCTCTCCCGGCCCGTGCCGCGCACCCAGCCGCTGACCAGCCGGCCGCGCGAGATCATGTCGATCATCGAGAGTTGCTCGACCAACCACAGCGGATCATCCCACAACGGCAGGATGTTGCCGAGCAGCACGATTTTCGCTCGTTCGGTGATGCGCGCGAGGATCGACGCCTCGACGTTCATCGCGCCGCCCATGCAGAACGGCGTGCTGTGGTGT
>JBBQJF010000276.1:0-7383 GCA_038325665.1 Dehalococcoidia bacterium | reverse complement strand
GTCGATGGCGCCCTCCATGAGCGGCTGCACGACGCCGTGGCCGGGGTTGTCGGCCCGGCGGCCGGCGCCCTCCTCGCCAACCTGTGCGCCCACATCGAATTCACTCCCGCGCGTATAGACCGCGCACATTTGGCGGCGCTGGCGGCGACCGCCCGCCATGACGCCGGTGGACTGCTCGGGGCCGCGATCGCCGAGTCACTTGGCGCCGCCATCGAGTGCTGTGGCGTCGAACGGTCGCCGGAGTTTACCGCGCGTGTGGTCGCTGCCGCCGTTGAGCATGTCGGCGCGGACGGCGAGGCATTCCTGCGGAATCTGTGCCATGAGCGGCTGGAAGTAGAACTGGATGAGTTGAAGTCCGACGGCATGCCGTTACTGGCCCAAGCGGTGGAGCGCGAGGGCGCGGCGCGGATCGGGGCCGCGCGGACGGCCGCGTTCATGGTCGTGGCGCGGGGGCTGATGGTCAGCCCGGCGGCGCCGCTGCGCGCGAAGATCATCGAGACTGTCAGCCGGCGGGTTGGACCGGCGGGAGCGATGTTCGTCCAGCGGCTGTGTGCGCGTCAGGGGCTGCCCTTCGAGGCCGTGGGCTACGAGCACCTCACATGGTTGGCCGGGGCGATGCGCGCCGAGGCCGCGCCATTGCTCGGCGACAAGGGCGCCACGGAGCTGGCCGCGTCCCTGGAGGCACTCCTCGTGCAGCGCTAATGCTCTCAACAATGTGTGATCCGCATAAGAACGACAATCCGCATGGAGGCCCGTTCATGACCATACGTACAAAGCTTATTGGGGCATTCTTGCTCATCGCGCTGCTCGTACCCGTGCTCGGCGGCGTGGCCGTGAACCGAGTCCAGAGCATCAACAACAATGTTGAAGAACTGAGCGACGATGCCGTTCCCAACGTGTTGCTGGCCAAAGAAGTCGATGCTCTCCAGCGCGAGCAGCAGCGCATGGTGCTCTCCTACATCGCCGGTGGTGCGGCTGCCGACCGCCAGCGGTACCTTGACTTGGCGCCGCAACTGGACCAAAAGATGGCCGAACTGACGGCCGCCTCCCGCCGCGGGAGCAAGGACGAGCAGGCGCGCGCCGCCGATTTGGTGCGGCAGGTACAGGATGAGCGCGGACGCTTTGATGCCGCTGCCAACCAGCTCCTTGGCGCCCGCGCCACGACCGAGCGCAACACCGAGGCCGTGCGGGTTAAGGGCGAGGAGATGGTGATCGAGTTGACTACCATCCGCAACCGCTTCACGCCCACCGCCAGCACTCCCGGCACGCCCGCGTCTTCGACCGCGCCGATCACGCTGCGGAACCAGATCAACGAACTGCTGCTCGGTACCGAGGGCATGATGAGCATCGTCGGCTTCGAGGCAGCGCTCGCCACCGGCTACGTCATTTCGGGGAACGAGGCACTCAAGAAGCGCTTCGAGGACGCCAGCATGGTCTTCGCCAACTGGCTGAATGTCGCCCGTGGCGCCGGCGGACCGGTCGACCAGCCGATCATCGACCGCGTGGATACGAAGTTTTACCGTGAGTTTGAGCCAAGCGCGCGGTCGTTGATGGTGGCGGCGGACAACTCATCACGAGCGCGCGGGGTGTTCCTCGAATCGAGCACGCGCATCAGCCAATTGCTCGACGGCGTGGTGGGGATGCAGACGGGTAAATTGACGGCTGCACGGGAGGACGCGCGGTCGGCAGCGGGCAGTACCCAGCAGGCCGTGCTCCTGGGCACGCTGATCGCGTTCATTACCGCCGGGATGCTCGGCGTCTGGTTCGCGGGCACCATCACTCAACCGCTCCGTCACCTGCGTGACGTGGCCGAGCGCATCTCCACCGGCGATCTCGATAACCTCGAGATTAACGTCACCTCCAAGGACGAGGTGGGAGATCTCGCGGAGTCCTTCAGTCGCACGGTGACGAGTGTGCGCTTCCTGATGATGAGCGAGGCGTCCCGCGATGCGATAGCAGCCGACGACTGATCCGAGCGCGGCCCGACGCTGGCTGTCCAGCGAGACGTAACATGGTCACGCGGAGGCCCCTCCCTGAACTTTGGGGAGGGGCTCTTTCGCGCATGTTGGGGCTGTGTCCGCGGCGACGTGTTCAACCGTCTCGGAATCGTCTTCAGCGAACACGTCGCTGAGCCACTCGCCGTTGGGTGTTTCGGCTGATCAGCCACCCCACACCCGCACCCACGGGACACAGTGCAATCGCGAAGAATGGGATGAGAAGAGCGACACCCGCCCCTCCAGGTAACGCCAATCCCATGATAACGCTAATGATCATGCCGACGACGATTCCCCATAGCGGTACCGGCATTGTTGGCCCCGCTTTCCTCTTCCCGCCCGCGGTCACGCGACAGCCTCACGCGCCCAGCCAGCGGGCGGCATCGGCGGCGTGGTAGGTGATGATCAGGTCGGCGCCGGCGCGCTTGATGCTGGTGAGGATCTCCAGGGTAACGGCGCGCTCGTCGAGCCACCCCTGGGCCGCGGCGGCTTTGACCATTGAATACTCGCCGCTGACGTTGTAGGCGGCGATTGGGTGATTCACCTGGTCGCGGGCGGCGCGGATCACGTCGAGGTAGGCGAGCGCGGGCTTGACCATGATGATGTCGGCGCCCTCGGCGATATCGGCCCCGATCTCGCGCAACGCCTCGCGGCCGTTGGCGGGGTCCATCTGGTAGCCGCGCCGGTCGCCGAATTGGGGCGCGCTTTCGGCCGCCTCGCGGAACGGACCGTAGAACGCGGAGGCAAACTTGGCCGAGTAACCCATCACCGGCGTGTGCTCGTGGCCGGACTGGTCGAGAATTCCGCGCAGGGCGGCGACATGGCCGTCCATCATGTCGGACGGGGCGACGATGTCGGCCCCCGCCTCGACGTGCGACAGCGCCATCCTCGCCAGCAACTCCAGTGTCGGGTCGTTGAGGACGCGGTCGCCCGCGATCAGGCCGCAGTGGCCGTGATCGGTGTATTCGCACAGGCACACATCGGTCACGACCGCCATCTCGGGGACGGCATCTTTGACCGCCCTCACCGCACGCTGGACGATGCCATCGGGCGCGTACCCCTCGGAGCCGGTGGCGTCCTTCACCGCGGGCAGGCCGAACAGGAGGATCGCCGGCACACCGAGGCGGGCAAGCGCGGTCGCCTCCTGCACGAGCTGATCGACCGAGAGCTGCGAGACGCCGGGCATCGAGCCGACCGGGTGGCGCACATCGACACCGTGCGTCACGAAGAACGGCGCGATGAAGTCGGCCGGTGTGATCGCCGTCTCCCGCACCATCCGCCGCAGCCCCGGTGAACCACGCATCCGCCGCAATCGCGTGAACGGCGGCAGGTTGAGGCGTGTCGTGGTGGTCATTGTCTACATCCTTGATACCTAACCCCCCGGCCCCCTTCCCCCCGGCACGCCGGGACAGGCTGCAAGGGAAGGGGGAGAACGAGAGGGCGAGCACGGGGAGAACGTGACTCCCCTCCCCCCGCAGGAGAGGAGGACAATCAGGGGGACGCGCACGGACAAACCGCGACTCCTGTTTCCTCGCGGGAGGAGCGGAATCAAGGGACGCGCACGGACAAACCGTGACTCCCCTCCCCTCGCAGGGGAGGGGCCGGGGGAGAGGTAGACTCCCCGGACCTCATGGTCGCAGAAACGTGTCCAGGTGACCATCGTACCCCAGCGCCGTGGGGGCGTCGATTGCGCGCCAAGGACTCGCCAACGTTGGGGCGATGGTCATGGCGCGCGGCGGGGGGATATCCGGGCTATGCTGGTTCGAGGCGCACGGCCGCGAACTTGAGTTCTGGTTCCTTCGACCGTGGGTCGTACGCCTCGCTGGTGACGCCATTGGCGACACCACGACCACCCCACAGCGACCCCCAGTGGAAGGGGGCAAAGACGGTACCCGGTCGGATCGCCCGCGAGAGCCGCGCCGGTAGCTCGACCATGCCACGGCGGGAGCGCACGCGCACCGCCTGACCGTGGCGGATGCCCAGCGCCCGCGCATCCTGCTCGTGGATCTCGAGGTAGGGCGCCGCCTCGCTCTTGTTCAGCTTCGCGACCTTGCCGGTGCGGGTGCGCGTGTGCCACTGGTCTTTCACCCGGCCCGTGGTCAGCACCATCGGATAGTCCGCGGTCACGTCGTCGGCGGGCGGCCGGTACTCGGGCACATGGAAGCGGGCGCGACCGTCCGGCGTGGGGAATGTTCCGTCGGTGAACAGGCGGACCGTCCCTGTTCGCGCGCCTGCCGGATACGGCCATTGCACGCCGTCGGTGGCGCGCAGCAGCGCATAATCGACCCCGGTGATGTCGAGGTCGCGGCCGCGGGTCATCTCACGGTATTCGTGGAAGATCGCCTCCGCGTCCGGATAGCGGAAGGCGTCGCCGTGGCCGAGCGCGCCCGCCACCCGGCAGATGATCTGCCAGTCGGGCAGCGCCTCGCCAGGAGGGTCGCCGGCGCGCTCCAGTAGGCAGATACGCCGCTCGCTGTTGGTCATCGTGCCCTCGCGCTCCGACCACTGCGCGGCGGGCAGAATCACGTCGGCGGCGAGCGTCGTCTCGGTCGGGTGGTACGCGTCCTGAACCACGACCAGTTCTGCCCGCGCAAAGGCGGCGCGGACCCGGTCGGCATTGGGCAATGACACCAGCGGGTTGGTGCCGGCGATCCACAACACCTTGATCTGTCCCTGTTCGAGCGCTTCCACCATCTCAATCGCTGTCAGACCGGGGTGGTCAGAGATTGCCCCGGCCGGCACACCCCAGGCGGCCTCCGTCTCGGCCCGATCACCAGGATTCGCCACCAGGCGATGGCCCGGGAGCGCCGTCGCCAGACCGCCCGCCTCGCGCCCGCCCATCGCGTTCGGCTGGCCGGTGAGGGAGAACGGGCCTGCCCCCGGCTTGCCGATATTGCCCGTGGCGAGCGATAGGTTGATCAGCGCCAGGTTCTTGTCCACGCCGGAGGTGCTCTGGTTCGCGCCCATCGACCACAGGCTCAGCGCCGGGCCGTTGGTCGCGAAGATGCGCGCTACATCGACGATGGACTGGGCCGGCACGCCGGTCACGTCCTGAACGAGTTCCGCCTGATAGCGCGGCAGCGCGGCGCGCAGCGCGTCCCAGCCGGTGGTGTGCTCCGCCATGTAGGCCGCGTCGCCGCCTCCGGCCAGCATCACCTCGTAGAGCAGCGCGTTGAGCAGGGGCACATCCGCGCCCGGCCTCACGGTCAGATGGATATCGGCGATCTTCGCCGTCTCCGTGGTGCGCGGGTCGACCACGATCACCTTCACCCGATTACCGGCCGCACGCTTACGCGCTTTTATGCGGTTGAACAGAATCGGGTGGCAGGCCTCCATGTTGGCGCCGACGATCAGAAAGGTATTCGCCTGCTCGATGTCGGCATAGGCCGCCGGCGGCGCGTCCTTACCGAGCGCGAGTCCGTAGGCGGCCACGGCGCTGGCCATGCACAGGCGGGAGTTGGTGTCCTGGTTGTTGGTGCCGACGTAGCCCTTGGCGAGCTTGCCGAACAGGTAGTAGTCCTCGGTTAACAATTGACCCGAGCCGTACAGCATCACGGAATGCGGACCGTGCGCCGCGACGGCGGCCCGGATCGCGTCCGCCACATGCGTCGTTGCCGCGTCCCACCCGACCCGTCGCGTGCTGCCCGTGGCGCGGTCGCGCACCAGCGGATAAAGCAGCCGGTCGTCCGTGCCCAGGATCGGCGCCAGCAGGGCGCCTTTCGCGCACAGCTTGCCGGCGTTGACGGAGTGGTCCGGGTCGCCCTCGACCTGGTTCACCACGCCGTCGCGGGCGCGGATGCGTAGCCCGCAGCCGGTGCCGCAGTACGGGCAGATCGAGCGCTTCCAGGCGCCGCTGCCGTTCGCGGCCATCATCAGGTCCATCGGTCACCGGCCTCCGCACCAACGCCGCCAGCAGCAGCGCGGGTTTCACCGAGTCGTGGCGCGTATCAGTCGCCGGCCCCCGCTTCAAGCGCTCCACGAACGCCACCCGGCTCCGTCCGCCCCAGCCCGACGCGCGCCGCGCTGTGTGCCGGCGCCCAGGTGGACCGCCACGATCGCTGCGCCACGGCGAGCGCGAGCATCGTCAGCAGCGCGCCGGCGACGAAGACGAGGAAGCCCGTGGCGTAGGTGCCGGTGCGGTCGCGCAGAGAGCCAAGTAGGAACGGCAGCAGGAAGCCACCCACACCACCGGCCGCGCCGACCAGCCCGGTGACCGTGCCGATATCCCTGGGGAAGCGCAACGGCACGAGCTGAAAGACGGCGCCGTTGCCCATGCCGAATACCGCCATCACCGCCGTGAGCAGGAGCATCATCACCGCCAGCGGCGGCAGGCTCGCCACGCCGAGCATCAGCGCCGCGATCGTGCCCAGTAGTCCGATCAGCAGCCGTATGCCGCCGAGCCGGTCGGCGAGATAGCCGCCCAATGGTCGGGAAAAGCTGGCGGCGAACACGCACAGCGCCGTGAGATCGCCGGCATGGACTCTGCCCAAGCCGTACTGGTCCTTCAGGAAGATCGCCAGATAGCCGCCCAGACCGACGAAGCCGCCAAATGTCACCGCGTACATCGCGGCGAACCAGCCGGTATCCTTTTGCCTCAGCACCCGACCGTACTGCTTCAAGCCGAAAGCTCGGGGAGTCGTCGGGCTATCCTTGGCCAGTAGGGCGAAGGCGATAAACGTGAGCACGATCGGGATCAGCGCCAGCCCGAACACCGCCTCCCAGCCGAAGGCGCGGGCCAGCCGCGGCGCGAACAGCGATGCAAGCACGGTGCCACTATTGCCCGCGCCGGCGATACCCAGCGCCAACCCCTGGTGCTCCGGCGGATACCAGCGGCTCGCCAGCGGCAGCGCGACGGCGAAGCTCGCCCCCGCCACGCCCAGCAGCAGCCCGGTGAGAATGACCGTCGAGAACGAGCCGGCAAACTGCCAGCCGATGACCAGCGGCGCCAGCGTCAGCGCCAGCCCAACCATCCCCACCTTCCGCCCGCCGAACCGGTCGCCCAGCGGCCCCAGCGCCAGTCGAAAGGCTGACCCGCTCAAGATCGGCAGCGCGGTCATCAGTCCCTTCTCCGTGCCCGTGAGACCGAAGTCGGCGGCGATGAAGTTGCCGAGCGCGCCCAAAAGCACCCAGACCATGAAGCTCATATCGAAGTAGATGAAGCTGGCTGCCAGTGTCCGACGATTGCCGGCCTTGAGAAACGCATTCAAGTGGCTCATGGGCATACCCTCTTGTTGGATGGAGAGGCCTCCGACTGGCTGCCTCATGCACACGATCAAGACGCGGATGTCCCCCCCGGTCGCTCCCCCAACGGCGCGGGGGATGTGCTACGGGTGGGGCGCCCCGGGGGGGGATCCGCGACCCGGGGGCCCCAATACCTGGGCCGGGAGAC
>JBBQJF010000275.1:0-7386 GCA_038325665.1 Dehalococcoidia bacterium | reverse complement strand
GCCGCCGCGATACATCAGTGTGAGAAGCGCTTGTGACAACCGAACCGCCGGCCGACGAGCCATCCTTCCTCTCGTTTGATCGCGCGTTCCATGTCAAAGGCTCGACGCTGGCCGAGGCCGATATCGAGCTGTTGGAAGCCGCGAAACGGGGGGCAGCCGAGACGCTCCACCTGCCGTCGGGGTTCGCCGCCTCGCTGGGCATGCCCGATGACACCGAGTTCGCCGCGCCGAAAATGGTGATCCACGAGATCTCGTGGGTGTTCTTGCAAGACACTGCTCGCATCGAGCGCATCTACAATTTCACCCGCCGTCACGCGGAGATGGTGCGGCGGCTGCGGGTGAAGCATCAGTATTCGTGGCGGGCGATCGCGGAGACATGTCATCAGGTATGGCGCGGCGACTGGGATCCGCCCTCCAATCAGATGATCGGCATGGGCATCTGCGCCGCCGCCGCCCGCCAATTTGGCGAGGACTCGAACGAGCCTCCCTGGAACTAAGTCGCGCGCTCGGTTGCCCATTCCACGGCGACGCGCCACCGATCACGGTCGCCACCGGCGAAAACCCTCCGAACCCTTGACACCTGCTGTCGGAGTGGCAGAATTGCGCCACGGCGTCCACTGTCCGACCGTGTTCGGACGGTTTCCCGTCACGGCGCCGCGGTGCTCATTTCCGAAGAGGAGGCGGCAGGTGAGCGAAGGTGGATACTGGACCCGTCAGGCGCGAGGTGGAGTGAGCCGGCGCACGGTATTGCATGGCGCGGCGACAGCCGGCGCGGGAGTGAGCGCGCTGATCCTGGCCGCGTGCGGCGGCGGTACGAAGAAGGACACCACCAGCCGGCCCTCCGGTTCGGGCACGGTGGTCAACACGGCGGCACAGCAGCAAGGTGGGACCGCCAAGCCGGGCGGCACACTCAATGTACTCGCCGCGACCTCCGATGGCGCCACCGGCTGGGACCCACACAAGTCGTTCAGCTTCAAGACCCATACCGTGCTCAGCTATTCACACGAGCGCGTGATGGAGTTCCCATTCGGGGCGGACGCCGACCCCGGCGACTATACCGCCGTCCCAGGTCTGGCCGAAAAAATCGAACAGCCGGACCCAACCACGTTCACGGTCAAGGTGCGCCAGGGAGTCAAGTTCCACAACAAGGCGCCGGTGAACGGGCGCGAACTCGAAGCGGCCGACATCAAGTACACGATCGACCGGATGATCGCGAAGAAGTTCACCTACCGGAACATCTTCGAGGACATCGTTGACGGCATCGAAGTCCCGGATAAGACGACCGTGCGGTTCAAGCTCAAGTTCCCGTACGCCGACTTCCCCGTCAACCTGGGTAACCATTACGCCTGGATCGTGGCGAAAGAATCGGTGGAGGCGGCCAAAGACGGCGATATCAGCCGCGCCGACCAGGCAATCGGCACCGGCGCCTTCATGGTCGACAGCTTCGAGTCGGGGCAGAAGGCCACCTATGTCAAGAATCCCGACTACTGGGGCAAAGACAAAGCCGGCGGGAAACTGCCGTACCTCGACAAGGTCGTGACCTTTTTCTCCGCCGATACGGCAACGCAGGAGGCGATGATTCGCTCCAAGCAAGTTGATATCGGCAACGTTAATCTCCCGTCGGTCGCGGCGATGAAGCAGAGCAACCCCGAACTGCAATGGTGGCAGAGTCTCAACGCCGGCGGTGATGTGTACTACTTCCGTCTCGATAAGAACGAGACGAAGGACATCCGCGTGCGTCAGGCGGTCGCCTACGGCTTCGACCGCAAGGGCTGGCTCAAGTCGCAATATGTCGATACCGGCGTGATCCACAACGGTCCGCCGCTGCCCGCCTCGTACGCCGGCTGGTTCGTCGATATGAAGGATCTGGGCGAAGGCGCGGAGTTTTACAACTACAAGCCAGAAGAGTCGAAGAAGCTGCTGACGGCGGCCGGCTTCCCTAACGGATTCAGCCGCACGATGGATCTCGCGAACGCGCAGGCGTATGGACAGCCGACCTTCGACCGCGGCCAGCTCGCCGCCGACCTGATGAAGCAGATCGGCATCAACCTCAAGCTGAATGCCAAGGAGTACGGCGACTGGCTGGCGACCGGCCACGCCGGCGTCTACGACGAATTCGCCTTCGGCCCGCTCACGCCGTTGGTGGCGATCGACGACTGGCTGTGGGGCCTCCACCACACGAAGTCGATCACCAACAAAGCGCACTCCAACTTCCCCGAGATCGACGCGATGCTCGACAAGCAGCGCGGTATGTACGACGTGGCCGAGCGCAAGAAGGTCGTCGCCGATATTCAGAAGGCCGTCGCGAAGAACTTGTTCTACGTGTTCCCTCCCGCGCCGTACGTCACCTGGGCACAGCAGCCCTACGTGAAAAACTACCGGCCCAAGTCCGGCTACAACCACGGCGCGATCGCCCGCTCTATCTGGCTCGACAAATAGGTGACGGGTGATCGGTGTTGGGTGATGGCGCTGAGTGACAGGACAGTTCTCGGCCCCCAACACCCATCACCCATCACCTAACACCGCGCCCGGAGGGCGCCATGGCCCAATACATACTCCGACGGTTGTTGCTGATGGTGCCAACGCTGTTGCTGGTCAGCATGCTGGTGTTCTCACTGGTACGGCTGATCCCCGGCGACATCGCCGAAATCATGGTCGAAAATCGCAAGTACGCCAGCGATGTCGATGATCTGCGCCACAAGCTTGGACTTGATCAGCCCTTGCCGGTGCAGTACACCAAGTGGCTGCGCGGAATGGCGACCGGCGATTGGGGCACGTCACTGTGGACCGGCCGGACGATTGGCGAGGAGCTGCGACATCGCATCCCGCTCACGCTCCAATTCGGCGCGATGACGATGATCATCTCGCTCGCAATCGCCCTGCCAATCGGCGTGCTCTCCGCCATCCGCCAGGATAGCGGCGCCGATTATGCCGCGCGCAGCGTCGCGATCCTCGGTTTATCGTTCCCGCCGTTCTGGATTGCCACGATTCTGCTGGTGTTCGGCTCGATCTGGTTCCATTGGGCGCCGCGGCAGTGGGTGCCGTTCGGGCGCGATCCGGCCGGCAGCATCGCGGCGCTGCTCGTGCCCTCGATCATTCTCGGCGTCGATCGCGCCGCCAGTCTCATGCGCATGACACGGGCGATGATGCTTGAGGTACTGCGTCAGGACTACGTGCGTACCGCCTGGTCGAAGGGATTGCGGGAGCGCGTGGTGGTCACGCGCCACGCGCTGCGTAACGCGCTGATCCCGGTGGTAACCATTCTCGGCCTCCAGGTGCCGGCGATCCTGGGCGGCTCGGTGGTAATGGAGACGATCTTCAATCTGCCGGGAACGGGCAAGTTCATGCTCGATGCGATCATCGCCCGCGATTACCCGATGGTGCAAGTCATGAACATGGTGTTCGCCAGCTTCGTGCTGTTCACCAACCTGCTCGTAGATCTGACCTACGGCTACATCGACCCACGCATTCGCTATAGCTGAACGCCTACGCTCCATGCACCGAAACCCCGGCTCCCTTCCCGCGGCCCTGTCGGGATTGGAGCGTGCGGGAAGGGGGCCGCGGGCGCGGCTGGGGGAGCCTCGAACCCAACTCGGGGAGGTCACCGTGACCACCACACGAGAATCGGTCGTCGCACTGGACGCCAGTGGTCGTCAGCGGCGGCTGCCATGGCAAATCGACGTTTGGGTGCGTCTCGTCCGGGAAAAACCGCTGGGCAGCTTCGGCGGCCTGCTCGTGCTAGTGCTAGTGATGATCGCCATCTTCGCCAATTCGATCGCGACGTATCCGTACGAGCGCGTCCACCTCGCCGACACGCTCGTCCCACCCGGCGCGGCCTCCGCGTCGGACGGGCCGGCCTATATCCTCGGCACCGACAACCTCGGGCGAGACATGTTCAGTCGCATGGTCCACGGCGCCCGCATCTCGATGACGGTCGCGATCGGCGCGGTAGGGCTGGGAATGGTGTTCGCGGTCGGACTCGGCACGGTGTCGGGATTTGCCCGCGGGCCGGTCGATCTGGTGCTACAACGGATCGTCGATGCTTGGATATCGCTGCCATTCCTGATTCTATTGCTAACGATCATGATGATCTTCAAACCGGGCATCGGACCGGTAATCTTTACCCTCGCCCTTGGCAGCACCTTCACGAACTCGCGCATCGTTCGCAGCGCCGTGCTCGGCACGATGACCATGCCCTACATCGAGGCGGCGCGCTGCATCGGCGCGCGCAACGTGCGCATCATCATGCAGCATGTGCTGCCCAACATTATGGCGCCGGTCATCGTGGTGGCCACGCTCGGCCTCGGCAACGCGATTCTCGCCGAGTCGGCGCTCAGCTTCCTCGGCTTCGGTGTGCCGCCGCCCCAACCGACCTGGGGTCAGATGCTCTCCGGCAGCTCGCGCCAGTTCATGTACGAGGCGCCGTGGCTGGCGATTGCCCCCGGTATCGCGATCTCGGCGGCTGTCTTCGGCTTCAACATGCTGGGCGATGCGCTGCGCGACCTGCTCGATCCGCGTTTGCGGGGGTCGAGGTAGGGGGAAAGGTCACGGGTCATAGGTCACAGGTCATAGGCGCGGGGGGCGGGCGGGACAACGTGGGGTGCGGAGCCGGCTGGATGCGACTGGGGTACACTGAATCAGCACTTTGGGAAGGAGCGGGCAATGGCATCATCACCCGGTTCCACAACGCGCGAACAGCTCAAGCAGGCGCTCCAGGCGGCGGGGCTGGAGTCGTCGGACGAACGGGTCGAAATCCTGCTGCCCGCGTACGAGGGGATGCGCTCAGGGGCGGAGCGGCTGCGAGCGCTTGAACTGGGCGACACGGAGCCGGCGATCATCTTCCGGCTTCCGCCTCCGCCCGCCAGCCCGTCCACCTAATCGGAGCGCGGTCTCGGAATGCGCCACGCCGTGGGATCGGACGCGCCCGAGTGGGTTACCGGGTGTAAAATCAGGTGACCCATTTGGTCCATCGCGGCTCAGCCGGCATCCACGCGGCCCGAGATCAGGGCGACCCACCGGGCGCCCCTACGTGCGAAAATGGACGGAACCCGTGGGGGCGATTCACCGGGTCGCCCGTGATCGCGGGAACTCTGACTGGCCGGTCTGAGAACACATCATCCGCGGCGCGCTTCGGCGCGAGGAATGAGAGCGCGAGGGATGAGAGCGCGACGGTTTAAGGCATCATGGCGGCGGCGGGTCCGCGAGCAACTCCGCTGCTATTCACCGGCCTCGGGTTAGCACCCAACGCTGGACCGACCCGCGGCAGTCAGTCTCACCCCAAACTGAAACGGGAGCACTCTGATGCAAGCGACTGATCTGCGCGACCTGACCATCAGCGAGGCGGCGGAGATGGTACGCGGGCAGAAGCTGTCGCCGGTCGAGCTGACGCGCACGATGTTGGAGCGCATCGAGCGGCTCGATCCTCAATTGAACAGCTACATCACCGTCACGGCGGACAGCGCGCTCGCGGAGGCCGAGCGGGCGGAGCAATCGGCAGGACGAGGCGAGGAGCTTGGACCACTGCACGGGGTGCCGCTGGCGCTGAAGGACCTGTTCGACACCGCGGGCGTCCGCACCACCGCCGGGTCGAAGATTCTCGCGGATCGTATACCCGAGCGCGATGCGACCGTGGTTCAGCGGCTGCGAGGGGCGGGCGCCGTGCTGTTGGGCAAGCTCAACATGCACGAGTTCGCCTTCGGCGTCACGACGCAGAATCCGCATTACGGCCCGTGCCGAAACCCGTGGAACACCGACTGCATCCCCGGCGGGTCGTCGGGCGGCTCGGGCGCCGCCGTTGCCGCCGGATTGTGCCTCGGTGCTCTCGGCTCCGATACCGGCGGCAGTATCCGCATCCCGGCGTCGTTCTGCGGAATCGTCGGGCTGAAGCCCACGTACGGCCGCGTGAGCCGCGCCGGGGTCGTGCCGTTGAGCTGGTCGCTCGATCACGCCGGCCCGATGACGCGCACCGTGCGCGATGCAGCCGTACTTCTCGGTGTGATCGCCGCCCATGATCCGGCCGACCCGGCCTCGGCCGCGCAAGCCGTGCCCGATTACACCGCCGGGCTGGAAGACGGTGTGCGCGGTCTGCGAGTCGGGCTGCCGCGCCGCTACTTCTACGAGCAGGTGGAGCCGGATGTGGCGGCGGCGGTCGAGCAGGCAATCGCCGTGCTCAGGACCGAGGGCGCCGAGGTGTGCGATGTGGACCTCGCGGCGATCGAGTCGGCCGGGCTTGCATTCCAGGTGATCATCTTGGCAGAGGCGGCGGCGTATCACGCGCGCACGATGCGCGAGCGTCCGCAAGATTACGGCGAGGACGTGCGTTTGCGTCTGGAGCCGGGCGCGCTCTACCCGGCGACCCAATTCGTGGACGCGCAACGGCTACGCCGCCGGGTCGTTGATGGATTCCTGACGGCACTGGCCGGCGTCGATGTGCTGGTAACGCCCACGCTGCCGATGACGGCGCCGCGCATTCCAGGGCCGAAGGTCGAGACGCCCAACCCAGTCACGCGCTTCACCTTCCCCGCCAATCTCGCCGGCCTGCCCGCGATCAGCCTCCCGTGCGGTTTCGGCACCGACGGCCTACCGATCGGACTCCAGATCATCGGCCGCCCCTTCGACGAGTCAACGGTGCTCCGCGCCGGCCGCGCCTACGAGCGCGCCACCGACTGGCACACTCGCCGGCCGCCGGTATATTAAGGCGGTTGTGGCGCCGTCACCCTGTGTTAGGAGGCCGCTGACCAACGGAGCGACTGAGGCATCAGCAGCGAGAGTGGTAAGCACATCTCCATCGCTGTCGGAACCGAAGTCTTCCCCCAAGACGGACCCGAATAACGCGATCTCTTGAATCTTCCACCGACGCGCGAAGTCCGCGATCTCACCTCGGTTAAGCGCGATACGAGCGGGCATTAGGCCACCTGTTAATCGAACTGGGCGTGCACATCCGGACCGCCTACCTTATGGATTCTGGAAGCCAGCGATATTCCACGTTCGGCCGGCCGTTGACGCGATTTATCCCCTCCGGGCAAGCGACGAACCCGTGCCGCTCATAGAAGGCACGAGCAGCCACATTCTCGATGAGCGTGTGTAGCGACAGACCGCCTGGTGAGAGTGCCTTCGCTTTCGCTATCAGCGCAGCGCCAACGCCCCTGCGATACGGTCGGATTTCGATCATGGTCGCCCCCCGTGCCGACCACGCGCTTGCACGTCAAAGACGCCATGCACTGCACCGCATTCCACCGAGGCTGTCGTCCTACCTCAGTTCATTCACCCCGTCATCTCCCCCTTCCCCGCGGGGACGGGGGCCGGGGGTTAGGTTTGTCAAATCTTGGTCAGCCATCCCTCATACCGGCGGTCGATGCCGCGCACCACGTCGTGGAACAGCCGCTC
>JBBQJF010000274.1:0-7448 GCA_038325665.1 Dehalococcoidia bacterium | reverse complement strand
TTGGGCGCCAAACACAGGGGACACCACGATGAGATCGTAATCGCTGTCCGATCGTCCAGTTCCACGCGCACGCGAGCCAAAGAGCAACACATGCCGCGCACTAATTTCCCGCCGCAATCGCTGGGCAAAACGGCGTAGCGCAGGATCAGCTACACGTCCAGTTGCTGTCGTAGCCATTCGATGACTCGCTCTGCTGCCTCGATTGCCTGGGTCGCGGCCGCTTCATTGAAGACGTCAACCGGCGCTATACCCCCAGAGCTGTCGGGGTAACGAGAGGTGATCGCCATCGGCTCCAGCACATCGAGATCAGGCTCCAAGCTCTAGGGTACACCGCGCCCTCCGCTCGGAGTTCGTCGAGATGGTGCGTCCGAGGCGGTACCGCAGCCTTCCGATCAATGTACAGCGCCTTCAGGCATTTCTCCACCGACTGCTGGGCCAGATACGTGACGAGATACCAGATGCCTAATCCGAGATTCTGTCTTGCTGATTCGAGGTCTGCCTGAGCTTGGCGCCACCATGGCTCAGCCTCCGTCCGCATGGGGCCACTCCGTCATCTCGCGGTGGAGCGTGGGCAGCCTGGGCAGCGACCCGGCGCGGAGAACGACCCCGCGGTCGAGGCTGCTCGTTTCATCGATAGATGTCGCGACGATGACCGATGTCCACCACCTGAACGACTTGGGCAGCATCGTCAATCTCGTAGATGAGACGGTAATCACCCACGCGTATGCGCCAGCCCTCCCGACCAGTTAGCTTGAGGCAGCCTGTTGGGCGCGGTTCTTCACCCAGGTCACGAAGCGCACGTCGAACGCGATCATCGTCCCGCGACTGAAGCCGCCGTAGCACGGACTGTGCACGCCGCCCGACGGTAACGGCATAGCTCACCGTCGCTCCTGGTCGATTTCGGCGAGCGCCTGCTCAAGGGGGATGAATTCATCACCAGAGGCCTTTGCTTCGTCATACGCTCTGATCGCGTCCAGTTCCTCCAACTCCTCCAGCAGCCGTTCGTATTCGCCAATGTCGAGCAGCACCGCGATGCGATTGCCGTGCTCATCGACCAGATATCGTTCGGTGCGTGCGGTCATGGCCGGCTACTCCGTGAGTTTGCGGTAGAGCGTGGGCAGGCGTGAGGGCAGCGACTCGATATCGGCGACCACCTCGTAGCCAATGTCCTCGCACATCGTCTTGAGATAGTCGTGGCCGGCGCGGTCCACCGTGAGGGCGAACGGGACGATGCCTTTGCGCTTCGCCTCGTTGAGCGCCATCTTCGTGTCGTGGATCGCGTACTCCTTTTCCGTGCGGTCGCGTCCGTAGCCGTGATCCTGCGGCCGGCCGTCGGAGACGAGGAAGAGGATCTTCACCTTCGCATCGTGCATATCGAGCTTGCTCACCGTGTGACGGATTGCCGGACCCATGCGCGTGCTGCGGATTGGCACGATCTTGTCGATCCGCTTCTTCACGCGGTCGCCGAACGGCTCCAGCAGGTCCTTGATCACGTAATACTCGACGTTGTCGCGGCCATAGCCGGAGAAGCCGTAAATGCCATAGGTGTCGCCGATGGTCTCCAGCGCCTCCATCAGCAGCACCGTCGATTCCTTCTCCAGGTCGATGATGCGCTTGGGCGGGTTCTGCATCTCGCGGGCGCGCTTTTGCGCCCACCAGGTCAGGTACTTGCGCGGATCGTCGTCGAAGTCGTCATCGTCGCCCTTGCGGTCGCGGCGATTGATCTCCTCATCCGTGGAGGCCGACATGTCAAGCAGGAAGGCGACCGCCACATCGCGCTCGATTTTGTTGCGGCGCCAGTAGATCTTTTCGCTGGGTGTCACATGTGCCCGTTGATCGACCACGTATTCGACCAGTAGGTCGAGGTCGATGTCCTCGCCGTCATAGAGCTTCTTGATCTTGCGGAACATCTCGGGACGAAGTAGCTCGAACTGCTTGCGAGTCTGCGTGACTAGCGCCGAGTTGGCGGTGAGGGTCTTCTCAAAGAAGTTGTCGTCACCCTCCTCCAGCGTGCGCTGCACCACCCGGCACCAGCGCGGCTTGTAGTCGTTGGCGCGAAAGTCCCACTCGTCGTAGTAGAAGTACTCGACCTGGGCCGCGAGCTGCTGCTCGTCCTCCTCGCCCTCGGGACCTTCGCCAGGTTGGCCGTCCTTGCCGGGCTGCTTGGGTTTGCCCTCCTGTGCGGGCGTACCGGCCTCTTTCATCAGATTCGACAGGAACATACCCGAACTATCGGACAGGTCGCCCTCGATGAAGGCGGATATGTCGATCTCGACACTCTTCTCCATCAACTCCTTGAGCTGCTCCGGGGTGAGCGGCTGGAACTGACCCTCGCCGCCCTGCTGCTTGGCGTCATTACGCAGCCGCATGATCAGTTGCACCAGCTCCGGCTTGAAGTCGCCGCGGAAATCGACGCCGTCGGGGCTGTCGTACGGCTGCTCCATGCCCTCGGGCATACCCTCGCCGAGTTGTTCGAGACCCGGCTGGTTCGAGTCGCCCTCGCCGCCGCTGGGCAGCAGGTCGAGCGAGATCATGTCCTCATCCAGTTCCTCCCAGGCCTCGGGGGGGATGTCATCCGGCAGGACATTGGGAATGCTGAGCACCAATTCGTATAGCCGTAGCGTTAGCTCGGCCGTATCCTCGACGCGTGAGGCGGCCTGCTGGACCTGGCGCAACACGGCAATCGCCGCGCCCATCGCCGGGGCGACCTGCGCCGGCCAGCGCACGGTATCCAGCCCATCGAGGCTGACCCGGATCAGATTTTCGACCATGCCCTGCCGCAGCGGCATGCGCTCCACCGGGTCGCGCCGCTCCAACTCGCGCCGCTGGACGCGGGTGAGCGCACGGCGAATGCCGCCGTACTCGCGCCGGATGTGGTAGTCGATGCGCGCGTCCTCGAGCACCGTGAACAGGTCGGAGGCAAGCTGGCGATCGTCGAACAGGTCGAAGAACCGCTCCATGTCGGTCAGCGGCGCCCGCGTGCGAATGCTCGCGGTCTTGGGCGTCGAGGAGAGCACATCCCATTCCTCACCGCTCTCGGCGCGCGGGGTCAACTCTGATCCTGGCCCCTCCCTCGTGAGCGACGTGGGTGGCCCATGCAGCGCATCTTCCTGGTCGCGCGTCCCGTTCGCCTCCGGTCCCCGTGCAGTGCCATCCTGGTCTGTTGGGGGGGAGGGGTCGTTCTGAGCCGCGTAACGCCGCGCTTCCCAGCCCGCGCGCCGGTTCTCCACGACCTCGGCCGGCCGGTCGAATCGGAAGCTGAACGACTCGAACTCAAGATGCGCCGCCTGGTGGGTGCTATACACCTTGTAGATGGCGAAGTTCTCGCCCTTGTCGTGCGTCTCCTCGACCACTGACGGCAGAAACACCGAGGATCCTTCGGTGGTCGGGCGGTTTTCCGATACCCAGCCGACGCCCTTCTCGGCCAGCGCGGTCGCCGCCTGGATGCTGACGTTCGTGCCGGTGAGCGCCTTGCAGTACATGCGCAGCACCTCGGAAACCCGCGACAGCTCGACGCGCGACGAGAGCGCGTCAATCACCTCTTCACCTTTGCCCGATTCCAGCCGGAAGAAGGCGAGACCGCCCTCCTCGGTCGATTCGAGGATGCGTTGGCCCTCGGCGTGCCACGCTTCAACATCGCCGTAGCGGATGCGATCAAGCACGTTGGGCACGCTCTTGACGAACTCCATCGCCGCCGGACCGGACCTTGGCGCCAGCGATTCGGCCAGACCGAGCAGGTGCGAATGCGCCTCCTGGTCCATCAATCCCAGCGCCGTGGCGCTCTCGGCGAAGAACGGGTACGCTTGCCGTCCGGCCTGACGCGCCACCTGTCCGGCGAGCGCGAGGAAGCGGCCGCGTTGCTCTGCTTGGACGTGGTGGATCAGCAGCGGCCCCTTCTCGAAATAGACGCGGGCGTCGGCCCAACTTGTCTCGGCGATCACCGCGGCAAAGCCGAGGAAGGCGCCGCGGTCAGGACGTTCGAGAGAGCCGAGTACCTTCGGCGCGACGCCCAAACAGGCGGCGGCCAGCTCATAGGACTTGGCCGCGAGCGCGTCGATGAACCGGACCAGCGCCCGCGTCTCCGTGATGTTGATGTGCTCGAGTAAGCCCGGTGTGACCTCAAAGAACTGCGCCGCGAGCGAACTCGACTTCCAGGTGCCCTTGTAGAGCTGGCGACCGAGACCGGCCCAATCGCGCATTTGCGGCACGGTCAGCCGCTCGAGTCCGTGCGGCCCGGCGCGAAAGTAGGCGGTGGCGAGCGTCGCGGACTCGGCCGCCATCTCGCGTCCCGTCTCCGACCAGCGCTGAAACGCGTCATACGGCACGAGCCTGAGTACGAGCGGCGACACGCGAAAATACTCGGCCGTGGCCTCCCACGAGCGAAGGCTTTGCCGCGCGAGAACGGCACCCTCATCCGCCCACGTCGCGAGCTCGGACTCCCGCGTGAGCGTCTGCGCGACACCTTCCATCGCGCGCTGGAACTCGCGGGCGAGCGACGCGGGGTAGCCGCTCATCTCCGGCTCATACGTGCGGAACAGGGCGTTCAACTTGGTTTCCATGGGCCTAACCCCTCGACAGTGTCGTCAGCCGGCATCCCCTCTCCTCACGCGACCGGGATTCGGCGGCTGGTCGGTGGGGTGCGATGTGGAGGAAGGGGTGACAGCGTGATCGCGGTGGCGGCGACCGCCGCCCACCGGCTCAGAAGCCGGTGGGGCCAACCGTGTTCGGCAGCGATATGGCCACACCGCAAGGCTACCGGATTGTGACGCCGGACGCGAACGGCGCACGGCCGGGGGCGTGACTGCGCGCGCCGTCCTGCCTAGGTGAGCATGTTCCAGGTATCGAGGGTTGGCTCGTCATCATGCCGGCGCCAACGCTCCGCATCACGCGCGGGAACGACTCCGATCCGCGAGGTGGGCGACCGCGCTCACCGGCCGTCGCGCACTTCGACGCCGGTCAGCGCTTCGAGCGCGAGCAGGGTTGCGCTCGACGCCTTGTCGCCGTACCCGGCCGCGACCGCTGCCAGCATCGCCTGCTCGGCGGCGGCGGCGACGGGCATCGGCACGCCCACGTCACGGCCGAGCGCGACCGCCAGCCCCACGTCCTTGGTGGCGAGCGCCAGTGTGAAGGTCGCCTCGTCGAATCGGCGTTCGAGCAATCGCGGCACGCCCGACACGAAGCGCGAGGCGGAGGACACGTTCATCACCTCGTACAGCGTGCCGGCGTCGATGCCGGCCTTGACCCCCGCCACCAGCGCCTCGTTGATCAGGTGGCCCGTCGCCAGGGCGATCAGGTTGTTGACCAGCTTGGCGGTACAGCCGGCGCCGACATCGCCCAGGTGAAAGACGTTGGCGCCGATCGCCTCCAACAGCGATCGGTGGGTGTCGAACGCGCGTCGGTCGCCGCCAACCATCACGGCGAGCGTCGCCTGCTCCGCACCGTGAACGCCGCCGCTCACCGGCGCGTCGAGGTAGGTCACGCCCCGTTCGGCCGCGACCCGCGCCAGTCGCCGCGCGACCACGGGGGCGTTGGTGCTGAGATCGAAATAGACCGCGCCCGGTCGAGCGCCGGCGAGGATGCCATCGGCAGCGGTGAGCACATGCTCGATCTCCCGCGGGCCGGGCAATGAGGTGAAGATCACGTCCACACTGGCGGCGACCTTCTCGGGTGTGTCGGCCCACTCCGCCCCCAGTTCGATTAGATTGGCCGCCACCGATTCGCGCAGATCGTTGACCACCAGTTGATGGCCCGCCTTCACCAGATTGCGCGCCATCGGATTGCCGATGTTGCCGGTGCCGATGAATCCCAGTCGCATGCCTCGTACCTCCACCGCGTGTCGCTGCTCGAATGGCGCGATTCTAGCACGCCGCCGCCCCAGCGTCCGGCGACAGATTCGCCGAACGGGTCCGTTTGCCCCGGCGTGCCTGCCCGCGGCGAGGCATATCGCCGCTCCGGTCGCGCACACACCCCGGCGGGTGAGCCGTGAGGCGGACCTTGCGCCGGCTGACGGAATGCGCCTACCCTGCGGCATTGACACGCGACCGCCGCGATCCGTCCCGCGCCCGGTGGGGCGGCGCGCAATCGCCGAGGGAGGCACTGCCATGACCTACGAGACGCTGCTGCTGGAGGTGCAGGACCGCATCGCCACGTTGACCCTCAACCGTCCCGAGCGACTCAACGCGCTGTCGCCGCAACTCACGGACGAACTCGGTGACGCGCTCGCTACCCTGTCGCGGGGCGAGGAAGACGTGCGCTGCGTCGTGCTGACCGGTGCCGGTCGCGCGTTCTGCGCCGGGGGCGATATCGGCGGCATGCCCGGCGGCGCCCAGGCGCAGGAACGCCCGCGCCGGTCGAACGAGGATGTCCGGCGGGGGTTTCGGGGAGCGCAGTCGGTAATCCTCGGACTCCAACGAATGGAGATTCCCACCGTCGCCATGGTCAACGGCGACGCGGTCGGCGCGGGATTCGACCTGGCCTGCGCCTGCGACATCGTCACCGCCGCCGACAACGCCCGGTTCATGGTCGCCTACCGCCGGATCGGCCTGATCCCCGGCTGGGGCGGCGCATGGCTGTACCCGCGACGGCTGGGGCTGAACAAGTCCGCCGAGCTGATGTTCACCGGCGACTTCATGCCGGCGGCCGAGGGCCAGCGCCTCGGCATGATCAGCCTGACCGCCCCCGTGGACGAGTTGCGCGACAAGACGATGGATCTCGCCGGCCGCATCGCCTCCGGTCCGCCGATCTCGCTGCGCCTGATGAAACTGCTGATGTACAAGGGTCAGGGCACCGACCTCGAAACCGCGATGCAGATGGCCGCCCTCGGCTCCTCGATCACCCTCTCCAGCGAGGACCATGTCGAAGGCATCACCGCCACCCGCGAAAAGCGCCGGCCGGCATTCGTCGGACGGTGAGCCGGTATGATGTACGATGTCGGAGGATGCCGAGTACGCGGTTCATGGGTTGGAGCGGCGCTCGACCGAGTCCAGACGATTGCGGGACCCTCAGACGCGGTACCGCCGCGAGTCGATCGGTAGGATGTACGACGTGAAAGCGTATGATTTTTCAGTCAAGGTCACGGCCGATGGAACTCTCAACCTGCCCGACGAAATCCGCGGTGTCTTGCCGGCGAATGAGGTCGTTCGCGTCATCGTGTTGATCGTTGAAACGGCAGATGCGGATGACCGGGCGTGGGCGCGTCTGACCCAAGAGCAGTTCCTGGCCGGATACAGCGCGGACGACGCGATTTACGACCGGATATAGCCGTGGTTGGCTACCCTGCTGGTGATATCGTCCTGATCTCATTTCCATTCACTGATGCGAGCGGTGCGAAGCGCCGGCCCGCCTTGGTTCTCCTCGACACGGGCGACCAGGACATCGTCCTATGCCGGGTGACCAGTCAGCCGGCGCAATCCTGGACATTTGTCGAATTGAGAGACTGGCAGGCGTCA
>JBBQJF010000273.1:0-7485 GCA_038325665.1 Dehalococcoidia bacterium | reverse complement strand
ATGCGGAAGATCCATGCGGAGAATGGCACGTCTTGCTGCCACTCGAAGCGATTGATATGTTCGAGCACACGGAGAAAGACTTCCTCGGCGATGTCCTCGGCCTCGCTCGGGCTGCTGACACGGACCAGTACATACCGATAGACCGGGGTGATGTAGAGATCGTAGATCGCTCCCAGCGCGTCGCGATCGCCGGCACGGGCGCGGTCAACTAGCGCGCGTACCTCGCGCTCGGCAGGCGCGTCGGCCACGGTCGCCGGCTCGAGTGGCGTCGGGCTGCGATCTCTGGTCACGGCTTCTCGACGGTTCAGCGGCGCGGACTGGCGCGATGCGTGATCGTGGGACGATGCCAGCCGGCCATCATGGTTGCTGCCTGGGCAGCGCACGCCGTCGCGGTGTTCCCGCGGGGGCGCCATAAGTGTTGAGCAACGCGCGGCGTCGGACAACATTCGCATGCGCGGGAGTGAGGAACAGACCGGGACCGGCTCGCACGACAGCCAGGAAGAAAGGATGGGCGGCGCGGGAAGCCTGGGTCCGGATACGTGGCTGTCGTGAGTCGATCGCGGTATGGGGCCACGTAAAGATGACGGTATCATGGCGAATGCCACGGACGCAATGTCTAAGTCAAGACCCCGGCGCGCTAGCCGTTCCAAGCTGCTGTTGCTCCCTTCAAATGAATGAATAGTGGCGCATTAGTACCCCTGTTTGCGACTAGTGCCTAATTTACAGAAACCCGTGGTTACTAACGAGACGCGCGAACATGCGCGTCTCGCGGGTTGTGCGTGAGCGTGGGACTCCGAGGGCCGAACGTTCGTCACATATGGAAATTCTTGGTTGTCACGCGATCGCTCGCGATGGCGTATCAGAGCACCCATGCTCCAGCGCCGGGACGCGTTCTCGGTCGATGACCATTTTCGTGCCCTGACCACCGTATCCTGAGTAAACGTCACATGGGCAGGCCGCGGTGCGATACTGCTTCGGTACCTATCCGAGATCAAAGATGGCACTTAACCTGGCGCAGCTTGCAGATAAATGACAAGTATGTCATCCTCTACCGGCCGATCGCCGGCGCGAAAACGAGCGGTAGAGGGGGAGATGTGAACGCGGTAGGAGCATGGGTTCAGGGCCATGAATTAGGTGTGCGGTCGCGGTCATCCTTCGTTTCACATAAAAGACCGCCGGCTCCCGACATAATGAGAGAGCGCGCGCATGCCGGCTCGTCCGTCGCCGGCAGCACCCGGCGCCAGCTCGGTGTCGTGGTCGTGTGCGTCCTGATTCTCGCGGCGGTTGGACCGGCGGCGCGTCCGGCCGTCGCCCAGCCATTCGCGGCCGGCGCGTTGACCTGCACCACGCGTGCCAGCGCGATCACCTGCACGCTCCTGATCGGCCCCCTCACCGCTGCCTTTCCCGCGGGTGAGTCGATAGGGATACGCGTGCATGGCGCCGCCGAGCTTGGCGCCGTGCCGCCGGTGGTCATTTCGGCCGGTCCATCGCCGTGTACCGCGGCAATCTCACCTGCATCGGTCACGCCAACGTCGTTTCGTGTCACACTCGGCTCCGGCTCCGACGGCTGCGGCGCCGGCGCCTCGATCACTATCGCTGAAACGTTCATGACCACGGCGGCCGGCGGTGGTCCGCTTGCTCACACGTTGTCCAGTTTCCACTTCTTTCCCACGCTTATCACGGCCATCACCTCCGACGGAGGCGCTTTCAGCGTGCCGGACATGTTCGGAGGCAGTGTCGTGGTGTGCTCATCCGGCGGCGGGGCCATGGCGTCATTCGTCTGCACGCTCACGATTGGACCGCTCATTTTCCTGGCGGCCGGTGAGACGGTCACGGTCAGTCTGACTAGCCCCGGCGGCGTCGGTACGCGCGCCCAGGCCGTGTTTCGGACCGGTGAGGTCACGCGCGCCGGTGGGGGCTGTCCCGCGACACCGCCGATGGGTGTTACCGACAGCGCGTTTTTCGTCACGACCACCGATGCATGTTCGGGCTTCGAGGTGATCGTGATCGCGGAGACGTTGACGGCGGCCGGTTCCGGCGGCGGCGCCCTCTGTCAAACGATGACACGCTCGGGGAGCGCTCCGGTGACAGTGTGCGCCGTCACACCGGAGGGCGCGTCGTTCGCCCTGCCCGCGATCGTGATGACCCCGGCGGATATGACCGCGGTTTGTACCCCTGCCTCCGGATCGGGTCCGGCGCGGATCGGCGAACCGCTGAGTTGTGTGGTGACGGTGTCACCCGTGGGGGGCGTGCAGCCCGGCCGCGCGACGGTTGCCCTCACCAACGCGTCCTTCGACCAGGCGGGTGGCGCGCGGAAGGATTTCGCGTGCGGCGACGCCACCGCGGGATCACCCTGCAGGTCGTTTACCGTCGTGCTATTTCCGACGACCGCCTGCGTCGCGCTGACGCAAACAATCGCGTTTGGAGGGCTGTCGTTCGCGCCGCCAATGGTTGGACCGAGCGGTGTGCCCATAAGCGTGCTACCCGCGAGTGGCGACTGTGCCGCGGCGGCCGCGCCGGTGTCGGTGACGAGCGTCTGCGTGCCGGCGGCCGGGGACGTGACCGACCCGGTACGGCAAGCACGGCCCGGTACGCCGATCACCTGCGTGGTGTCCGCCGGCTTTCGCTCCGCGCCGGCGGCGGGTATCGCCGCGACCGTGACCTTGACCGGCGCGACCTTTCCCGGCGGCGCGACCACGGCGACATTCCTTTGTACACCGTCCACGGCAGGGTCAGTCGCGACCGGCGGCTGCACATTCAACGAGACGTTCGCCGCGACGACAGCATGCTTGCCGCCGATGCAGACGGTGACGCTGCTGGGAGCGACATTCACACCGGCGATCTCCACCGCGGCGGGCGCCCTGATCGATATCCTGGCGGCGCGCGGGTCAGGCGGGTTGTGCGCGCGGCCGGTGGGAGGGTTCGTGCAGCCACCTGGTCCGCGCATCTCCTGCTCCAGTAGCGCGGGGATGGCGACGCAACTCGACGAGCGCGGCATCGCGCCTCTACCCAGCCGGATTTCTGGCGTGTTGGTGATCGCCGCCGCCGTGCTGCCCGAAGCCGTGGTCTGTCGCGTCGATGTGACGGTGCACCGACAGGAGCCGGCCGCCGAGAACTCCGCGACTTCGCCTCGCGCGACCACGCGCCGGCTGGCGGTGGCGCCCGGAACGATTGAGGTCAGTTCGGGCACGGCGACACTTCTCGACGCCGCCGGACGGCCCGCGACCAGATTGCGGCTCGGCTGCGATGGTGCGACCGATATCGAGTTTGACGCCGAGACGGAGTCGGCGGTCATCGACGCGAACACCTGTCGCGGCGCGCGGTTCTCGGTCGCCGGCTCGGGCGTGGGCATCGTCGATCTGCGCGTACGCTATGGACCGGCCGCCGCCGCGGCGGCGGCCGGAATCCGCCCGGTCGAGAGCACCGCGGGCGTGGCGTTCGTGGCGCCGACCATCGACATTGCCGTGGCAATGAGCACGACATTCACCGTGCCGGGAGTCGCGGGTTCGATCACCGCGGTGCTGAGCGTCGCCGGCCTGCCCTGCGTGAAGGCGACCTGCATCGATCCGGTGACGGGCCAGCCGATCGCGGTACGCCCCGGCTCCGTGCTCAGCGGCAGCGTGATCTTCGCGATGGATAACCCCGGTGTCGCCGCGTGGACGGGCGCGGGACCGGGCGGAACCGTGGCGGCGGGGCAGGCGGTGGTGCGGTGCGGCCGGCCCGCATCACGAAGCACGGGCCCGTTCGCCGCGTTCTTCCGCGGTTGCGCCGGCGTGTCGGCCACCTTTCGTACCACCGCCGTGGGCGTCACCGACATCACCGCTACCTTTGTCCCTGATCTGCCGGGGGCGACCGGCGCCGGTCCTGACGCGATCGCCCCCGCGTCGAGCGCCGCGCCGTTGACCGGACTGTTCGGGCGTGCCGTCCGGCCGAGCGCGCTGGAGACGCTCGAAGTCGTCGATTTCCTGCCGTAGTAGTGAGATCGCCAGCCGCTTTGGTTTGGGTTCTGGCGCAACATCGCGGGCCAGACGTGGAGGTTCGCCCGCTTTCCGCGCCCGCGCCCGCGCTCACGCCGTCGTCACGGACCGTTGTCGCGCGGCCGCTGGCGGCTGAACGCTTGCCTCATCCCCTTACCCCGCGGGACGAACGCGCGACCGCGATCGTTTCAATGAGCGGGGTGAGCGTTGTAACATCGCCATGGCATTCCGCGTTGCGCCTACCCGCGCCGGTATGACATTGCTATCCCGAGAGCATTCAGAATTATCTCGTATGCGTCGATAAATACTTAGTAGGTTAATGCTTGGAGGACCACATGCGCCGTCCCCGTCACCTGTCAACTCGTGGCTTGTTCCGTCGCGGCGGCCGTATGGTCGTGGTTGCGGCCATTCTCGTCCTCGCTCTGGCGGCGTTCCCGGGCAGCGCCGCGCCGGCACGGGCGCAGCAGAGCGCCGACCCGTTTGCCGATCTGGAGCGGGCGGTCGCTGCCGGCCGGCTGGATCGCGCGCTGCTGGACGCGGTTCGGGATGGCGGCCAGGTTGACGGTGTGCTGGTGCTCGATGACGGCGGTGTACGCGCCCGCGGCGAGCAGCGCAAAGCCGGCCGCGGCCTCCTCGAAGATGATGACGACGTGATCGCCGAGAAGGCGAACGGGTTCCGTACGCTCAAGCAAAGCGCCCTGGCCGGTGCGGCGGGCGGCGCGGTCACGCTCAAGGAATACGAGCACTTCGGACTGCAGCATGTGCGCTTCACCAGCGCCGAGGCGTTGCGCGGCGTGCTGGCGCGGTCGCAGACGCTGGCAGTGCGCGAAGATAAAGTGATGCGCACGACCCTGGCGGAGAGCTTGCCGTTGATCAATCAACCGATGGCGGCGGCGGCCGGCAAGACCGGCTCCGGCGCGGCCGTGGCGGTGCTCGACACCGGCGTGAACCACCTGAACGCCGCCTTCGGCTGCACCGCTGTGAACACCCCGGCCGGAAGCTGCAAGGTAGTCTATTCCCAAAACTTCACGGGTAACCCCTCGACCGCTACGCACGGGACGAATGTCGCGGCGATCGTCGCCGGGGTGGCGCCCGCTGCCAAGCTGATCTCGCTCAACGTGTTTGACACCAGCGGAAGCGCGTACAGTACCGATATTATCGCGGCGCTGAACTGGTCGGTCGCCAACAAGAGCACCTACAACATCGTCGCTGCCAATCTCAGTCTCGGCGATTCGAGCTACTGGCCGACGGCATGCGCGGGCAACTGGAGCAGTTCGGCGTTCGCGAACCTACGCAGCGCCGGCATTCTGCCCGTGGTGGCGGCGGGCAACGACGGCTACGTGTCGGGAGTGTTCACCAACGGCATTAGCAGCCCCGGCTGTGACGCGAACGCGGTCAGCGTGGGCGCCGTGTATGACGGGAACTCTGGCGGGTGGAGCTACGGCGACTGCACCGACTACACCACCAGCGCTAACCAGATCACCTGCTTCTCCCAGTCCGGCGCCAATCTGTCGCTGCTCGCCCCCGGCGCGATGATCCTGGCGGCGGGCATGACCATGTCTGGCACCTCGCAGGCAACCCCGCATGTCGCGGGCGCGGTGGCGGTGGTGGCGGCGGCCTGCCCCTCGACCACGGCGGCGCAGCGGATGAATGCCCTCACGGGCACGGGTCCGAACGTGTTCGACGCGCGCAATGGCGTGACGAAACACCGGCTCGATGTGTGGGCCGCCCTCGGCGCGCTCGGCGCCTGTGGCACGGGCAGCGGCGGCGGCGGCACGACCGCGAAGGCGGTGCTCACCACCCCGCCGCCGGGTTCGACCCTCGGAGGGGCGAGCGTGACCTTCGGCTGGGCGGCGGGCACCAGCGCCACCGAGTACTGGCTGTGGGTGGGCACCACCGCCGGCGGCTCGAACCTGTTCAGCGCCTCCACCGGCACGGGTCTGAGCGCGACGGTGGGGAATCTCCCGATTGCCGGCAGCCCTGTCTACGCGCGGCTGTGGTCGAAGATCAACAACGCCTGGGAGTTCAACGACTATACGTACACCACCGGCGGCGGCGGCGGGGCGGTGGCTCCGACAGTGAGCGCCCTTAGCCCGACCACCGGCCCGGCGGCGGGCGGGACGGTCGTCACGATCACCGGCGCCGGCTTTGCCACCGGCAGCGCCGCGACAAGCGTGACGTTCGGTTCGGCGGCTGCCACCGCCGTGACCTGCGCGAACGCTACCAGTTGCGCGGCCACCTCGCCGGCCGGAACGGGCGTGGTCGAGGTCCGCGTGACGGTCGGCGGCCTCACGAGCGCCGTGGTCACCGTCGGCCGCTTCACCTATGCCGCCGCGGGTGGTGGCGGTGGCGGCGGCAGTACGCCCAAGGGTGTGATGACCACCCCACCGCCGGGTTCGACCCTCGGAGGGGCGAGCGCGACCTTCGGCTGGGCGGCGGGCGCCAGCGCCACCGAGTACTGGCTGTGGGTGGGCACGACGGCGGGTGGCTCCAACCTGTTCAGCGCCTCCACCGGCACGGGTCTGAGCACGACGGTGGGGAATCTCCCGATTGCCGGCAGCCCTGTCTACGCGCGGCTGTGGTCGAAGATTAACAACGCCTGGGAGTTCAACGACTATACGTACACCACCGGCGGCGGCGGCGGCGGGGCGGTGGCTCCGACAGTGAGCGCCATCAGCCCGATGACCGGCCCGGCGACGGGTGGCACGGTCGTCACGATCACCGGCACGGGCTTTAGCGCGACCGCGGGGGCGACGACGGTTAGCTTTGGTTCGGCGGCTGCCACCGCCGTGACCTGTGCGAGCGCTACCAGTTGCGCGGCGACCTCGCCGGCCGGAACGGGCGTGGTCGATGTCCGCGTGACCGTTAGTGGCCTCACGAGCGCCGTGGTCACCGCCGGCCGCTTCACCTATGCCGCCGCGGGTGGTGGTGGTGGCGGCGGTAGTACGCCCAAAGGCGTGATGACCACCCCGCCGCCCGGCTCGACCCTCGGAGGGGCCTCCGTGACCTTCGGTTGGGCGGCGGGCACGAGCGCCACCGAGTACTGGCTGTGGGTGGGCACCACCGCCGGCGGCTCCAACCTGTTCAGCGCCTCCACCGGCACGGGTCTGAGCGCGACAGTGGGCAATCTGCCCACTACCGGCAGCGCGGTGTACGCGCGGCTGTGGTCGAAGATCAATAACGCCTGGGAGTTCAACGAGTACACCTACACCACCGGCGGCGGCGGCGGGGCCGTGGCTCTGACAGTGAGCGCCATCAGCCCGACCACCGGCCCGGCAGCGGGCGGGACGGTGGTGACCATTACCGGCACGGGCTTTGGCACGACCGCGGGGGCGACGACGGTCGCGTTCGGCGGGGTGGCGGCGACGAGTGTGACCTGTAGCAGCGCGACCACTTGTAACGCGACCTCGCCGGTCGGCAGCGGTGTGGCGGATGTCCGCGTGACGGTCGGTGGGCTGACCAGCGCCGTGGTCACCGCCGACCGCTTCACCTACGCGGCGGCCGGCGG
>JBBQJF010000272.1:0-7504 GCA_038325665.1 Dehalococcoidia bacterium | reverse complement strand
CCTGCGGGTCGATCCCCGCGTCGGCGACCGCCAGAAGGCGAAGCTCGCCAAGATCCGCGCCGAGCGCGACCCCGCGCGTGTAGACGCCCTGCTCAAGAAGCTGCAAGCGACTGCCGAGGGCACGGACAACACCATGCCTGTTTTCATCGAATGCGTCGAGAACTACATCACGATCGGCGAGATCTGCGGTGTGCTCCGCCGTGTCTGGGGCGAGCAGAAGGAATTCGCCGTGTACTAGGCCCACCACTCGCGGAGTGATAGACGTACTCCCCCTTCCCACGCGGGGCCGGGGGTCATGAGCTAGGTTTCCTCCTTCCCTCGGACGCCTGCCCCGGCATTGCCGGGGAGAGTGGGCCGGGAGTTAGTACGACAGTCTCACTCGCCCGCATCTGACTCTGAGGGGAGCCTCGATCACGGTTAACAGGGGCGGGCGTCTCCGTTCGAGGCTGGACCGCGAGGGTGGCGCGAGACGCAACACGCGTCTGCAGAATTAGGTTCTCCCCCTTCCCTTGCAGGGAAGGGGGCCGGGGGGTTAGGTAATGGACAAGCAGTCCGTGATCCAGGACTATCGCGCCGCCTACGGCGAGTTCAAGGCGGCGGTAGACGGGCTGAGCGACGAGCAGATGACGAAGCCCGCCTTCGGCGAATGGAGCCTGCGCGAGGTGCTGGGCCACATCGGCGGCTGGCACGAGAAGATGGCGGCTGGTGTGGACCGCATGGGCCAGGGTCAGCGCCCGGTGCCCGAGGGCGAGAACTGGAACGACATCGACGGGATGAACGCCGGCTTCGCCCGGTCAGTCGCCGGTCGATCGCCGGCAGAGTTGCTCTCGGAGCTGGAGACGAGGGTCACAACCTTCGCCGCCGCGCTCCAGAAGCTGCCCGATGATCGCTTCGGCGAGAAGAAGACCGCGAACACCCTCGCCGCCGGCGCCGGCTACGAGCACTTCCGCGAGCACGCCCACGACATCAAAGAGGCGCGCGAGACGGGGAAGCTGTGACCGATACCAGGCGACGCGGCTCGCGCGTCTTCGGGTAGGGGCGACCCGGTGGGTCGCCCACGTTTGGCCCTGAACCGCAACGACAGCGGGTCGGACGGGTCAGGCATTGGTCGACTCGTACACGCTCGGCGATCGGGGTCACGCGGAAGACGATTCATGAGGAGGGCCGGTGTTCACAAAAATTCACCACGTCGCGGTCGGTGTCAAGTCCGCTGATGAGGCGCTCAAGTTCTACCGGGATGCCCTAGGGTTGGCGGTCACCAAGGATGAGGTGATCGAAGATCAGGGGGTCCGCGGTGTACTGCTCCAGGCCGGCGATGGCGAGATCGAGCTGATCCAGCCGGTGCGTGAGGGCACGGGCGTTTCGCGCTTCATCGAGACCAAAGGCGAGGGCCTGCACCACGTCTGTCTGGAGTCCGATAATGTCGCGGCGGAACTCGACGCCGCGAAGGCGAAGGGCCTGTCGCTGATCGATCAGGCGCCGCGCAAGGGGCTGGCCGGGATGATCGGGTTCCTCCACCCTAAGTCGGCGCACGGCACGTTGGTCGAGTTCGCGACGCCGGTCGCGGAGCATGGGGCGGGTGGTCACGCGGCGGCGACCGGCGGCGGGCCTGTGACCAACCTCGATCACGTCGCGATCGTGGTCAGTGACCTCGACGCCGGCGCGGCGACGTGGCAGCAGAACTTCGGCCTGACCCTTGAGCGCACGGCCGACGTGCCCGCGCTCGGTATCAAGCAGGCGATCCTGCCTCTGGGTAGTGCCTTCGTCGAGCTGATCTCGCCCCTCGGTCCCGAGGGACCGGTGGCGAGCTTTCTCAAGGACAAGGGCGAGGGCATGTATCTCGTCTCGCTGGCGGTGAGCGATCTCGACAGCGCGGTGGCATCGTTGCGGGACAAGGGCGTGCGCGTCGGCGACCCAATGGGCGGATCGGGCAGTAACCGGCTCGCCTTCATCAGTCCCCGCGTTACTCATGGGGTGACGATCCAGTTGATTGAGCGGAGTGGATGATGCAGGAACGCAAGATCCGTGTGCTGGTGGCGAAGCCGGGACTCGACGGCCATGATCGAGGGGCGAAAGTCGTGGCGCGGGCCTTGCGCGACGCGGGCATGGAAGTGATCTACACCGGCATCCGCCAGACGCCGGAGATGATCGCCGAGGCCGCTCTGCAAGAGGACGTGGATGTGATCGGCCTGTCGATCCTGTCGGGCGCGCACCTCGAGCTGTTCCCGCGGGTGGTGCAGGAGCTGGGCAAGCGCGGCATTTCACCGGATGAGGTGCTGCTGTTCGCCGGCGGCATCATTCCCGACGAGGATGTGCCCGACCTTAAACAGGCCGGATTCAAGGCGATCTTCGGTCCCGGCACCTCGACCCAGGATATCGTCGAATACGTGCGGAGCAACGTCGGCGAGAAGGTGTAGGGCACGGTCGCGGTGATGCGCGTTTTGGCGGTGGTGTCCAATCGGTCCGCCCCTTCGCCGCGCTCGCCCCGCCTGTCTGCATCCCGCGTGGAGGTGCGTGGTGGCTGAAGATCTGGTGCGCCGGCTGCTCGCTGGCGAGCGTCGGGCGTTGGCGCGCGCCCTGACCCTAGTGGAGAACCAGTCTCCGCGCGGATACGAGGCGCTGCGCCTGCTCTATCCGCACACGGGTCGCGCCCACACCATTGGCATCACCGGCAGCGCCGGCGCTGGCAAGAGCACGCTCACGAACACGCTCGCGAAGGAATTCCGGCGACGGGGCAAGACCGTCGGCATCATCGCGGTCGATCCATCCAGTCCGTTCAGCCGGGGCGCGATCCTGGGCGACCGTATCCGGATGCAGGATTTGAGCGGCGACGCCGGCATCTTCATGCGGAGTATGGCGACCCGCGGCTCGCTCGGCGGTCTCTCCGAGACGGCCTCCGACGCGGTCGCGGTGCTCGACGCGTTTGGCAAGGATGTGGTGCTGTTGGAGACGGTCGGCGCCGGACAAGACGAGGTTGAGGTCGCCGGCACCGCCCAGACAACGATCGTGATCCAGACGCCAGGGACCGGTGACGACATCCAGACGATGAAAGCCGGCATCATGGAGATCGCCGACCTGCTGGTTGTCAATAAGGCCGACCTTGCCAACGCCGACGCGCTCGTCGCGGCCCTGAAGGCGCATCTGTCGATGTCGGAGCACGGGGCCTGGCTGGTGCCAATCCTCAAGGTGGTTGCTAATCGCGACACCGGCATCGTGGAACTGGCGGACGCGCTCGAAAGCCATCGCGCCCACTTGGAGTCCTCGGGCCAGTTGGAGTCGGAGCAACGTCAAAGGGCGGAACATCAGGTGGTCGCGGCGACGCAGAGTGAGATTTTGCGCCGCATTCTGCACGGCTCGAACGGCTTGCTGGAGCGATTGGTGGGCGATGTGGCCGGTCGCCGGCTCGATCCGCATTCCGCTGCCGAGCAACTGATCGCGACGTTGCGGTCGTCGTAGCCTGGCGTGAGGAACCTAACCCCCCGGCCCCCTTCCCTGCAAGGGAAGGGGGAGACAACCGAACACGCTCGCCCCTTTCCCCCGGTCGTGCCGGGACAGGCTGAGACAACTGAGGGAGGTTGGGAGTCCCCTCCCCTTGCAGGGGAGGGGTCGGGGGAGAGGTGGATCGCCAACGCCGGCGCCGCGGTCCATATGCGATGCGCTCTTGTACCTTTCCGTTTGAGATGTGACCCCTCATGAAAGCACAGCGGCTGCGCATCACCTTCGCCCGGGGTGAGCCATTACGGTTCATTTCGCACCTCGATCTCATGCGCTTTTGGGAGCGGGCGCTGCGCCGGGCCGGGTTGATGATGGCCTACTCGGAGGGGTTCTCGCCGCATCCCCAGATTCATCTTGGAGCGCCCTTGCCGCTCGGTACGACCGGTGAGGCGGAATTGCTCGACATATTCCTCGCGGAGCCGGTGAGTCCCGAAGAGTTTGTCCGCCGGATTCAGCCACAATTGCCCGCCGGCGTGTCGGTCAGCGACGCACGCGAGGCGCCGCTTGGTCTACCCTCTCTTCAGTCGCAATTGCGCGCCGCCGAGTACCGGGTGACGCTGCCGGCGGACACGTCGGTCGAGGCAACGGAGGTCGCGGTCGCCGCCTTCCTCGATCAGGAGAGCGTGCCGTGGGAGCACCAGCGCGAGAAGGGGGTCAAGCGCTATGATCTCCGGCCGCTGGTCGAGTGGCTGCGGGTCGACGTCGAGGCCGGGTGTCCCGTGCTGGTCATGCGACTCCGCGCCGATCCGGGAGCGACCGGCCGCGCCGATCAAGTGGCGGCGGCGCTCGGCTACCCGGCGCCGCCGCGGATACACCGGACCGCGCTGATCCTCAACGATGACGCGGTCGGCGTCGCGGCGCTGCCGGAACAGGACCACTGATGCGCTTAATTCTTATCCGTCATGGCGAAACCGCGCGCAACGCGAGCGGCGCGGTCCAGGGCCGCGCCGATGTGCCGCTCAACGATCTGGGAACACGACAGGCGGCGGCGCTGGCGGCGTCGATGCGGGCCGATCAGGTCGCCGCGGTGTATGCCAGCCCGTTGCAGCGCGCCCGCGATACGGCGGCGCCCCTGGCTGCCATGCTTAACCTACCGGTTCAGATTGAGCCTGACCTGATCGAGATGGATGTGGGCGCGATGGAGGGGTTGACCAGCGCCGCGATGCGCGCTCAATACGCGGAGTTCCTCGCGGTTTGGGCGAGCGCCGACGGCCCGGCCATGCCGATGCCCGGCGGCGAGAGTCTGGAAGCGGTCCAGCAGCGGGGATGGGCGGCGGTGCAGCGTATCCGTGAGCGGCATCCCGATGAGACTGTCGTCGCCGTCAGCCACAACTTTGTGATCTCGGGCATTGTCTGCCGCGCGACCGGCGTGCCGCTCTCCGGCTTCCGGCGGCTGCGTCACGGTATCGCCTCACGCACCGTGATCGATGTCCGTGCCGAGCGGTCGGTGGTGATCCACCTCAACGACACCTGCCACCTCGACCACGATGGCTTGTGGAGCGGCGGTCCATGGGATGGACCACTGTTGCGTTTGGCACGGGGCGACGCCGAGCGCTAAATCGCGTGCCTTGGGTGCTGCCCGGACCCCTATCGGGCGTGCTACACTGCCTCATCGGTGGGCGCCGCCGGGGGTCGCCGGAGCGCCACCGGGTATGACACGCGGGGGGCCGTCCCCAACACCCAACGCCCAACACCCATATCCAAGGGAGTCGCTCATGCCCCTCCAGGGCGGTACCGGGGATGAAAAGTGGGGGCGTGCCCCCCAACACCCCACACCCAGCACCCAATACCCGATCGCGCGAGAGCGGAGCGGGCGGCTGACCGCTAGCCTTAATCCCCGCCGGGTCCTCGTGATCGCGGCGGTGTTCATTGTCGGGTACTTCGGCGTGTCGATCGTCGGCAACTCCATCACCCGCTACGAGCAGCACCAGCATCACGCGCGGCTGCGGAGCGAGATTGCCCGCCTTGAGGTACAACAAAGCAAACTGAACGCGTTGCGCGCCTATATGGAGTCGGACGAGTTCATCGAACGCTCCGGCCGCGAGCAAGGGCTTGTCCGGCCGGGCGATATCGCGGTAATGGTGGCGGCGCGCGGCCAGCCGCCGGCGCCCGTGGTAGCCGCGGGCGCCCCCTGGTGGGAACGCTACTTCGGCGCCGAGCAGCGGTGATCGCGTTGGATCGGTGGGCGGCGGAGTGATGACTCGTCTCGACCGGCAATCCGCCTCCCCTCAGCGCCAGCCAGCGCCCCCCGAAAGTGTGCCCATCCGCGCCCGCCGTGAGGGCGGCCCGGTGGGCCGCCCTCGGGATTTTGAGCGGCGCGTACGCGAGGCGCTGTACGAGCGCTGCCTTCCCATCGCTCAGTATCCGACGGATGAGCGTCCCGTCCCGAGCCTGCTCGTCGCGGTGTCGGGTGGGCCAGACTCGCTGGCGCTACTGTATTCCCTGGCGCGGGTGAACGCGCGAGACGCCGGCGCACGCCGGCGATCCCCCCTGGACTTGCATGTCGCGTATTTCGGGCACGGGTTGCGCGCCGCCGATGCCGACGAGGAGGAGCGCGCCTTCGTTGCCGGCCAGGCAGCGGCGTTGGGCCTGCAATTCACCGCCGGTCGTGGCGACGTTCGGGCGGCGGCTCGGCAGGGTCATCGCTCGATCGAGGATGCGGCGCGCCGTGAGCGGTACGCCTTTCTGCGCCAGGCCGCGCACGACGTCGGCGCCCCCGTGGTCGCTGTCGGGCATACGGCATCGGACCAGGCGGAAACGGTGCTCCTGCGCCTCCTGCGCGGCACGGGTGTCGCCGGTTTGGCGGCGATGGACTGGCGGACGGCATGGCCGGTCGCCGGTGAGGGCGGCGCGCCGGTCGTGGTCCGTCCACTGCTGGAGGTGACGCGGGAGGAGACGATCGCGTATTGCCGCGTGTTGGGCCTTTCGCCTCGGATGGATCCCGAGAACGCGTCACCCCGGTACCAGCGCAATCGGGTGCGCGGCGAACTGCTGCCGCTGCTCGCGCGCTATAACCCGCGTATCATCCCGGCGCTCACGGGGCTGGCCGGCTCGGCCCGCGACGCTCACGAGGTCGTGCTCCGGTCGCTTGACGTTCAGTGGCGCGCACTGGCGACCGTTGAGGCGGACACGGTATCACTCGCACGCGATGCCCTCCGCGCGCTACCCCGAGCCGTTCGCGCCGAGGCATTGCGCCGGGCGGTGATGCTGCTGGCCGCGGAGCCGTTGCCACCGGAACGCGTCCACCTCGACGCGCTGACATCGCTCGTGGGCGGGCAAACCGGGCGGATCGTGGAGTTGCCCGATGGTATTCGGGCGGAGGCGCGGCGCGACCACATCCGGCTGTGGAAAGGTGACACCGCGCGTGTGCGTTCCGAATCCGTGACGGCCGGCGTCTGGCAGGTACAGCGGACGGGCCGGCTTGAGCTACCCGACTGGATTGTTGAGTCGCGGCCGGAGGAGCGCGCGGAGATCGTTGCGGGCGACAGGTGGACGGCGTGGTTCGGCCCCGAGGTGTTTGCTGCGCCGGTGACAGTCACCAGCCGGCGGCCGGGTGACCGAATCCAGCTATCAGGTATGTCCGGCGAAAAGAAGCTCCAGGATCTCATGCTTGATGCCCATGTGCCACGCGGTGAGCGCGATCGTATCCCGGTGCTACGCGCGGGTGCGCGCGTCGCTTGGGTGGTGGGCATGCGCCAGGCAGCCTGGGCGGTTGCCACCGAGGGGCGTCGCGCCGTCCGCGTCCGCTTCGTGAGACGCGATGGTTGACCGGCCGGCTCCGGTCGTCTTCAGCAGGCCGGCGGCCGCGCGGCGTCACCCGTCGATGGCGAAGTTGACATGTCGCGGGAAGCGTACTAGCGTGAGAGATGTCGTCATGCGTAGATGCCGCGAGCCGGCCTTTCGCTCGATGGCGATAGGATCCGAGGACCGGTGATTACCGGACGGCATTGTTGACATTGTCCAGAAAGATAGATAGCATCATAAGGCACGTTCGCGAACGACCAAGAAC
>JBBQJF010000271.1:0-7515 GCA_038325665.1 Dehalococcoidia bacterium | reverse complement strand
TGCGTGCGCCGAGGAAGAACCAGCCGTCGTTTGCCCGGTAGAGGCGATGGAGCGGCCCCGAGCCAAGCGCATCCTGGCCGCGCGGCTCGTCCCACGTCTTGCCGTCGTAGTCGTGCATGAAAGCCGATTGGAGCGTGCAGGCGGTGTACGCCAGCGCCGTCTGCACATGCTGCCCCTCGCCCGTGCGACGGCGATGATGCAGCGCGAGCGCGACGGAGAATGCGCCCATCAGCCCGGTACCGTAGTCGTTCACCGGATACGGCTGAAGCACGGGCGGCCCATCGCCGCCGTAGCGGGCCTGCATCCCGGTCGCCGCCTGCGCCAGTTGTTCCCAACCCGGCCGGTCGGCCCATGGTCCGACGTGGCCGTAGGCGTTAAGCGAGGCATACACGATGTCCGGGCGACGGGCGCGCACCTGCTCGTAGTCGATGCCAAGGCGCTGCACCACGCCGTCGCGATAGTTCTGGACGATCACGTCGGCATCATCGACGAGCCGCCAAAAGACCTCCTGACCTTCGGGCGTTTTAAGGTCGAGCAGCACGCTGCGCTTGCCCCGGTTCACGTCGTTATGGAAGGCGATGCCTCCCTCCCGGTTCGGGTCATCGATCTTGATCACGTCCGCGCCGAACTCGGCCAAGGTGCGGCCACAGGTCGGACCGGCGAGAATAATGCAGAGGTCGAGCACGCGCACACCGTCGACGGCGGCGCGCAACGGCTCACCGGCAGCGCCGTTGGGGGTGGGAACGCGTGGCAGGGCGCGTTCGTTCGCCGCGGGCCCTGCCCAGGTCACGGGCGCCGTTGCCTCGGCGCGGGGGCGTACCTCGCCCGGCGAGCGCGACAGACGCGCCTGAAGGCCGGGCTGGAGCATCCGGCCGTACTCGGGATCATCGACCTCGACAATCATTCGCGCGCCACGGGCGTGGGGATGCTGGAGCCACTCCGCGGACACCCGGCAGATCGCCGTGGGCGTCCCGGCGGCGTTGACCAGATCTTCCCACGCCTGAGCATCGCGCGTCCTGAACAGGGCCGTCATGCGCCCCAGCAACTCGGCGGTCAGCGCCGGTTCGGCGACAAGCCGCTCACGGTCGGCAAGACCCTCGTCCAGCCAGCCGGCGATACCGGCAGCCTCGGCAAACCGGCTGATGAAGCGGCTGTTGGCCGCGTGGAATTGCACCCAGCGGCCGTCGCCGCATTGGTATTGTCGAACCCACGGCGTCGCGCGCAGCGACGGGGGCGCATTCTGGTGAACGCGCAGACCGCGCACCCCGATCGCCGCGAATACCGAATCGAACAGCGGCGCCTCGATCCGCTGGCCGAGGCCGTCACGCGAGCGCGCCGCCAGCGCCATGAGAATGCTGGTGGCGCCCACGAAAGCGGCGTAGCCGGAGGCAATCGGGATCGCCGTGTACACCGGCCGGTCGCCGCCCTCCCCCTCCAGCCGGGTGGAGTACGCCCCGGTGGCCGCGCCGACCACACCCTCCCACGCGGCAAGGCCGGCGCGCGGGTCATCGGCGGCGAAGCCGGGCAGCGAACAAAAGATGAGGCGTGGATTCGCCGCCGTGCTCGCCTCGTGACCGAGGCCGAGCCGTTCCATCACGCCGGGGCGGAAGTTCTCGATGAGAACGTCGGCGGTCGCGATTAACTCGCGGGCGGCGGCAAGGTCGCCATCGCGCGTGAGGTCCAGCACGACCGCCCGCTTTCCTCGATTCCAGGTGGCGTTCGCGGGCGTACGGAGCCGTGGGCCGCCGGGAGGGTCCACATGAACCACGTCCGCGCCCTGGTCGGCGAGCAGCATCGCCGCCAGCGGACCCGCGATGTATTGGCCCAGGTCCACGACCCTGATGCCGTCGAGCGCACCAGCCATGCCACACCTCCTCGGAATTGGGTGTCGGGTGTTAGGTGTTGAGTGTTGCCGGACGATCCCGCGCTTAGCCCCGCGCGTAGCGCGCCGGACGCGCATGCGCCACTCTCGTTAAGCGGCAATCCCTCGGCCCTCCGTCCATGCGCGGGCAGGTGGCTCAAGGACGAGGGAATGCGATCGCGGCCGTGACGCGAGCGACGCCGCCGGGGCGCGTGGTCACGCTACCGCGGCGGCCGGCCACGGGCAACTCGGGTTCAGGCCGCGGTGGGCCGCGTGCGGGGCGGCGCATCCGCGACTCTCACGCGACCGGCGCGCCGCGCATCCGGGGTGGCCGGCCGCGCGTTGACCCACTTGCAACCGCGCATCGTTGAGGGTGATGATCACAACATGACGACACCACAGATCCGCCCGGGGAGAGCGCGCCGCCTTGATGAATCACCCGCGCTCGCGCCCCGGTATCATCTCATCTTGCTCGACGACGATGACCACAGCTACGAGTATGTGGTTGAGCTGCTCGGACACGTCTTTGGTTATGGGCGTGAGAAGGGTTTCGCGATCGCGTGCGTGGTCGATTCGGAAGGGCGGGCGATCGTGGAAACCGCGGCCGAGACGACCGTGCGCCATCATCAGGAGCAGATCCACGCCTTTGGCGCTGATCCCCGCATCCCGCGCTGCCGCGGCTCGATGTCGGCGGTCATCGAGCCAGCGTCGTGACGCGGACGCACCAGTTAGCGCATGGGGCGCCCCTGGCCGGCCGCACGACGGGCCGCCGGCATCTGGTCGCGCCTGAGCCGGTTTGAGAAGCCAGCGCTCGGAGGCGCTAGCGTCGCGCTCGGTCCATCACCATCTCGGGCGGGCGCTTCCACGCCGGCGACTGCCGGTCGCGCTTAGGGCACATCGCTCCAGATCGGCGTCGCGCAGCCGCCGCTGCATGTGTACGACAGGTACTCGACCTCGCGTAGTACGGCATCCTGATCGGGTAGGTCGTGATCCGCCCCCGCCCGTTGCCACAGCACGGGCACGCCGAACCGGTCCGTGACCATCAGCGCGGCCTCTCCGTCGCGGACCCCGTATCGCCGGGAGAGGGCGCTGCCCTCATCGATCAATACGGGAAACGGCAGCGCCAGATCGCACCGCAACGCCTCGACCTCGGCAGCCGGGGCGGGAACGATCACCAGCGGCTCGGCGTCGGCAAGCGCATAGTCGCCGTAGCGGGGGACGACCGCGGTAACTAACGCGCGACAGCCCGCGCATTTCGCATCGTGAAGGAAGTATAACGCGAGGCCGCGGCGACCTCGGTATCCACGTACCTGCACCCTGCCGCCCCCGGCGCGCGGCACGTCGAACGCGGGGAGCAGCGCGCCATCGAGCGGCGGGAGCGTCTGCTCTGGTCGGACCGTCATGGTCATCGTGTCACTCCTCTCGGGGCAGGGCCAACCAACCCATCGATCCCCGGCCGCGCCGGGATAGGCGTGCGAGGGTTGGGGGAGACATGGATCTCCCACGCCCCGGCGCATCCATTATCACCCATCCCGCACCACACGCGACCGCGCGGGGAGCAAACGGGTCGAGCCGCGTGTTGAGCGCTTGTGCTAATCATCACAAATTCCTGGCGAACCGCCCGCCCAGGCCGCGGCAGGGGTGCCCTGGCGTCCATATACGTGTAGAATGCACATAGATAGAAGGCAAGCGCGTATCCCCGGTATCGCGGGATTGCACCAGGAGGATCTCACCCATGACGACTCAGACACAACAGGCCGCGGATGCGGCCGCACAGACGGGCCGAGCCGTGGCCGATGGCGTCGAAACGGTGATGGCGAGCTACGGCCGGCAGTGGCAGCAGTGGTCAGAATGGACGAATGGCCTGCTGGGTCAGGGTGGCCGCGGCCCGACCGGCCAGTTCGCGGCGTGGCGCGACACCTGCAACCGCCTCGCCGAGGGTACACGCGAACTGGCGGCGGCGCACACCGGGGTGGCGATGGAGTGGCTGCGGGCGCCCTTCTGGCTGGTTGGGGCCGGTTCGCCCGCGGACCTGCAAGCGCGATACATGAACCTGATCGAAACGCGGCGCCGGGTGGCGCGGACGTTGCTCGATGCGGCGCTCGGCGTCAATCAGGCCGTCAGCGAGGCGACCGAGCAAACCGTCGAGACGGCGCGCGACGTGCTCGACACCCAAGCGCGGGCGGCCCGCCGGGTCGCGAGCGATGTGCGCGAGGCGCAGACCGCGACCGTCGAGGCGACCCGCTCGGCTGCCGAGTCCGCGCGTCAGGCGGCGGACCGTGTGGTCGAGCAGGCGCGGGACGTGGCGGAGACGGCCTCGACCCAGATACGCGAGACCGCCCAAAATGGGGCCGGCCAGAGCCGTGACATCGCGCGGGCCGCCACGCCCCCAGCGCCGGACGTGAAGCCCGCGCCCGCCCGGGAGCAGACGCGGGACGCGGCGCGGACGGCCGATTCCCCCGCCCAAGCGGAGGCCGAATCCACGGCGATCAAGGCCAATACCAGCCGCGACGGCCAGAAGATCTACCATACGCCGGGCCAGGCCAACTACGACCGGGTCGAGCCTGACATGGTGTTCGAAACGGAAGAGGCGGCACGCGAGGCGGGCTACCGTCCGGCGCAGCGGTAATCGAGTCACCGAGTGGCGGAGGTGTTTGGCCGGGCGCCAACCAGCCGGTTGCGGCCGCTCTGCCACCGGCGGTAGGTTCACCTATTCCCGTCCTAATCTTGGTACGGTTGCTCATGAGGAGCGTCCCGCGGGACGCTCCTCATTTCGTTGCCACCGGTAGGCCGGGTGGCGGGTTGTGCGCGACCGCGGCATGATGATGAGCGCGGCCGGCGCGAGGTCGCCCGTCTCCGCCATGACACAAAGGGGGGTCGCCGTGAAAGTCGCGCGAGTACGGACCGAATCAGGGCCGCGGATGGGCGTCGTGGACAATGACACGCTCACCGCGATTGAGGTCGAAGGGCAGGAGTTCGACGACCTGCCGCAGTTGCTTGAGGCAACGCGTGGTGACAGCGGGCGGATCAGTCGTGGGAGGTCGCTCGGCGTGCTGGACCTGGCAGCATTGTTGGCGCCCGTCGGGCGGCCGCGCAAGGTGATCGGCATCGGCCTGAATTACCGCGCACACGCCGCCGAGGCCGGCATGCCGCCCCCGCCGGCGCCGCCCCTCTTCCCCAAGTGGGACAACACGCTGGTCGGACCGTACGCGGACGTGCCCATGCCTGCCGCGTCGGACTCGGTCGACTACGAGGCGGAGCTAGCGTTCGTGATTGGCCGCCGTTGTCGGAACGTGGCCGCCACCGAGACGGCGGCGGCGAACGTCCTGCTCGGCTTTTGTGCCGCGAACGACGTATCGGCCCGCGACTTCCAGATGAAAACCGGTCAATGGGCGGCAGGCAAGACCTTCGACGGCTCCTGCCCGCTGGGGCCGTGGATCGTGACCGTGGATGAATTGGGCGCCACACCCGACCTCGCGATTCGTGGGCGGCTCAACGGTGAGCTGGCCCAGGACTCCCGAACGAGCGACCTGATCTACTCCGTCCCCGATCTGATCGCGTTCCTCACCTCGATCATGACACTTGAACCGGGCGATGTGGTGCTGACCGGCACCCCCGCCGGGGTTGGCATGGGCCGCACGCCGCCCCGCTTCCTCAAACCCGACGACATCTACGAGGTCGAGATCGAGCGGGTGGGCACGTTGCGAAACCGCTTTGTGAGCGAGCAGCAGGGCCGCGAGTGAGCGAATCGCCTCTCCGCACACGGATTCGAGACGTGTCATCGGTCTTGACAAAGGACTATCTTCTGGATAGCATTTTCTCCACCACAGCCGCGTGGGCGAGTCTGACTCGGCTGCCACGCGCGGCCGCGACACGCCCAGAGCGTGGGCGAGTAATCAATCATGTGACACGGTTCATCCGGCCGGCATCTCTCGCCGTGGGGTCCAACCCTCATCGTCGCGCAAGTGCGACCGGCGCCGGCCGTCGTGCCGGACCCCACCCCAGGAGCCACTGATGGGACGCACCGGTACGCGCACCGTGGACGTCGCTCCCCGCGGGGGACGCGCGGCCGCGACATCCCGCCTCAGCCCGGTCGCGTGGGCGGCGCGGCGTGATCTCCACTATGGCTGGGTGGTCGTCGCGATCACCTTCTTCACGATCTTGACCGCCGCCGGTGTGCGCTCCGCGCCGGGCGTGCTGATTCGCCCGCTCGAGGCAGAATTCGGCTGGGGCCGGGGCGAACTGTCCCTGGCGCTGTCGCTGTCGCTGCTGATGTACGGCCTGGGCGCGCCGCTCTCCGGCCGGCTGATCGACCGGTTCGGCATTCGCGGCACGGCAATCGGCTTCCTCGCGCTCTCGGCGGCCGGTGTCGCGATGACGACGCTGATCGCGCGCCTGTGGCAGTTACATCTGCTATGGGGCGTCGTCGTCGGCATTGGCACCGGCGGCGTGGCCGCCGTGATGGGCGCGACCGTCGCGAACATATGGTTCGACTCGCGGCGCGGCCTCGTCACCGGCATCCTCGGAGGCGCGTCGAGCGCGGGTCAATTGCTCTTCCTTCCGCTGCTGGTGTGGGTCACACGTCAATGGGGATGGCAGACAGCGCTGGCGACACTGGCGGTGATCCTATCGGCGATCATCCTGCCGGCAGCGTTGCTCCTGCTACGCAGCCGTCCACGGGACGTGGGGCTAGAGCCGTACGGCGCGGGCGACGCGGGTAAGGCAGTGGTGGCGGACACGCGCGTGACGCCCATGAAGCAAGCGCTGCGCACCGGCGACTTCTGGTTGCTGTCAACCACCTTCGCCATCTGCGGCTTCACGACCATGGGACTGATCGGCACGCACTTCATCCCGCATGCGACGGAGCACGGTTTCACCGAGACACAGGCGGCGGGCATCCTTAGCATCATCGGCGGCATGAACGTCGTCGGCACAATCTCGTCGGGCTGGCTGTGCGACCGCTACTCACCGCGCAAGCTACTCGCCGTGTATTACCTGTTCCGGGCGTTGTCGCTTTTGGTACTGCCGCTTATGACCACCATGCCCTTGCTGTCGATCTTCGCGATCGTCTACGGATTCGACTACATCGCCACCGTACCGCCGACCGTGATACTGACCGCCGACCGCTTCGGCCGTCGCTCGGTCGGCACGATTTTCGGCTGGATCATGTTCGCGCATATGGCCGGCGGAGCGGTCGCCGCCTACTTCGCCGGCGCGATCCACGACTTCACCGGCGACTATTCACTGGCGATCTACCTGTCGGGGATGCTCGGTCTGCTGGCGGCGGCGCTGGCCTTCAACATCCGCCCGCGCCGGCCCGCTCCGCCGAGCGTGGCGACGGCCCCGGCCTGAGGGGGCGTCGACCGCACCTCGTTGGTATGGCGGGGGCCGTGGGCGCCACGGCGCCCGCCGCCCTGGCGGGACCGAGCGGGAGTCGTTCGCTCCGCACGGCCTGGGGTAAGGCGCACGGTTTAGCTTCGCCCGGCGAGTACCGCAAAGCGGACCGTCAGAACGCCGCCCACAACCGCCGCACCCACTGGCGCACCTCGGTCCAATCGTGTGCACCCAGCGACCCTAATGTGCGTTCTACCAGCCGCTTCTCGATCGTCGCCAGTTTGTCGATCCTGGCAACAGAGGGCCGCAAGAGCCCTGAC
>JBBQJF010000270.1:0-7526 GCA_038325665.1 Dehalococcoidia bacterium | reverse complement strand
ACCCGCGTGGACGTCAGGCAGTTCGACCACGCGCAGCACCTCTGGTCCACCGAATTCGATCAATCCGACTCCGCGCATGATGCCTCTCCTCACCTGGCACAGGAGCCAGGAACGTTCCCGCGTGCGGATTCTAGCAGGGCGCTCGGTGAGCGCAAGTGACGGACACCGCAATTCCACGAGGGAATCGCCTGCCCGCGACTCCATGAGGCCCCAGCTCGCCGTCGCTGCCCGTCCGCGCTACCCACGCCCTCACCATCTCGGACCCACGCGCCGCCGGCCACCGCCCCGATATTCGGCGGGAACCTCACCGGAACGTGAAAGGATGTCCACCACTTGACCGTTTCCAACCGCGACAAGGAAATGAAAGCTGACGGGCGCCACGCCCTCCGTCTCGCCTAGGAAAGTCCACCTCTGCCTTGCCCTATCTCACAGAGAGGCCAGCCTGTTGAAAAACTCCCCTGCGGCGGTTACCGGTGTCCCAAGCTGGGATACCGAGGTTCCGCTCAGATTCGAGCCGCAGCCCGCCGCACGGTCAAAACTGGGTGGTTGGGTCGAGTTCGGCCTTTTTTCAACACGCTGAGGCCCTTGCGAGCCGGCGGGGCTTGGTTGTCCCAGTCGCCTATGACAACGGCCGCTGAACACACCGTGATACAAGGTTCTGAGAGTCAGCCCCGCGACCGGCGGTATCGCGACGCTTCGCCCTCCTGGTAGGATGCGGCTGCATGAGCACGATTGACTTTGTCCGTGGCCGGGTCGTGGAGCGGGCGGTGGACTCGGTGGTGATCGACACCGGACCACTCGGATATCGTCTGCTCGTCGCGTCCGCCACGGCCGCGGCGATGCCCGAGTCCGGCGCCGAGGCTATGCTGTATACGCACCTCCAGGTACGGGAGGACGCGTGGACGCTGTACGGGTTCGCGACGCGTGACGAGCGCGGGTTGTTCAACCAGCTCTTGACCGTTACCGGTGTGGGACCAAAGGTCGCGCTCGCCGCCCTGTCGGCCGCGCCGGTGGAAAGGCTGGCGGCGATGATCGAGGCCGAGGACTTCCGCGCGCTGGCCCGCGTGCCCGGCATCGGCCAGAAGACCGCCCAGCGAATCGTGCTCGATCTCAAGGGCAAGATCACGGGGATGACTCCTCGACCGGCGGGCGCCGTCGCGCCGGTCGATGTCGGTGTCGCGTACCCGGCCAGCGCCCGTGAATTGGCGCTGGCCGGTCTGCGCGATCTCGGCTTCTCCCAAGTCGAGGCTGAAGGCGCGGTGGCAGCGCTTCCCACCGAATCCGAGTTGACCGCGGAGGAGACGATCCTGCACGCGCTCCAACGGCTGGGGTCGCGCCGGTAGCGGCGCGTACATCTGGGAGCAGGGGCGATGGCGAACACGGCACGACGGGCGCTCACACCCGCGAGATTTCTGCGGCTGCCTGACGCGAAGCCGGCCAGGGATTTTGAGGACGGGGAGGTCACGCGCAAGCCGGCGCCGAGCATTTGGCACGGAATCATCCAGCGGCTGCTGAGCGTCGTGTTTACCGCCTACTTCGACCTCCGCCCGGATGGCGATGGCGGCAGTGAGATTCGCTGTCTGATCGGCAGTCCCGGTCGCCGGCGCGCGTATGTGGCCGACTATGTGGTGGTGCTCAATGCGACGGCTCGCGGGTTCTTCGGCAATCGCACCTTCGAGGGCGCTCCGGACCTTGCCGTCGAGATCCGCTCGCCCGATGATCGCCCCGGCGCACGCGAGCGCAAGATCGCGTTCTATCTCGCGCACGGCGTCCGCATGGTGTGGGACATCGACCCCAACGCCCGCACCGTCACTGTACTCACGCTCGATGGCGCGGGGCAGACGCTGATCGATAGTACTGAGATTGATGGCGGCGACGTATTGCCCTGTCTGCGAATCGCTGTCCGCCAGATTCTTCCGGCTCCGTGCCCCTGATTCGCTCCCACGAGTGGCAGCAGAGACGCGATCCGCTTGCCTGGTCAACCCGTGCTCTCGTAGCCTCAAGGTACGAATCCCGAGCGACGCGCAGGTGGCCGGGTCGCCGCGGGCCGCGACGACACCCCTTCGAACATGTGCGCCGTCCTCCAAAATTCCCGCCGCGACAAACAATCAAGACAGTCAATCAAACGCACCGCGGCCGGCCAGACTCGCCGCACGTTGCCGGCGCCCGCGTCCCAAATCCACGTCGCCATGAGCGGCGTTTTGCAAACAATCAAACGCGCCGCGCATGGTGTCGCGCGGGCGGCGGGGGAGCGCCGGACCCCCGACCGGCGTCTACCGCCCGGGGCGGGGCGACGCCGCGAGGGACCGGGAGAGGTCGACACCCTTCCCCTCGCGGCGGCGGGTCTGGGGCAGGGGTAGATCCACCCGTCGCGAGCAGCCCGTCTCCACTACTGACACAGAGCTGACACCCGGCGCGGTACAATGACGGGAGGATATCCGCCCCCCCCCGCCATGATCGTCATTCGCGGCAGATCCACGGTTAGGCGGCGCTGCCGGCAACCGCGTCCCGCGGGTCATATGGCGATGGTAGGGGGCGAAGGGAAAGACTCATGCCCGACTTCAAGCTCGTGTCGCCATTTAAGGCGACCGGCGACCAACCCAAAGCGATCGACCAACTCACCGGCTGGCTGAACGAGGGCCACCGGCAGCAGACACTGCTCGGCGCAACCGGCACCGGCAAGACATTCACGATGGCCTCGGTGGTCGAACGCGTGCAGCGTCCGACGCTGATACTCGCCCACAATAAGACGCTCGCCGCGCAGCTCTGCGCGGAGTTCCGCGAGTTCTTCCCCGAGAACGCGGTCGAGTACTTCGTCTCCTACTACGACTACTTCCAGCCCGAGGCGTATGTCCCGCGCACCGACACGTACATCGCCAAGGACTCCGACATTAACGACGAGATCGACAAGCTGCGCCACGCCGCCACCCGTGCGCTGTTCGAGCGTCGCGATGTGTTGATCGTCGCGTCGGTGTCGTGCATCTACGGTCTCGGTGAGCCAGAAGAGTACCAGAGCTTCGTGCTGGCCTTTGAGAAGGGCGGGTCGATGACCCGCGTCAAGGCGGCGCGGCGGCTCGTGGACATGCAGTACGAGCGCAACGACATGAACCTCGTGCGCGGCAAGTTCCGGCTGCGGGGCGACAGCCTGACGATCCACCCGGCGTACGACGAACTGGCGGTGCGGATCGACTTCTGGGGCGATCAAATCGAACGCATCGTCGAGATGGACCCGCTCACCGGTGAGGTGCTGGCGGAGAAGGACCGGGTGGACATCTACCCGGCCAAGCACTTCGTCACGTCACAGGACAAGATGCAGGCGGCGATCGCCGACATCGAACAGGAGCTTGAGGAGCGGTTGGTCGAACTTAAGTCACAGGACAAGATCCTTGAGGCCGCGCGCCTCGAGGAGCGCACCCGCTACGACCTCGAATCATTGCGCGAATTCGGGTACTGTTCCGGCGTCGAGAATTATTCGCGCCATCTCGCGCGCCGCGCCCCCGGCAGCACGCCATGGACGCTGCTCGACTACCTGCCCGACGACTGGCTGCTGTTCATCGACGAGTCGCACATCAGCATCCCCCAGGTGCGCGGCATGTTCGGCGGCGACATGAGTCGCAAGCAAACGCTGGTCGATTACGGCTTCCGGTTGCCGTCCGCGCTCGACAATCGACCGCTCAACTTCACCGAGTTCGATGCGCATATCAAGCAGGTCGTTTATGTGTCGGCCACTCCCACCGCGTACGAGCTGCAGATGAGCGGCCGGGTGGCGGTGCAGGAGCCGGTCGAGGAGGGTGCGGGCGTGGGGGCGGCGGCAATGCGGCTGCTCGCGCCCTCGATGTCCGACGACGGCCTCGCCCGCGGGCACGGCGCCTCGTTCCGCGAGCGGATCATCGAGTCAGGTCGTGTCGCCGAGCAGGTGATCCGGCCCACTGGTCTGCTCGACCCGATGATCGAGGTCAAGCCGACTCGCAACCAGATCGATGACCTGCTCGATGAAGTCCAGGCGCGCACCGAGCGCGGCGAGCGGGTGCTGGTCACAACCCTGACCAAGAAGATGGCCGAGGATCTCGCCGATTACCTGCAGGAGATGGGCGTCAAAACCCACTATCTCCATTCCGAGGTCAACACGCTCGAACGCATCGACATTCTCCGTGACCTGCGTCTCGGCATCTACGACGTGATCGTCGGCATCAATTTGCTGCGCGAGGGGCTGGATCTGCCGGAGGTCAGCCTGATCGCGATCCTGGACGCCGACAAGGAAGGGTTCTTGCGCTCCCAACAGTCACTGATTCAGACGATTGGCCGTGCCGCCCGCCACGTCAACGGCCGCGTGATCATGTACGCCGACCGCATCACCGACTCGATGCAGCGGGCGATCGATGAGACGTACCGCCGGCGCGCGATTCAGCAGGCGTACAACGAGGATCACGGCATCACCCCCGAGGGTATTCGCAAGGCGATCAAGGACATCAACGAGAGCATGCGCCGCGTCGCCGAGAACCGCGTCGAGTACAACACCGGCTCAGGTGTGCCGCGCGAGGAACTGGCGCGGCTGGTCAAGGAGCTTGAGTCGCAGATGAAGGCCGCCGCCAAGAACCTCGAGTTCGAGAAGGCAGCCCTGCTGCGCGATCAGATCGTCGATCTGCGGCGGGAGCTACTCGGCGACGATGAGGAAGGGTTGGTCCATCTCGCCGATATGATCATCCAGCGCAAGCGCCAAGAGCGCGACGAGGAGCAACGCCCGCTCGTCCACGCCGAGACGACCAACCGCCGCAACCGCACGCGCAAGCGGTATGGACCATAGGGTGCGATAACTCACGCCTGCTCTCAAGCCGCGCCGAATCCGCGCGGCTCTCGGGTACCTGAATTGGGACAGCGTTTGGGCACTGCGCGGGGTGGTGTGCGTGTCCGCCTATCGACGTTCGTAGACCACGACTTCGGGGATACGCGGCAAATGCCGCGCGTTACAGGTGAGAACCGTCGGGCCGTGGCGCAGAGCCGTTGCACCGAGAGTGATGTCGAAATCGGATATCATCTCGCCGTGCCGTCGAAGGTAAGCGCGGACCTCGTCGAAGCGCTCAATGACCGGCTCGTCGACGTCGAAGCGCCGAAATGGGTTCACGTACCGCTGGAACCTGTCGAGATGTGCTGATCGATTTGCGGAGTTGAAGGCGTCCTCGTAAATCTCCTCTATCGTGGCAACGCTCACGCCAATGATCTCACGAGCGACTCTCGCAATGGTTTGGGTGGCGCTCGCGTTGCCGCCAAGCGCTTCGACTACCCAGTCTGGATAGCTGCTGTCAGCCATCGACATCCCCACTCCAAGTCGGGGGGTACTTATCGAACCAACTGTAGGACCGCTTCGCCTGTCGTGACCTCTCCTCGCGCCAGCGGTAGATGTTCGCGATCATCTCCTCGGCCTTGACCGGCTTAGAGTTCCTGCCATCTCCGAGACGACTTGTCGAACCTTCTCCGGATCGTACTCCTCCCGATTTTTCGTCGCTTCCTCCTCGACGGCTCGGTACACGACCCCCAGCCGCTGAAGTAGCACGGGCCGCGGTGCGCCTTTTTCCGGCAGCCTATCTGGTTCGCTTCCCGGAATGACCTTCACGGGTAGTGGTTCGACAGCTATGGTCGTTTCTCTTGCTCATAGCTTCACACGTCGTCAGCCGGCTGAACGTACAGCAATTTACGGAATCACAAACCCATCCGGCTCGTCGGTGAGTTGCAGCCGGCCGGCCCGCGGGTGGCGAATGCGTGAGGCGGCGGCGCCGGCCTTACGGGCGATAGCCGTACGTAGCTCGGACACCTCGTGGGCGAGCGTCGTGCCGATGTAGCCGCTGTACTCGCCGATCTCGCGATAGCGGCGATAGCGCTCACGCTGCAAACGCTTGACCGGTATCCCCTGCGTCTCGGAGAGTGCGCGGAGCAGCGCGGCGCGCAGGTTTCGGGCGGCAGCCTCGTGATCGGTGTGGGCGCCGCCTTCCGGCTCAGGGACGACGGTATCGACGACCCGTAGCTCACGGCATGAATCCGCGGTGAGATGCAGCGCGTCAGCGACCTCGCCGGCGCGCGAGATGTCCCGGTGCATCAGCAGCGCCGCGCGCTCCGGCGACACCACGGTGTAGATGGCGTGTTCGAGCATCAGCACCCGATCGGCGACTCCCAGTGCCGCACCGGCCTCACTGCCGCCCTGCCCTATCACCGCCGCCACCGTCGGCACGGGCGCCTCGGCCAGCGCCGTCACGCAGTCGGCCATCGCCGGACCGAGGCCGGCGGCCGTTGCCTGCGCGCGGGGATCGGCGCCGGTCGTATCGATCAACGTGACCACCGGCAGCCCAAACCGCCCCGCGAGTCGGAAGGCCCGTGCCGCCTTTCGGAATCCTGCCGGACCGAGCAATGCATCGCTGACGGCGATCCCGATGGTCGGGCGAATCCGCTGCTGTCCGACAATCACGACCGCCTCGCCGGCGATCAGAGCGATTCCGCACGTCACGGCCTTGTCGTCAACGCCGGCGCGGTCGCCACGCAGCTCAACGTACGTCGATGCCATCCGGCCAATATAGTCGAGCGCCGTGGGCCGCCCCGCCTGGCGCGCGAGTTGCACATTATTCCACGCGGCGCCGTGCTCATGCTTCGGCTGGGTTGGAGTGTGGTTGTCCTCCGGGGCGACGGTGATGCGGGCGGTCAGTACGTCGAGCACATGTATGACCAACTCGCGCAATTGTTCGCGGTCTACCACCTCATCGAGCAGACCCGCGCGGAGCAGATCCTCGGCGGTTTGTTGATCATCGCCGCCTCCCGGCGTCGCCGCGTATCCGATCACCGCCCCCGGCTCACCGATGGCGAAATCAGCCTGCGCCCCGATGCCGGTGTATGCCGCGCCCAGCGTGGGATTGGTGAGGACGCACAAGAATGGGGTTCGCGCCGCCGCCAAGCGCTGGCGCGCCAGCGCGACCTTCGCCATCTGCATCAGCGAGAGGGGGCCTTCCTGCATGCGCGCGCCGCCACTAGCAATGATTGTCAGTAGAGGCATGCGACGGCGGGCGGCGGTCTCCATCGCGAGGGTCAGTTTCTCGCCCACCACCGACCCGATCGTGCCGCCGAGGAAGCGAAAGTCGATCACGGCCAGCACGACGGACCGGCCATTCATCTTTGCCACGCCCGTGACGATCGCATCTGCCAGCCCCGTGCGGTGCTCCTCGTCGAACAACCGACGCTTATACGTCTTGGCAAAGGCGATTGGGTCAATCGAAATCAAAGAGCGGTTGCTCTCGCGGAAACTGCCGGGATCAGCGAGAGTGTCGACCCGCTCGCGTGCGCCGATCGTGTAATGGAAGCGGCAATCGTGACACACTCGTACACGCCGGTACGTCTCGGACAGGCGGAGGTCGGCGCTACATGAGAGGCATGTCTCAGCCACGATCAGCGCGTCGTCGCGGCCGTGCTGCGGCTGGCGAAGCGCGGCGAATAGCTCGGATAGGTTCTTCATCGCGATCCCGTCTCCCACTCCGCTCGTAGTATCG
>JBBQJF010000269.1:0-7537 GCA_038325665.1 Dehalococcoidia bacterium | reverse complement strand
GCCTCGCCTTTGAGCGCCAGCACCTTGGTGATCGCCGCCGTCAGCGTCGTCTTGCCGTGGTCCACATGCCCAATCGTGCCCACGTTCACATGCGGCTTCGTCCGCTCAAACTTCTTCTTCGCCATCGTCTGTTCCCCCGCGGCCTGAACCGAATCGCGTCGTGCGTCCCGCGTCGCGAAATGAACCACACTGCTCACGCGGGACGCGATACGCACTAGTGTGGGAGCCCTCGTCCGGATTCGAACCGGAGACCTCGTTCTTACCAAGAACGCGCTCTACCGACTGAGCTACGAGGGCGGGGAAGAACCACCGACCGAGAACCGCGGAGCTGCATCTCCCCACGATCCGCGACCCTGGGGAGGTGGTGGGAGCAGGATTCGAACCTGCGTAGTGCGTCAGCACGGCAGATTTACAGTCTGCTGCCATTAACCGCTCGGCCATCCCACCGTGAGTACGCGGCCTGGAAGAGGCATGAGGCGGGACACGACCGGCCCCGATTGTACCTCTCACCGCCCGCCGCCGGAAACCGGCCCCGGAGCCCGAGAGGGGATTCGAACCCACTAACCTGCCGATTACAAATCGGCTGCGCTACCGTTGCGCCACTCGGGCAGCGAATACTCCCGAACAGATCATAGCGCGCGCATTTTGCGCGCGCTGACACGTCTTAGTGTAGGCGCGATTTCGCCGGAAAGTCAACAAGATGGGCGACGGGGTGCGACGGAGAACGGTACGTGAGGCGGAAAGGGAAGGGCGCCAAAGCGGATCGGAGGGCCGCAACACACGGACCGGCCGGCAGCTATGCAGGCCATGACCCCACCCCTTCCCGCCGGACCTGCCGCACGGGTCGCCACCCTCCGAACGGCGTGTGCACTCCCGCGCATGCCCATCGGGGCACCGCACCGGCCGGCCAGGAAGCGGCCGTCCGCTGAGCCGCCCGCGACCCGCGCGAATCGATCATTGCAGTCCTCTGTATGGTGTCTCATGTAAAGGTTGCAATTCAGTGTCGCTTCGGGCATTATATGCGCCAGCCGAGCACGGTGGCCCGTGATGCCGTGGCTGCCGGCGCCTGCCGACAAACCGCGGCGACTGGAGCCGTAACCGATGGAACTCCGTCGCTCAATTGCTATCCTCCGGCGCTGGGCATGGCTGTTGATGGCGGGCGCGGCGGTGGCGGGCGTCGTGGCCTACGGAGTGGCGCGCGGCCAGACCACGCGATACGAGGCCACGGCGACCGTGCTCGTGAACCAGGCCCAGGGTGCAGGCGGCGCCGCGTATCAGGATGTGCTCGCCAATCAACAGCTCTCGAAAACATACGCGAACCTCGTGCACAGCCGCCCGGTGCTGGAGCAGGTCGCCGGCAACCTCAACGTTGCCCCCAGCGCGCTCCGCGGCGCCGTCACCGCGGGAGTCGTCCGCGACACACAACTGATCACCATTACGGCGCGCCACACCGATCCACGGTTCGCCGCGACGGCCGCCAATGAGACGGCGAGGGTCTTCGGCGAGCAGATCCGTGATGTGCAGGGCGCGCGGCAGGGCAGCCAGGAGCAGGAGGTTCAGAGCCAGGTCATCGCGGTTCAAACAGCGATCGACCAGGGGGCCGCCGAGCTATCGCGACTGAACGCGCGACCACTGGGCGTATCCGAGGACCAGCGTCAACAGGGGATCGCTCAGACGTCGTCCCGGTTGGAATCGTTGCGCTCGAATCTGTTCAGCCTCCAGCGACAGCTCCAGGATCTCCATATCGGCGCTGCCAAGAGCGTCAACAGTGTCAGGCTGGTCGAGCCGGCGATCGCGCCATCGCGCCCGGTCGCACCCCGACCCAGGCTGAGCGCGCTGCTCGCGGGGATGGCCGGGTTGCTGGTGGCCGTGGGGGTCGTCGCGACCATCGAATACCTCGACGACACGGTCAAGAACGCCGCCGATGTCTATCGCACAACCGGTGTGGCGATGTTGGGAGCGATCACTCGGTTCACGCCGCGACACGGTATGGCCGCCGGCCGGCGCGGACCGCGGCGTCTGATCACCAGTCTCGACAGCCGCTCGCCTATCGTCGAGGCATACCGGATGGTGCGCACGAACCTCGAATTTATTCCCCTCGATCAACCGACCCGGACCATACTGATCACCAGCGCCGGTTCCGGTGAGGGCAAGAGTACGACCGCCGCCAACCTGGCGCTGATCGTGGCGCAGACAGGGCGGCGGGTGATCTTGGTCGATGCCGATATGCGCGACCCCTCGTTGCACCATCTGTTCGACGCGCCGAACACGACCGGACTCTCGACACTGATCGGCATGGCGGAATCGCTGGACGACAGTTCAATCACGCGATCGTTGCGGTCGGTCGCGCCGGCCCCGCGTGCCCAGCAGGATGACCAACATGGTGATCGATCCGGTGGCCGGCCGGCAACCGCGAACCTGCTGTTGTTACCCAGCGGCCCACCGCCGCCCAATCCGGTGGAACTCCTGTCATCGGTGAGCATGACCCGGGTCGTGGACCTGCTCAGCGAGCGGGCGGACGTGGTGCTGTTCGACAGCCCGCCGCTGCTGGATGTTGCCGATGCGTCCGTGCTGGCCGGCCGGCTCAACGGGGTGATTCTGGTGGCAGAGGCGGGCCGGACGCGGGCCGGGGCGCTCACGCGGTGCGCCGGTGTGCTGACGCATGCGCGGGCGAACGCGTGGGGCGTGGTGCTGAACAGGCTGACGATGCGCCCCGACGAGCAGTATGACGGCAGCCGCGCGGGCAGCGGACCAGAGCTCTAGCGCGCACCGCGACCGACGGTTATTGAGGCAACGGAGCGGGCGCCGTGGGTGAACATGTGCTGATAGTTCGTGCCCCGGTACGGCTGAGTCTCGCGGGTGGCGGCACCGACTTGGAAGCATACTATCAGAATCATCCCGGCATGGTCGTGAGCGCCACGCTCGACAAGTATGTCCGCGTGGTCGTGACACCTACCGCCGGCCCGGATATACAGATTGCTTCCTCGTATGCGCGCACGCTCTACCGCCATCGCGCCGGACAGCCGCCCCGGTGGGACGGAGATACGGTGTTGCCGCGCGCCGTGCTCGAGCAGTTCGGCGTCAACCGCGGGTATCATCTGTTCCTCACCTCGGAGGTCCCGCCGGGCACCGGCCTCGGCTCATCCAGTGCGATGGCGGTGGCGTTGATCACGGCGCTCGCAACCCTCACCGACCGGTCGCTCGGTCGCGCGGCGCTGGCCGAGCTGGCCTGCCAGATCGAGATCGACCAGCTCGGCGCGCCGATCGGCAAGCAGGATCAGTACGCTGCCGCGTTCGGCGGCCTGAACGTCTTCACCTTCACCCCGGACGGCGTACGGGTGGAGCCGCTGGCGATCGCCGCCGATACCCGCCGCGGACTCGAACACAACGTGTTGCTGTTCTTCACCGGCGCGTCGCGCCAGGCATCGGCCATCCTCGGCGAGCAGCGGCGGCGAACCGAGCGCGATCCCGCGACGCTGCGCTCACTCCATGTGATTCGCACTCACGCGAGCGAGATGCGCGCCGCTCTTGAATGTGGCGACCTCGACCGTGCCGGAGATCTCCTCCACCACTCCTGGATGGAGAAGCGACAGTTGGCGCCGGGCATCACCACCGACCGCATCGACCGATGGTATGCCCTGGCCCGTGACCGTGGTGCGCGCGGCGGCAAGATTACCGGCGCCGGCGGCGGTGGATTCCTCATGCTGTATTGCGAGGACACGGCCCGCGACGCGGTGATCGAGACGATGGAAGATGAGGGGCTGTACCGGATGGAGTTCCGGTTTGAGGAGTGCGGAGCGCGCACGATCGTCAACGACCTCACCGCCTCCGGGGGCGCGTGCCGGCCGGCAACCGTGCCGGAGCCTCACGCGCGGGATGAGCAATCCGCGTCAGCCTGCATCACGAAAGCGAACAGCGCGTGAGCAACATCGTCGCGTCGCTCGGTGGGTACTTCGACCGGGTGGCCGCGGCGTTACGCGCGCTCGATCCGGCGGCAATCGCACCCGTGGTGGAGGCGTTGCTCGCGACCCATGTGGGTGGGGGCACGATCTTCCTCTGCGGCAACGGCGGCAGCGCCTCAACGGCATCCCACATGGCGGCCGACCTGTCCAAGGGCGCGCCGGGCGGACATGTCACGGGCCTCCGCACCCATTCGCTCACCGACAGCGCGGCGATCATGACGGCGTGGGGCAACGATCTCGATTTCTCCCGCATCTTCGCGGAGCCGGTGCGCAACCTCGTGCGGGCCGGTGATGTCCTGGTCGCGATCTCGGCAAGCGGCAACTCCCCCAACATTCTGCGGGCGGTGGAGGAAGCGCGCGGCCAGGGCGCCGTCACGATCGGGCTGTGCGGATTCGGAGGCGGGCGGCTGGCCGGACTGGTCGATCACGTCGTGGTGGTCGAGGGCAACGACTACGGCCCGGTCGAGGATATCCATCTGGTGCTGAACCATGCCATTACCGCCTCCGTGCGCGCTCGATTGCAGCCGCCGCCTCTGGAGACCGTTATCGAGCGGCCGCTATCATCGGCCCCACCGCGGACATTCGTATGACTGAGACGATCCTCACCGTCGTGGGCGCACGCCCGCAGTTCATCAAGGCCGCGCCGGTCAGTCGCGCGCTGGCCGGATGCGTGCGCGAGGTGCTGGTCCACACCGGGCAGCACTACGACGCGATGATGTCGGACGTATTCTTCCGCGAATTGGAGCTATGTCCACCCGACTACCACCTCGGCGCCGGCTCCGACAGTCATGGGCGAATGACCGGACGCATGCTGATCGCGCTCGACGAGGTGCTCGAACGCGAGCGTCCGGATCTGGTGCTCGTCTATGGCGACACGAACTCGACTCTGGCCGCGGCGCTGGCGGCGGCGAAAATGCGTATCCCCGTGGCGCATGTCGAGGCCGGTCTGCGCGGCTTCAATCGCGCCATGCCCGAGGAGATCAACCGGATCGTGACCGACCATGTTGCCTCGTTGTTGCTGTGCCCCACGGAGAGGGCCGTACGCCTGCTGGCGGCAGAGGGGATCATGGCCGGTGTCCACCTCACCGGCGATGTGATGTACGACGCGGTGCGCGCGATGGCGGACGTGGCGCGGCAAACATCGGATGTCCACGCGCGCTTGGGCATCCGACCCGGCGGATACGATCTCACGACGGTCCACCGGCCGGCGAACACCGACAATCCGGCGAACCTGACGGCGATCATGGACGCGCTCGGCCGGCTGGGGCAGCCGGTGATCTTCCCGGTCCATCCCCGCACGCGCAAGGCGCTGGCGGCGCTCGGGGGCGCGGTGTGGTTGCCCGCGAACGTGCGACCGGTCGAACCCCTGGGCTATTTCGACATGCTGGCGCTCGAACAGGGGGCCGCGCGGATCTTCACCGACTCGGGCGGTGTCCAGAAGGAGGCATACTTCTTCGCCGTGCCATGCGTGACACTGCGCGAGGAGACGGAATGGACCGAGACGGTTGCGGCCGGATGGAATACGATCACGGGAGCGGACCGGCGGCGCATCGTCGCGGCGGCGGCGTTGCCCCGCCCCGCCGGCACACCGCCCCCGGTGTTCGGCGACGGCCGGGCCGCGGAGCGAATCGCCGCACTGCTGAAAGGGTTCACGACGTGAGCGTGTTCATTCACAAGAGCGCCTCGGTTTCGCCCGAGGCAACGATCGGCGAGGACACCAAGATCTGGAACGAGGCGCAGGTGCGGGAGAACGCGCGGGTCGGGCGCGAGTGCGTGATCGGCAAGGGCGCGTACGTGGGCGAAGGCGTGGTGATCGGCGACCGCTGCAAGCTGGAAAACCGTGTCAGCGCCTTTGAGGGCGCGACGCTGGAGGACGGCGTGTTCGTCGGCCCGCACGCGGCCTTTCTCAACGATAAGCGTCCCCGCGCCGTCACCCCGGAGGGGCGGCTGAAAACCGTCGCCGATTGGACCGTCTCGCCCACCCGCGCCAGGGAGGGCGCGGCGATCGGCGGCGGCGCGATGATTCTGCCGGGTGTGACCGTCGGCCGGTGGGCGATGGTTGGCTCCGGTGCTGTCGTGACCAAAGACGTGCCCGACTTCGCCCTCGTGCTCGGCAATCCGGCGCGGATCGTCGGCTACGTCTGCCGCTGCGGCGAGATCGCGACCACCCCGGCCCAGCCGTCCGACGGACAGGAGCCAAAGTGCGCGGCGCACGCGACCTAACCCCCCCGGCGCCCGTCCCTTGCAGGGAAGGGGGTGACGACGTTCCGTGTCGAGCCGGTCGGCATCGATTAACGCGCCGGCGCCCTTCCCTGCAAGGGACGGGGGTGACGACGGGGTAGGCAGGCGCAATGTGGGGGCTAATCTGGCCCCGGCGAGTGGGTCCGAGAGTAGCGCCAGGAACCCAAACATCCGAACACGTAAAGCCCCCTTCCCTTGCAGGGAAGGGGGTTGGGGGTTAGGTATCTCCCCTTTCTCTTGCAGGGAAGGGGGTCGGGGGGTTAGGTGCACATCATCCCAATCGCCTCCCCGTACATCGGGGACGAGGAGAAGCTGGCGGTACTGGCCGTGCTCGAATCCGGCCATCTCGCCGCCGGCGCGGTGACGGAACGGCTGGAACGTGCGTTTGCCGAGTTGTGCGGTGTGCGACACGCCGTCGCCACGTCATCGGGCACCGCCGCCCTCCATCTGGCGCTGCTCGGCCACGGCATCGGCGCGGGCGACGAGGTGATCACCGCATCGTTCTCGTTCGTCGCCACCGGCAACGCGGCGCTGTTCACCGGCGCGCGGCCGGTGTTCGTGGACATTGACCCGGACACCTACACCATTGACCCGGCCGCCATCGACGCCGCGATCACGCCGCGGACCAGGGCGATCATGCCGGTGCATCTCTACGGCCAAACCGCTGACATGACCGCGATCACTGCCATCGCCCGACGCCACAACCTGGCCGTGATCGAGGATGCCGCCCAGGCGGTGGGGGCCGCGTGTGATGGCCGGCCGGCGGGCGGGTTCGGCACGGGCTGCTTCTCACTGTATGCCACCAAGAACGTCGCCTCAGCCGAGGGGGGGATGATCACGACCGACGATGACGCGCTGGCAGAGCGGCTGCGGATGTTGCGTCATCACGGCCAGCGCGAGCGATACCTGAGCGAGGCGCTTGGCTACAACTACCGCATGACCGACGTACACGCGGCAATCGGCGTGGCGCAGATGGCGCGGCTGGAGGACATGAACCGGCGGCGCGCGGCCAACGCCGCTCATTTTGATACGCGCCTGCGCGGCGTGGTCACGCCGTTTGTCCGGCCCGGCAGCCGCCATGTCTATCACCAGTACACGGTGCGTGTCCCGTCCACGCTTGCGATGGGTCGCGATGGGCTGGCGCGGTCGCTCGCCGAACGCGGCATCAGCACCGGCGTGTACTACCCGGCGCCGATCCACCAGCAGCCGTTGTACCGCGACCTGGGCTACCGCGACTCGCTGCCCGAGACGGAGCGGGCCGCGGCCGAGTGCCTGTCGTTGCCGGTCCATCCGGCGCTCACACGGGACGATCTCGACCGGATCGTGGCGGCGGT
>JBBQJF010000268.1:0-7560 GCA_038325665.1 Dehalococcoidia bacterium | reverse complement strand
CCCGCGCCAGTTCGACCAACTGTTGGAGCAGGAGCTGCTCCTCATGCCCCAGCGAGCGGTGGAACCCGTGCAAATGCGCCCGAAACGATTCGGCCGCCGGCGACAGTCGCCCCGCCTCGTTGCTGTTCATCGCCTACCTCCGTTGGATGGATTCAGCTGACCCCCTGGTCCACCTAACCCCCCGGCCCACCTAACCCCCCGGCTCCCTTCCCCCCGGCACGCCGGGACAGGCTGCAAGGGAAGGGGGAGACAGTTCAACCGGCCCGCTCCCTGCCAGCCGTGCGGGGGTGGAAATGCGGGGGCCGGCGGAGACGAAGAACTCCCCTCCCCTCGCAGGGGAGGGGCTGGGGGAGAGGTCGATCCTAGACGCCAGCGTACCACTCGGCGTCCCCATCGCTCCGCCACCCATGTTGCACCCACTGACCCGCGCCCGCGTCCCGCCCGCGTCCTATGACCCATGACCTCTGACTCGCCCCCCCGTGACGCACCTCTGGCGGGAGTGCGTCCGGCGACGCATGATGGTAACAAAGGCAGAGGACCGCGGGCGAGGAGGGGGAGCAGAGGATGGACGGCAAGGTATGGCTGGTGGGCGCGGGACCGGGCGATCCGGACCTGATCACCGTCAAAGGGCGCGACGCGCTGGAACGGGCGGATGTGGTCGTCTACGACCGGCTCGTGTCGAAGGAGTTCATGGACTATGTGGCCGAGGGCGCGGAGGTGATTGACGCCGGACGCAAGCCGGGTCTGCACGACATGACCGAGGAGGAGATTGACCTGCTGCTGGTGCGGAAGGCGCGTGAGGGGAAGCGCGTTGTCCGGCTGATGGGCGGCGATCCGTTCGTCTTCGGACTCGGCAGCGAAGAGGCCGAGGCGTTGCGCGACGCCGGCGTCCCCTTTGAAGTGGTCAACGGTGTCACCTCGTCGATTGCCGCCCCCGCCTACGCCGGCATCCCCGTGACGCACCGCGATACCGCGTCATCGTTCGCCGTGCTCCGGGGCAACGAGGATGAGGACGGCGCCGGCCCCGGTCCCGATTGGTCAAAGCTGGCGACGGCGGTGGACACGCTGGTGCTGGTGTCGGCCACGGCGCATCTCGACCGGCTGTCCGCGACGCTGATCCGCCACGGGCGGTCGCCGGCGACACCCGTGGCAGTGGTGAGCTGGGCCGCCCACGGCCAGCAGCAGACAATCGTCGGCACACTCGCCGATATCAGTGCCAAGGTTGCCGAATCCGGTCTGACCCCGCCCGCGATCACCGTGGTCGGTGAGGTGGTGCGCCTGCGCGAGCGGATGCGCTGGTACGACGACCGGCCGTTGTTTGGTAAGAGGGTGCTTGTCACCCGCAGCCGGCAACAGGCGGGCGCGCTGCGACGGGCGCTGCGCGCGGAGGGCGCGGAAGTGATGGAGCTGCCGGCGCTCGATATCGTCGAGACCACCGCGCCGGAAATCATCGAACGTGTGATCGCCGCGCTCACCGATGGACAGTACGGCTGGGCGCTGTTCACCACGGCAAACGCGGTCGAGTTGTTCTTCCGCCACCTGGCCGCCAATGACCGCGACGCGCGGGCGTTTGGCGTGACCAAGATCGCCGCGATCGGCAGTGAGGCGGCCGAGTCGCTCGGACACCACGGCATCCGCCCGGACATCGTCCGCGACGATGAGGCCGGCCTGCTTGACCCCGGCATCCCTGCCGGCCGCTCGATGGGGCGGCGGCGTATCCTTCTGCCACGGGCGGGAAGTACCCGCCCGGAGATGCTCGCGGCGCTCCGCAAGCTTGGCGCGGAGGTGGAGGAGCTGCCGCTGTACGTCACCTCCATCCCCCGTCAGCCGAATCGCGAAAGCCTTGGCTGCCTGCGTCGGGGCGAGGTCGATGTCGTGACCTTCGTCACGTCGAGCGCCGTCACCAACCTCGCGAACATGCTCGGCGGTGAGCTTGACGGACTACGCCGCGCCACTCTCGCCTGCATCGGGCCGCTCACAGCCCAAACCGCCCGCGACCTCGGTCTCCGCGTCGATGTCGTCAGCGAGCATGACAGCGTCGAGGGCCTCGTGCGCGCCCTCGGGCAGCACTACACCGCCGCGGCGCGGATGTGACCAGTGGCGAGGACGGTGACGCCGGTGCGCTGCTCGCGCTGGGCGCGGCGGCGGGACGGCAATTCGACTATCCTGGTGCGGGACGCCGCCACGCATTCGGTGTGTAGCGGTCGGGTCCGCGAGCGTGACCTCTCCCCCAACCCCTCCCCTGCGAGGGGAGGGGAGTGGTCGTCTCCCCCTTCCCGTGCCGGGAAGGGGGCGCACCGTGAGACGGTAGAATCAGGTCGTCTCCCCCTTCCCGCGCCGGGAAGGGGGCCGGGGGGTTAGGTAGGGCCTCTCACGCCGCGACCAGGGGTATGCATGTGATCCACGCCATCGCCTTTGACTGCTACGGCACGCTCATTGATATCACCGACGACAGCTTCATCGCTGCCTGCTCCGCGATCCTGCGCGTGTTCGAGCGCGAACACGAGGGCAAGGCGTTCTTTGAACGATGGCTGGAGGCGTCGCGCGCCATTGCCACCGAGGGGGGGCGCGACGCCGACAACCCGACGGGCGGACCGGAACCGGCGTTCGTCGCGTTCCGCCAGCGCTGGCCGCGCTACTTCGAGCACGCCTTCCGCGAGCTTGGCATCGAGTCCGACCCGCACGCCGCCTATGATGCCTTCCACGAAGCGCTCGCCACCGGCATCGCCTACCCCGACGCCGAGCCGGCATTGCGCGCCCTCGGGCAGCACTACAAGCTCGCCGTCGTCTCGAACGCCGACGAGGACCATCTGCGCGCCGCCCTGGCTGCCAACGAGTTGCCGGTCGATCTGGTGCTCTCTTCCGAGGCCGCTGGTTCGTATAAGCCGCGCCGCCCCATCTTCCGCGCGGCCGCCGAGTTGCTGGGCGAGCACATCCATGATGTCCTGTACGTCGGTGATAGTCCCACGGCGGACGTGCTTGGCGCGCGTCACGCCGGCATGCACGTCGCCTGGATCAACCGTCGCGGCATCGCGCGTCCCGCCGGCGTGCCCAAGCCCGACTACGAGGTCCGTGACCTGCACGAGCTGGCCGGGGCGCTCCTCTCCGACCGGCGATGAGCCGCCCGGTGAAAAAGGCGTGACCATCCCCCCCTGCTCCCGATCGCCGGTACACTCGATGAGCACGCCGGGGACATCGGTGGTCGCGCCTCCGACGGCGCACCCGCGGGCCGGTCCTTCGAACACCCAACACCCGTCACCAAGGGGGCGCTCATGACCACGGAGAGTCACGGCTTTACCACTCGCGCGGTCCATGCCGGTGACGAGGCAAATCACAGCCGCGCGGTGGCCACGCCTATCTACCAAACGGCGACCTTCGCGTTCGAGTCAGCCGGCGAGGGAGCGGACATGTTCTCCGGACGGGCGCCGGGACATGTGTACACGCGCTGGAGCAACCCGAACGTCGCCGAGCTTGACGCGAAGATCGCGGCGCTGGAAGGCGCGGACGACGCCATCTCCGCCGCCTCGGGCATGGCCGCCGTCAGCACGGTGCTGCTCGCCGCGCTGCACGCCGGCGACCATTGCCTCGTCGATTCGGGCTGCTATAGCGCCACCAACACGCTGTTCACCCAGGAGTTGCCGCGACTGGGTATCACGGCCGACTTCCTCGACACGGGCGACCTCGACGCGGTCGAGGCGGCGCTGCGGCCCAACACCCGCCTGATCTACACCGAGACACCCGGCAACCCCACGCTCAAGATCGTTGACCTGGCGGCGCTGGCCGGATTCGCCCGCGCCCGCGCCATCCTCACGGTCTGCGATAACACCTTCGCCTCACCCTACCTCCAGCGTCCCATCGAGCTGGGTATCGATGCGGTGGTCCACAGCGCGACCAAGTACCTGGGCGGGCATGGCGACGCGATTGCCGGGGTCGCGGCCGGGCCGGCCGGCCTCATGGCACGGTGCCGTACACGCGTGCTGCGCGACTTCGGTGGGGTGATGAGTCCGATGACCGCCTTCCTCATCAACCGCGGCATCCCCACGCTCGCCCTGCGGATGGAGCGCCACTGCGACAACGCCGAGCGGGTGGCGGCCTTCCTCGCGTCACACCCGGCGGTCGCGTGGGTGTCATATCCTGGACTGCCCGACCATCCCCGCCACGCGGTGGCCGCGCGCCAGATGCGCCGGTTCGGCGGCATGATCGCCTTCGAGGTGCGCGGCGGTGTGCCGGCGGGCGCGGCGGTGATGAACGCGGTGCGACTGTGTACGCTGGCGGTCAGTCTCGGTGATGTGCGCACACTGATCGCCCATCCCGCCTCGATGACCCACTCGACGGTCAGCTCCGATGCCCGCGAGCGGGCCGGCATCACGGACGGCCTGATCCGGCTGTCGGTCGGCATTGAGGACGCGGACGATCTGATCGAGGATCTCGACCAGGCGCTGAGGGGGTCGTAGGTCATGAGTTATAGGGGAGGGTGCGCGAGGGAAGAGGGATTGGGACGAGCGTTGGTGAATGGGGGGCATGATCGAACCACGCCGGCGCTCGCCGGCGGCGCTCCGTATGGTGCGAATCGTGGCAGAGTAGCGCGTTCAGGCGGCTGAACCACCAAACGCGCGTCGCCGGCGCTCCGCCGGATACGGGACGGGTGACGACATCCCGGTGCGCTATGCCAGTGATGACAGACGCTCGACGCGGCCTCACGCACGAGCGCGTTGGGCGCCCGCCCGCCGGTGCGCTACGCCACCGATGACAAACGCTCGATGTGGGGGCGCTCCGCGGGGTATGGGACGGAGGTGGTCGCGGGGCGGAGAGCGAGACTCACGGGGCATCATGTGGGGGGATCCTCACCTTCGTCGCTTTCTTCGCGCAACGCGCGTAACGCGTAACGGTAACTGTTCAGACTCGATGTGACGAACTGACCCGATGGCCCTTCGGAGCAGCTGGCGCAGATTCAGCTCGACCGTCCAAATCTCGTCATTGGTTGAAGATGTCCCTCTGTCTGAACAGTTACGCGTCACGGGTTTGCCAGTCGCTCATCAGTCCGCATCCAGGCGTGACAAGATGCGGGCCACCCGCGGGTCACGACCACGGGGGAACGCCGGGCGTGTGCTGGTGGGGTGAGCCGGTGCGCCGCCCGCGTGTGCGGCGTCACCGGCCGGGTCGGGTGCGAACGATGCGCGTTCACGGCGCATTGCAGTCATTTGACGATTCACGCGGAACCGGCAATGACTCGCCTGGCGCACGGCACGTCTGCCGCTGGACCGACTGTCCCGTCGCTGCGGTTGGCGCCGGCCCACATGACGACTTGTCACTCAGCGAACATATGTTCGCACGTAACGTAGACTCCGCGTCCATCCGTTGTCAACGCGATGATGTCACATCTTACTGACGCGCGATTCGCCGCGTGCGCGCCGCAGGTCAACCCGCCCGCTTCCCCCTCCCCGCTCCCGCTCGGGGGGGGTTCTTCGCTTTCTTCGCACAATAGATTTCGGGGGCGAGGGGAGCGAGAGCAGGAGCGGTGGCTGTCGCGCGGGGGGTTTCTTCGCTTTCTTCGCTTTCTTCGCACCATGGATTTCGGCCATGCCGCCGCGCGCGCGCCGCGTGTCATCGCGCCCGCTCCCCGCTTCCCGCTTCCCGCTCCCGTTCCGGGGGTGATTGCCGTTCGTCGCTCCGACGCGCGAACACGGGCAGCCCCCGTCGGGGCGACCGGGTGGGCCGCCCGCGTCCCGCTCCGCGCGCATAGGGGGTGGAGTTACTCACCACCGCACAGGTCGCCGGATCGTGCGCTAAGCTGGTTCAGCCGGCCGAGGATAGTCGCCGCTCATCTCGTCTCGGAGGTGCGTGAGCCGGCGGAGGATAACTCCTATCCGACCCTCACGGACCATCGCGCCCCAATGCCCGTCGCCAAAGCGTTCGCCACGGACACAGTACGTGAGCATGGCTCTGAGCTGAGTGAGTGTTGCCCAGGCAATCGCCGCGTCGCTGTACACCAACTCGGCCACCGCCTCGGGGTCGTACGCGCGGTCGGTCCACCAGGGCTGAGCGGCTAATCGGAAGAACTCCTCCACCTCCGATGGGTAGGTCAGGTGCGGCATCGTGCGGACGCCATGCTCGTCGGGTTCGTCCGTGAGTCCCTGCCAGTCCGGCTCCAGCCGTTCGTCGGGCGTCCCGAGCAGCGGCAGGAAGCGGAGGAGTTCGTCGATGCGCGCGGGCGTGATGTCCGTCTCCTCCAGCGGAACGGCAGGCTCTGCCATCGGCGGCGCGTTGCGCGCACGCTCCTCCAAGTCGGTTATCACGGCCGCGAACCGGTCACCAGGGAGCCAGTTCTTCCGAATCTTCGTTCCCACGCCGCCGCTGGCCCAGTCCCATTTGAACCGTCGCTCGCGCAGGTCATCCCACGGACGCGCCCGGAGTGTGCCTTCGCCGCCCGCGTACCCGATCACCACCCGCGCGCCCTCCCGCTGACAACGCCGCATGACGGCGTCCAGCCCCTCGGTCCCGGTGAAGTTCGTGCCTGTTTCCCCGCCGGCGAACTCGGTCGCGTAGCGGTCCAGGGCCGAGCGGAGCCGCCGCGCGACATACGAGTCCACGCCCAGCAGACTCTCCGCCATCGCGGTGATGTCCATCCACGACAACACGCCGACATCTGTATCTAAAACACCTTCCAAGGAGACGTCGGTGGGTTCCCGTAACCCAGCGGGTTCATCGCGAACCCGAGTTACTGTCACGTTGCTTAGGCGCCCTGCTGCCCGGATTTCCGGGCGGCTTCGTGGCCAGATCTGTCCGGCGTCCACGGTCGAATCGGCGGTGAGGAAGACCTGACAGACGCGGGTGATAGCCGTGCCGGGATAGTGTTTTCTGAGCCAGCTCACGACACCCAGTTGTGTCGCAAGTTGGTCGCGGATGGCCGGCGGATTCGTGGGCGAGAAGAACTTGGCCTCGATCGCGATGAGCAGGCCGCCGATGATGATCACGACATCGATCACGTCGCGGGGGGTATCGCTCTCCGGGGCAGGGCCGACACCGGCAGGCAGTTTGAGTAGGTCACGAATAATCGCGAGTTCGGCAATCACCTGAACGGAGTCCGCCGCGATCGGCCAAGCGACCGCCCCCGGCGGAAGGATGCCACGGGTTGTCAGCAGCCCCAGCAGCTCGCATACCCCCGCGAAGTTGTCCGCGAGCAGCAGGTGCATCAGCAGCCCCGACGTGAAGTGCCGCTCTGTGCGCGCGATGTCATCGACCCTCATTGTCCGCAATTGACTGCCTCCGTCTCCGGCCGTGCATGTGCGGGCACCGTCCGTGCGACGATCATAGCAGTTATGCCACGGGCTGCCGGGTCGGCCTGCCCAAGGGCAGGACAGGCGACCCGGTGTCTTGAACGGCCCTTCCTGCACCTCCACGGGGGGGAGTGGGGAGCGGGGGGTGGGGGGGGGGGGGGGGGGGGGGGGGGGGGGGGCGGGTTGTGGGTTGATTTGCCCCAACAAAGCTTCCCAGCCCCCCGCCCCCCGCCCCCCCCCCCCCCCCCCCCCCCCCCCCCCCCCCCCCCCCCCGCGCCCGCGG
>JBBQJF010000267.1:0-7562 GCA_038325665.1 Dehalococcoidia bacterium | reverse complement strand
GGGCTGCCAACGCGGGCCGGGCATACCGCCCATCGCGGGCATTCTGCCTCGCGCGGCCGGCCGAAAGTAAGCCGCGAGCGGCTGTGCCGAACCGCGTGACGGCTGGCGGTGGAGCGCACACGGCGCACCCGGACGTGACGCGAAGACGCGTAATGGAGACGAGGCGCGATGCCGTGGATTATTGTATTGCTCGGCGCCGGCGCCGCACTTCCGATCATCATCGTCGTGGCGCTGATCATGTTCCGGCCCACGGGGGCATCAGGCCCGGGAGGACTGGTGTGGGCAGTGTGCATGGGTATCGCGCTGGGCGCGGCGGGCGGCCTGCTGATCAGCGCGGTGATCGTCGGGCTGGTACTCGGCCTCCGCGCGATTGACTAGCCGGGGAGCGAACCAGCGGCCGCCCGTTAGGGTGGCGTCCGCGCTAAGCACGCGACCAACCGCTCACGGCGGCATGGGAAGCGCCTCCCCTGGAGGCGGGGTTCTCAGATCCCGCACGCTGGCTCGCGACCGGCGCAAACCAGTCTGACGGGCGCGGACTGGCGGCTGAACCCACGCACTATAGTAGCCGGCGGATCGGCTTGCGGCCGGGCCGAGGGTCGTAGTTTGCCTTGAACATTTCCAGCTTGTCCCGTTCGATCAAGTACTTACCGGCAAACAGCCGCGCCGGCATCTTGCCATTCTTGATCAGTCGCCGCAGGCTCTGCGGGTGGATGTTCAGGACCTGAGCCGCCTCGACCAAGTCGAGATGATCATGCAGGAATTGGTCGAACTTGTTCGCCGTCGACTGGTCGGTTGTCATTGCTGTCTCTCTTCACAGTGGCCACACCCGCGGGGTTGTCAGCGGCGGCCCCCGAGACGCCGATGATTCCCCGTTCACTCACCATCGCGAGCGCATCCGCACGGGCAGCCACTGCCGGCGTCCTATCGTTTCCGCCGTCGCGCTTTGACCCGCTTCAGCACGGCGTTAGCGTAGAGCTGGCGGAGCGCACCGCCATGCTTCTGCATCCGCTCGCGCCGGGCGGTCAGCTTCCGTGCGCGCCGCTCTTGGCGGGTTTCGCCGTGCTCGGTGTTCGTCGAGGAGGTCGGTTCCTGCTTATGCATTTGATCCAATTCTCGGGCGTGGCGCACGTTCCGTCAACACGCTAGACGCAGGCCGGTTGGAGCACGGTGAGTGTGCCCCCGGCGACATCGAGCGTGACGTCCACTCCCATCGGCAGGGTCGCCCGAAACGGTGTGTGGCCGCAGGGAAAGCCGTACACCACCGGCACGCCGAGGGGGCCAAGCCGGTCACGGAGCACCGTGGCGAGCGGCATGGTGCGCGGGTCATCGGCCGGCCGGTCGCAGGTGGGCGAATCACCAAACACGATGCCCGCCACGTCCGAGAGCGCCCCCGAGAGCAGCAACTGGGTGAGCATGCGGTCGATTCGGTAGGGCGCCTCGTTGACATCCTCGAGCAGCAGCACGCACCCACGCGCATCGAGCTGCCAAGGCGTGCCGATCAGAGACGCGACGAGTGTGAGGTTGCCGCCGGCCAGCGGGCCGGTCGCGCTGCCAGGTGTTATCACGACCGGCCGCGGACCGTCCTCGGGCGAGCGGATCGCCCCCAACGGCTTGGTGCTCGCCAGGGCCGCGCGCAGTCCGGCGGCGGTCCAGGGGTGCAGCGCCGGCTCGTCCCCCTGGCGCGCGATCATCGACCCGTGGAAAGTCGCCAGCCCCGCCTCGCGCCGGATGGCCATGTGCAGGGCCGTGATATCGCTGTAGCCGAGTAGCAGCTTCGGATTGCCGCGTACCACCGACCAATCGATGTGCGGCAACACGCGCATCGCTCCATATCCGCCGCGGGCGCAGAGAATACCCGCGAATCGCGAATCGGCAAAGCAAGACGCCAGCTCCGCGCCGTTGGCCTCGTCACTCGGCCCGGCGAGGTACCCACGTCCCGATTCGGTCGAGGGCATCGCCACCGCGAAATAGCCCCACGATCGCAGCATCTCGATGCCGGAGGCGAGTCGTTCCGGGTCAACCTTCCCCGATGGTGCGACCACCGCGACGGTGTCACCCGGGCGCAAGGCGCGGGGGAGAATTGCCCGTGTGGTCATGCCGTTCCCGCTCCTACTAAAAGTTGTCGAGGCACAACGGCGCGTACGTCGTGTGGAAGAGCCGGTCGGTGGTGGCGAGCGCGTCCTGATTGCCGTCGATCATGCCGATGCGCGCGAGGGTCGAGGCGGGCTGATGACCGCAGGCCACCAGAGCCAGCGCACGGGGCGTCAGCCGCATCTCCGCCTCGCCCGAGGCACGTTTGACGTGGGCTTGTCCACCCTCGACGGCCAGCTCCCACATCCCTTCGTTCCAGGGGCACATGTCGTCGTTGAGAACGAACGTGACGCGGCCTTCGGCGTCATACCCGCGTCCCTCCAGCGCCGCCGGCGCATCGACGATGCGCAGCAGTGTGCCATCGCGGGCGCGAAGATCGAGCAGACGCGGCTCCTCGACATGGTAGAACAACGGATCGTCGGTGGGCATGTGTGTCATCCGCACGGAGCCAACGAGGTCATGGCTCATGACATACCGCAGCAAAGCCCGGTGCGCGGCAGGCGTGAGCCAGATCAGTTCGCGCACGCGGATCTGTTGGTCCGGCCCCGGTCTATTGGAGGGGTGCTCCGCGACCTCGTAGACACAGTAGCCCTGGACCGCCGCGCCCTCCTCGTACACGGCCACGAGAAACGGGGGCGTCTCCGGCCGCCACGGACGCAGGATTTGCTTGTGCCACCACATCTCGTCCCGGTTGAACATGCCCGTCCGGGCTGCCGCGAACCGGGCATACGGTTCGGCGATGACCGGTACCACAGCATCGCCCTTGACGAGTCGCACGCGGCCGGGGGTCGCGATTTCGTCGATGAACCGCGGGGTGCGCGGGTCAAAGTCGCAGTTGAGCAGGGTATAGACGATGCCGTAGCCGAACCGCTGATAGATCGCGGCCATCGACGCCCACAGCATCGCCACCGGTTGTCCCTCGTCACGCATCGTCGCGAACGCCCGCGTCATGATCGCGCGCAGATGGCCGCGGCGGCGGTGCGTCGGCAGCGTGGTTACCGCGGTGACAGCACCGCACCCGATCTCCCGCCCGTTCCAGCGCATGACCGCCGGCAGCGTGGCCATCTGCGACGCCAGTACCCCATCCTCAACAGCGCATAGAGTCTGCTCGGGCTGGATGAAGTCGCTGGCCATCAGCCGGTCCACCTCGGCGTCGGACGTGGTATTACCGAATCCGAGCACACTGCCGTAGGTGAACTCACGCATCTCATCCGCACGCGCGGAGCGGTACTCAACACTCATGACAGCGCTCCCTGGAAAATGGGTGATCGGTGTTGGGCATTGGGTGTTGGGGGCCGGGGACATGGCGCCGCGGGGCATGAGCGACTCCTCTATGAGTATGAGCCGGCGCGGGGGCTATTCAAACGCGAAACCGACCGGCTAGGAGTTCACGGTCATGGACGCGACAGCCGGACGATGGTACCAGCCGTGCGGAACGGCTTCAAGGTGGTTTACACTCGATCAGTAGCGCTAGCGTAGGAGAGGTAGCGTCATGGGCTCGCTGATTCGCACGATGGTTGCGCTGGCGGGAATGGCGGCCGCGCTCGGCTGGTCGGCGCTGTTCGTGCGCGCGCCCGGGGTGGCGATGGAGCAGCTTGTTCTGACCTCGCCAATTGTCGTGACGGTGTGGCTGATCGTGATGCTGAGCGCGTCTACCCGACCGCGCCGCATGGTCCGTTCGGATGGCGCACCCGCGATCGCGGCAGCGGCGCCGGCCGCTATCCAGGATGCGGTGCGGACGCGCGATGGGCGCCGATGCGTGCTGTGCGGCGGCGCGGATGCCAACACGGTGGCCGCGCGCAGGCCCGGTCGCCGCGCCGACGCCGATCCGCTCGACCGCTACGTCACGCTCTGCCGAACGTGCGCCGCGGCCGGCGCGCTGTCATCACAAGCACGCACACCCGCGCGAACCGCATCGCGGCCTGCCGGTTCAGCGGTGCGACGCCGGTGACATGAATGCCATGAGATCTCTCACCCTCCGGCTACCGCGTCGCCGCCGTTCGCGTGTGGCGCTGGCCTTTGCCGCGGCCATGCTCGTCTACCTGATCGGGCTGAGTGCCGTTCCGTCCCTGCTCGGACGCCGGGACGATGTCTCCGGACGCCGCGAGCGGGCGGCACGTACGATGATCGCGTCCAATTGGGCGCTGGTCCCACCGACCGAGCGGGCGGAACTATCGCGGGCAGTGGACGACGCGTGGCGCGAGCTGAGCGGCTACCGGATGCGGTACGTCACCGGCCCACCCGAGCGGATCGCGGCCGACCAGCCCGAATCAGATTCCCGCTCGGAGTTCCGGCTCGATGGCAAAGGGCGGATAGCCGCCCAACGCGACACGAACGTTATCTTGGCGGAAAGTCCGGCCAGCGGCGGACGGGAAGAGCGATTCGAGGGCTATCGCTTTCGGAGCGACCGTCCCCACGTCACAAGCACGGGTCGCCGCATCGCCAATGCCGAGGTGATCTATCAACGCATCCTCCCCGGACTGTGGACGTGCGAGAGGGTGGCGGGCGATGCCGCGCCGCCGCCCGCGCCAGGCATAGACTTTAGGCGCGCGGGCGACGGCGGGTTCAGCGAGATCGACGGCCGTCGGGTGCGCGCGTTCGAGTTCCCCGAGGGCGCGTTCGGCCTCCGCTCCACCGCGACAGTCTGGATCGAACTGGACACGCTGCGAGTCCGCCGCCAACTGGTTGACTCGCCGCTCAAGGGCCGCCAGGAGAGCTGGACGTACAGCGGTTTCGACGAGCAAATCACCCCGGTCGCCCCGTCCGGGGTGCCCTGTCGGGACGGATAGCGGGCGACCTGGGATGCACGGCGTGACAGGGACAGCACTGGCGGTTGGAGGAGCCGGCGGGATGCGCGACCCGCGAATCGATCGTATCGTCAGAACCGTCCGCCAGATCGAGGATTTGCGCCTCACGGACTCAGAATCACCCCGTTGCACGCCCGGCCGGCGCAATCTGCCCCTGCCATCACCGCCGGCGGCGTGGCTCCCAGGTAATGAGCAGTTCCCGAACGTCGGGACGCCAAAGGGCGCGAAACCCGTCGGGGCCTGACGAAAACAACTCATCGAAGCGGTCTTCGACGGCCTTGCGCGCCCGCTGATCTTCGCCGGCGCGAAGGCGCTGAAGCGCCGCCGTGACCGCCTCTTCCCGTGTGGCCGGTTGCTGCGTCCCATCGTGGAATGGATTGGGCAGCACCCGCACCTCGGGCAGGATGTCGAGATCCCATAGCACCGGCAGCAACTCGCGATAGCTCGGCGCGATCGTCTCGGCCTCGCCGTACACGATCTGGAACAATTCCGCGTTCTGCGATGGCGGCGGAATGCTCCAGACGGTAATGATCACCCGGCGTCGAGCAGACGCCTCCAGCGCGTGCACGAACGGCACGATGTCGCGCACGAAGTAGGTAACGTTTGCCGACAGCACGACGTCACCTTCGACAGTCTCCGCCGCCGGCCAGCCGGAGCATATGAAGCGCGCGTTCGCGATGCCGGCGCCGGCCGCGCTTGCCTCGAACTCCACGCCCATCGCGGGCGAGGGATCGAGGTTGATCACCGCGCGACAGTGCAGCGCCAGGGGCAAGCACACCCGGCCGGCGCCGCCGCCGACATCGACCACCGCATCGTCCGGCTCAACATACGAGGCAACCGTGTGTAGGTTCGCATCTAGCTCGCGACGCGGATCCATGCGGAAACGACGCGCCGCCGCACTCCAGCGGTCGCCCGGGTCGTCCTCACCGACCAGCCGCGTCCGCTGCTCGGTGATGGCGTCGATCCGCGCGGCGTAGCTCTCGGCGGCGTTCATGAGACGCACCTCCCGGGGGGTTGGCCGCAAGGATAGCATGATCGCGACGCCAGCCGGTGACGTCTAAGGCGCGCCCGGTTCCAATTCGAGCGGGGGTGCGCCCGGCCGGCGTGTCCTGACTCCAGTGTCGGGGTGCGACCCAAGCCGGACACGCCCGGCCCGCGCCACGCCCACGCCATTCCCCGCGCGTGAGCTATGATTGTGCGGCGGTGGATGATCCGGCGCGTGGAGGGACCGAAATGGCGACCGACAGCGAAATCCAGAACCTTCTTCAAAAGATGGCAGAGGAACGCGAGCGCTTCCTCGCCCAAGCCGTGACCTTCAGCGAGGAGCAGGCCGCCCGGCGCCCGGAAGGACAGACCGGGGAGGCGGAATGGTCAACCAAGGAGCAGCTCGCCCACCTGTGGGAGATGGAGCGCAACTACATTGCCTGGGTCAGCCGCGCGCTGGAGGAAGATGGCGCCGATGTGTCCGGAGTACGCGGCGAGCCGACAGCCGTACCGATCACGAGCGCCAATGAGCACCCGGTCGCCGAATTGATCGATGCCCTCAAGGACGAACGTGCCCGCACCGAGGCGTTCATCCGCGCTCTCGCTCCCGCCGACTTCGACCGCAGGGCCAGCCAGCCGATGTTCGGCAGCCTCACGGTGCTGCAATGGCTGAGGTCGTTCTACCGCCACGACCGCATGCACACCGATCAGACCGCCGGCCGCGACCCCGCCTACAAGCCGCGCTTCCTCTCCGGCGTGGAGCCGGACCAGCGGCGACGATGATTCAGTGCTTAACATTCAGCCGTCAGCCGTCAGCCGTCAGCGGCCAAGCCGCGGGGATGCGAGACCTCGGCCCGGTCGTGGTCGCCGCCGGCCGGCTATCCTTCACCCGCACGCGCGGGCAGAGCGCTGAGTGCTGACGGCTAACCGCTAAACGCTTGCGGCTTGGCTATGCACACATCCACGAGATGAGGAGACACCATGGATGAATCGTGGTTCAGCGATCTGCTCGATGCGTACAAGGACGACCCGGACTTCATCACGGATCAACTGGTTCTCGATGTCACCGAGCAAGTCGCCACGCGCATGGGTGATCTTGGTATGCGACCTGTCAATCTAGCGACGACGCTTGGGGTGTCGCGTGCGTTCATTTCTCAGCTTATGAATGGCCGGCCAAACATGACGTTGCGGACGCTTGTCGGGGTCGCTCTCGCGCTCGACCAGCGCGTATCAATCAGATTGGAGCCGCAGCGGGTCCCGCCACGGGATAGGTCCGCGTATACGCGCACCTGGCGGGGCGCGGCGGGGTCAGATTCGCCTGCGGTATAGCGACACAGCCGCCAAGTTTGACACATGCAGGTCGGGTGATTTTGCCAAGTGTCAACGTCGTGGAGATCATGCGGAAGCGTGAAGGAAAGCTTGCCCGTCCGAAGCGCATCCCAGATGCTCGTATGGATGAGGAGCGGGCTTCGTCGGGCGGCGCTCAGTCCTGAGGGGAGGAGCGGCAGACCGCTATGGCGTCCAGGACTCTCTGATGGTTACTTTCTACCCTAGTCGGGCCGGACCATCCAAGCGCGTGGAGGTGACCGCCATGCCAGGGCCACGGGTGTTCGTCGCGCGAAAGCTGCCGGGAAATGCACTCGAACGGCTCGCCGCTCACACCGAGATGCGGCTGTGGGA
>JBBQJF010000266.1:0-7577 GCA_038325665.1 Dehalococcoidia bacterium | reverse complement strand
GGTGCTGGTGCCGGCGCTGATTCTTGGCTTTAGCCTGTCCGGCACGCTGATGCGCCTGACCCGCGCGCAGATGCTGGAGGTGCTGCGTCAGGACTACATGCGCACCGCGCGGGCCAAGGGGCTGAAGAATCAGGTCGCGATTACCCGCCACGCCGTTCGGAACGCGTTCATCCCGGTCGTCACCGTGATCGGGCTACAGATTCCGGTGCTGATCGGTGGCTCGCTGGTGTTGGAGCAGATCTTCGGTATCCCGGGCGTTGCCCGCTATTTGTTCGAGTCGATCGGTCGTCGGGATTTCCCGCCGATCATCGGCGTGAATATGGTCGTGGCGCTGACGATCGTCGCGACGAATCTGATCGTTGATGTCATGTATGCCTATCTCGACCCGCGCATCCGATTTGCGTAATATATGATGCGCGATGCGTGATTTACGACTGGGGCATGGTATGCCCGCGGTCACGCGCCGGGCACTAGTTCTCCAAGGGAGCCACTCTATGGCGTCAGCGCAGGGTGTCCTCGCTGGTGAGTATCGTTCGAGCCAAGACTTGCCCTTCTACTCGCGTGTGCTCAGGGCGATCGTGGGATTCGTGCGGGTGAAGCCCCTGGGCGCGTTTGGCGCGTTGATGCTTCTCCTGATCCTGGTCCTTGGCGTCCTCTCGCCCGTGCTCGCCCCCTACAAGCTCAATCAGGTGCGGCTCACCGATGCGCTGAACGGTCCCAGCGGCGACCATTGGTTCGGGACCGATCCGAACGGCGGCGATATCTTCTCCAACATTCTGTACGGGTCGCAGGTCACCGCGATGGTCGGGATTGGCACGGTGCTGCTGGTCGGCGTCTTGTCAATTCTAGTCGGAGTGCTAAGCGGGTACTTCGGCGGCAAGTCCGATTTCTTCGTGCAGCGGTTCGTGGACGTGTGGCTGAGTTTTCCCGCGATCTTCCTGATCCTGACGCTTGTCGCGGTCCTGCGTACCACCAGCGACCCCGGATTCTTCGGGTTGGGTCGCGGGCCGACCATCGGCCCGAACCCAGCCGGCGGACCATGGTTCTGGAACACCTTCCCACGCACGACAATCATCATCCTCGCGCTGGGTCTGGTGGCCGCGGGCGGCGCGTCGCGTGTGGTGCGCGGTGCGGTGTTGGGTACGAAGGCGAATCCGTACGTGGAGGCAGCGGCGGTGCTCGGCGCGGGTCACGGCCGCATCATCTTTCGCCATGTGCTGCCCAATATCATGCCGACGGTGATCGTGCTCGCCACACTCCAATTGGGCACGGCAATCCTGGCGGAGGCGACGATCAGCTTCCTCGGCGTGGGCGTGACCAACTTCCCGACGTGGGGACAGATGCTATCCGGCCGCACCCGTGATTTGACCGAGAGTCATCCGTATCTTGCGATCTTTCCCGGTATGGCGATCTTCCTCGCGGTGTTCGGGTTCAATATGCTCGGCGATGCGTTGCGTGATGTGCTCGATCCCCGATTGCGCGGCAGTCGCTGAGTTGGCGAGACGCCGTGGTCAGGCGCTTCCGTTCGATCCGTCCCGCCGCCTCGGCTTCCTATCCCGGTTCATGGACAACAGCCGCGGCGATGAGCACGCAAAAGACCGGCAGAGTCTCTGCCGGTCTTTTGCGTGTAGCGGTGACGCACCGCTGGTTGAGCAGCGCTCGAACGTATCCTATTCCCGCGTCGCGGCGCCTTCGCCCAACTCCAGACCGAAGGCGTAGCCCATGCCGGAGGCGGTACGCACCAGATTGGGATCGGCGCCGGCGTCGGTCAGCTTGCGACGCAGACGGCTGAGCCACACGCGGAGATAGTCCACATCATGCGAGAATTCTGGTCCCCAGGCGCGGGTGAGCAATTCGTCGTGGCTGATCACGCGGCCGGGGTTGCGCGCGAATTGTTCGAGCAGCCGCCATTCATTGCGGGTGAGGTGGATGTCCTGTTCGTTGAACGCGACAGCGCGTCGTACGAAATCGACCCGTAGCGCGCCGAACTCGGACACACCCAAGGCCGCCGGCGATTCTGGTTTCGCGCGCCGGAGGACCGCCCGGACCCGCGCCGCCAGTTCACCCAGGTTAAAGGGCTTGGACAAGTAATCGTCGGCGCCGCGTTCGAGTCCCGACACCACATCGCGATTGGAGCCGCGCGCCGTCAAGACGATGATCGGCACCGCCGAGAAGGCGCGCACCTGCTCCATCACCTCGTAGCCATCCATCTCGGGCATCATCAAGTCGAGCAGCACCAGGGACGGTCGTCGCTCGCGCACCACTTGGGCGGCCAGGGTGCTGCGCTGGACGGGCACAACGTCAAATCCCTCATCCCCCAGTGCCAGTTCGAGCACCCGAAGGATATCAGGCTCATCGTCAACCGCGACGATCAGCGGACGCTCCTCGTCGCTCGGGGGATTGTCCGGTAGATTCTCGTTCATATCCCTGACATCCTATCTGAGCGTGCGCATGCCAAGCCATAACTCTCCTGGTGGTCCTAGCCTTATGAGCATGTGATAGAGATAGTATACACCGCTGCCAAGAGTTGTCAGGAGTTTAGGAGTAAAGAAACAAAAAAACAAGCAAAGTTTGCTTTTTATCGCTGCTTATCGTATCCTAACAGGGTGGTAGGACTGGACCGGGCATACCCGGCCGGCGCCCATCCCGCCGTCAGGCAATAAGGTGAGGCAGCGATGAAGGGTACGCGCGGGCAGATCATCGAGCTATTACGCAGGCAGCGTGAGCTGTCTATCGCGGAACTCTCGGACGCCGTGGCGATCGCTGTCCCTGCCGTGCGCCGCCATCTGGAGATCCTCGCCGGTGAAGGGCTGGTCGAATATCGCTCGGTCAAACAGCCGGCCGGCCGGCCCTTCTTCGCCTATCGCCTCACCGAGCAGGCACGGGAATCGCCGGCTTCCGGCTACGCCCGCCTGCTCGAACGTATGCTTATGGACGCGGCGGCGATGCCGGACAACGCCGGTCGGGCGCTGCTTGATACGCTGTTGGAGCGCATGTCCCAGCATCTTGCCGAGGAGTATCGCTCCCGTATACACGGCGAGACGCTCGAAGAGCGGGTGTCATCGCTGATCGACGCGCTTCATTCCGAGGGTATCCTCGAACGCTGGGAGCGGCGGGACGACGGCATTCACCTTCTCAACGATGACTGTCCGTACCGGCGCGCCGCGATGGCCGCGCACGAGGTGTGCGACTCCGAGCGCCGCGCGATCTCCCTACTGCTGGGCGAAGAGGTTGATCAGATTGGCCGGATGGTCGATGGACACGCGTGTTGCGAGTACATCGTCCGCCCACGCCAGGACTTGGGACTTATCGCGGTGGGCTGAGACGTGTGGGCGATGCGTGGCGCATGGCGCGCCGCGGCCTTCCACGGCATCAAGTTACCGCGTCATACATAACGCACGAGAGCAGGTGCTTGAGACTATGAGCAACATCCCCCCGACGTTGGAGGTCCGTGATCTCCAAGTCAATGTCGACAACAAGCCGATCCTTAAAGGGATCAATGTGGCCGTGAACACCGGTGAGATTCACGCGCTCATGGGGCCGAACGGCTCCGGGAAGAGCACGCTCGCCAACGTTTTGATGGGTCACCCGAAGTACACCGTGACCGGTGGCGACATCCTGTTCGAGGGTGAGAGCGTGCTCGCGTGGAGTCCGGACCAGCGGGCGCGGGCGGGCATGTTCCTCTCCTTTCAGTACCCGACCGCGATTCCGGGTGTGACGATGGTGAACTTCCTTCGTCAAGCGCTCAACGCCAAAGAGGGGCGCGACATCCCGGTGCGCGAGTTCCGCACCAAGCTGACCGATACGATGAAACTGCTTCGCATGGAGCAGCAGTTCGCCCGTCGGTACATCAACGAGGGCTTCTCCGGTGGTGAGAAGAAGCGGGCCGAAATCCTGCAACTCCACATGTTTGGTCCGAAGGTGGCGATTCTCGACGAGACCGATTCGGGACTTGACGTGGATGCGCTGCGGATCGTGGCCGAGGGTGTCAACCAGGTGGCGCAGCGCGAGCCGAAGCCGGGTATCCTGCTCATCACCCACTACTATCGCATCCTCAACCTGATCCAGCCGGATTTCACCCATGTGCTCGTCAATGGGCGCATCGTCAAGAGTGGTGGCAAAGAGCTGGCGATGGAAGTGGAAAACCACGGCTACGAACGCATCCTCGCCGAGTTGGGCATTGCCCTGCGCGACGAGGAGCAACCCAGCGAAGTCGTCGTGAGCTAGGCGTACCAGAATAACCGAGCCATGGATGGGGAGACGGGTGTCATGCCCTCTCATCCGTCCACGGCTGATTCAATCAGGATACGAGGTGGCGCACATGACCACGCAAGCCGCCAATGTTGTTGGCGAGTACAAGTACGGCTTCCATGACGACGAAGCCGCGTTCTACAAGGCCAAGCCGGGATTGGATCGCGCGATGGTCGCGCAGATATCGGAGATGAAGGGCGAGCCGGCGTGGATGCGCGACTTCCGCCTGAAGGCCTATGACACGTTCGTGCAGAAGGAGATGCCCCGCTGGGCCGATCCCGGCCAGCTCGATGGCATCGACTTCGACAGCATCCACTATTACGTCCGGGCGTCGGATCGTAACTCCCGCGATTGGGACGATGTGCCCGAGTACATCAAGAACACCTTCGACAAGCTCGGCATCCCCGAGGCGGAGAAGAAGTTCCTCGCCGGGGTGGGCGCCCAGTATGACTCCGAGGTCGTCTACCACAACATCCGTGAGGATCTCGCCAAGCAGGGCGTGATCTTCGTCGATATGGACACCGGTCTGCGCGAGTACCCGGAGATCGTGCAGGAGTACTTCGGCACGATCATCCCGCCGGCGGATAACAAGTTCTCCGCGCTCAACTCGGCCGTGTGGTCGGGCGGCTCGTTCGTCTACGTGCCCAAGGGCGTCAAGGTGGAGATCCCGCTCCAGGCTTACTTCCGCATCAACACGGAGGCGATGGGTCAGTTCGAGCGGACGTTGATCATCGCGGACGAAGGCTCGTTCGTTCACTACGTCGAGGGCTGCACCGCGCCGATCTACACGACCGACTCGCTGCATAGCGCGGTGGTCGAGTTGATCGCCAAGAAGGGCGCGCGCATCCGCTACACGACCATCCAGAACTGGTCAAACAACGTCTACAACCTCGTCACCAAGCGGGCGGTTGCCTACCAGGATGCGGTTGTGGAGTGGGTGGACGGCAACCTCGGCTCAAAGCTGACGATGAAGTACCCGTCCGTGTACCTGATGGAGCCGGGCGCCCACGGTGAGATCCTGTCACTGGCGTTCGCCGGCCCCGGTCAGCACCAGGACGCGGGCGGCAAGGTGATCCACGGCGCGCCGCGCACGACCTCGACGATCGTGTCGAAGTCGATCTCCAAGGGCGGCGGGCGGACCTCCTATCGCGGTACGATTAAGGTCTATCCCGGTTGTGATGACTCGGTCAGCAACGTCCGCTGTGACGCGCTCATGATCGATGAGGACAGCCGCTCCGACACGTATCCGACGATGGAGATCGACGCCAACCGTGTCACCATCGGCCACGAGGCGACCGTGGGCAAGTTGGGTGAGGAGCAGCTCTTTTACCTGATGTCGCGCGGGCTGCCGGAGTCCGAGGCGGCGAAGATGATCGTCAACGGCTTCATTGAGCCGATCGTCAAGGAACTGCCGATGGAGTACGCGGTTGAGTTGAACCGTCTGATCGAGCTTCAGATGGAAGGTTCGGTCGGGTAGCACGCGGGGCCTGCTGCCGGCCACTCGCTGTCAGCGCCTCCCATGGCGTGGTCCGATTGTAGGGGCGACGCATGCGTCGCCCCTACGTGCGCCCGTCTCCGTTCTCACGAGGAACAACATGGCAACACAACAGATCAGCCGGCGCGTGACGGCCGGTGCGTTCACCCGCGATGCTGTCGCGGATTTATCTCGCCGCAAGCAGGAACCCGAGTGGCTGCGTGAGTGGCGACTGGCGGCGTGGGAGCAGGCCGAACGATTGCCCTTCCCCTCCAGCTACGAGCGCGCGTGGAAGTATCTCAACCCTGACCGGATTCGAATCGACGGACTGACCTTGTCCTCACCGCCGCCTGCTGCCACGACAGCAGCCAAGATGCGTACGGCGGCAAGCGCGGGCCGCGTGAGCACACATAACGGCGGAGTAGTCGAGGAGCGATTGTCGGATGCCCTGCGGGCGCAAGGAGTGATCTTGTGCAGCCTCGATACCGCCGTGCGTGAGCATCCCGAACTGGTGCGCCGGCATCTCGGTACGGTGGCGGCCGCCGATGAGGGCGTGTTTGTCGCGCTGAACGCGGCGTTCTGGGATGGCGGCGCGTTCCTGTACGTGCCCAAGGACGTGCAGGTCGGGGCGCCGTTGCACCTCGTCACGTCCTTGTCGGGAACGGACACCGCGCTGTTCCCGCGCCTGTTGGTCGTGGCCGAGCGCGGCGCCCGCGTCTCATTCTTCGATCAGCACACCGGTGGCGACGGCCCTGCCTTTGTCAGCAGTGTCACCGAGATGGTGCTGGCGGACGAATCGCGGGTCCATGCCCACGGCCTGCAAACGTGGGGATCCGAGGTCCAGGAAATTTACGTCCAGCGCGCCGAGGTGGGCCGCAATGCCGAGGTGCTGACGGTGAATATCGGCCTCGGCGGTAGCATCTACAAGGGCTGGGTCGAGTCGAACATCCGTGGCGCCGGGGCGCGAAGTGATATCTACGGCGCGGTCTATGGAACCGGCGGCCAGCACTTCGACGTGATCACCACACAAGAGCATATCGGCGAGCACACGGTCAGCGATTTGTTGATCAAGGCGGCGCTCACCGATCGTGCCCTCTCCGCGTACTACGGCATGACTCGCATCAACAAGTCCGCGCGCATGTCCGACGCCAATCAGGAGGACCGCAATCTCCTGCTCTCCGATCACGCGAAGGCCGAGGCGGAGCCGGTGCTGGAGATCTTGACCTCCGAGGTGGCGCGCTGCGCCCACGGCGCGTCGGTCGGGCCGGTTGATCCCGAGCAGCTCTTCTACCTCGAATGCCGCGGCCTACCGCGCGACCAGGCGGAGCGCCTGTTGGTGCAAGGATTCCTCGGTGATGTGCTGCGGCGCGTCAAAGACGAGGGCGTCCGCGCTACGATGGAACAGGCGATCCTGGCGAAGTTGGGCGCGTAGCCCTGCCCGACTTCTGCCTCGATCCGTCGCCCGCAAGGTAAAGGCATAGGAGTGGAGTCCGATTTCCCGCCCTTCTCCTGCAGGCCTGCCCCGGCACGGTCGGGGGGAAAGGGGCCAGGGGGTTACGTAATTCCACTCGAACACACAACGGATGTACGGACAGATGGCAGACTATACCAAGATCGCGGACGCAAATGCGCTGGAGCCGGGTAAGGTAACGTACGTTGAAGTCGAGGGCCGGCGGCTGGCGCTGTGCAACGTGGACGGCGAGTTCTACTTGATTGATGATATCTGCACGCATGACGGCGGCTCGCTCGATCAGGGCGAACTGATCGGCGCCGAGATCGAATGCCCGCGCCACGGCGCCCGCTTCGACGTGCGGACGGGCAGAGTGCGGCGACTACCCGCCATCATCCCGAT
>JBBQJF010000265.1:0-7602 GCA_038325665.1 Dehalococcoidia bacterium | reverse complement strand
GTAGCCAGCGACATCGTCGCGTGTACCAGTCGTCCTGCCGGTCGCCCCGGTCATGAGGGTGGTCGTGTCGGTTGCACCCGTGGTCGCGCCGGTGTAGCCGGCCACGTCATCAGTCCCGGTGATGCGCGTCGCGCCAGTCGTACCGGTCGTCGTATCCGTTGTGTGGGTAGTACCGGTGTAACCGGCAACATCGTCGGTCCCGGTGGTGCGTGTCACGTCGGTCGTGTCCGAGGCGCGAGTCGTGTTCGTGTACCCCGCGACATCATTGCCGGTGGTCGATGTACCGATCCCTGGTGTGTCGGTGGTCGTTCCGGTCGTGCGCGTCGTGCCGGTGTAGCCGGCCACATCATCGGCCGTGCCCGTGGTTCGGGTTGCGCCCGTGGCCCCGGTGGTCGCGGTGGTCGCGGTGGTCCCGGTGGTCGTACCGGTCGTGGTTGTACCCATGGTATAGCCGGCGGTGTCGCCACGGCCGCCGGTCATGCCGGCCGCCATCTCGCCCGGCTCGTCTACTTTGTAGTCGCCGATGCGGTCCTTATCGACGCTGAGGGTGACGCGATCGGCGGCGGTGGAACTGACACAGTCAGCCGCCAACCAGTAGTCTGGCTGCATCCGCACATCAACCTTGAACGCGTTCCCGCGTACTTCCTTCACGTCGCCAAGCTTGTCCCCATCGGAGGTGTACACCGGACAGCCAACAGTGACCCTAGCCATATTGCCGCGTTCGGATGTCATATCTGTTCCTCCTTGATTCCACGCGTGCGCGGTTCGTACCACCCCTCCTCCGTGACAGTATCAGGGAGTCTCCGACGCGGGCATATGGCGAAGGAAGTATCAAATCATGAGGTACGGCGACCGTGGCTCGTCGCGCGAAGTAATGCCTATCCGTTCGCTCTCTCGACCGCCTCCCATCCCCCTCTCACGCGCAACGCGGAAAAGCCGCGCGGCGAATGCATGCCGCGCGGCTTTTCCGTCCATCAATGAGCATAATTGTTTAGCCGTCAGCGGTCAGCGGCCGAGCCGCGGGGATTCGAGCCCACGGCCCAGTCGCGGTCGCCGGCGGCCGGCTATCCTGACCGTGAACGCGCGGGCTGACCGCTGACCAAAACTCGCCGCCAACCACTGCCTCAGGCCGTAACCCCCTATGCCCTGTGCCCATGACCTGTGCCCTACACCCCCGGCTTAATGTTCTGGTTGCGGCGGAAGACATTCTCGGGGTCGTACTTCTTCTTGGCGGCGACCAGCCGGTCAAAGGTGGCCGGCTTGTAGGCGTGGCGCACGCGGCCGTCGCCTTCCTCGCCAAGGAAGTTGACGTAGACACCCGCCGAACGCGGGCGCACGATCCGCCAGAAGTCCTCCACCCAGCCGCGCTGACCGCCGTCGTCGGTCGGGTCGATCCAGGTGCTCTCGATCAGGAGCGAGAATGGCTTGTCGCGGTGGGCGAAGGCGGTGGCGTCCTCGGGCACGCGCGCCATCGCGCCGCCGAGCACGCGGATTTGCGCCAGACCCATCGGTCCCGGCATCCGGCCGAGCTGCTCGATGATCGTCCGAATCAGCTCGTCGTCGATCTCCTTCAGGTAGGTTGAGCGCACCTCGTGGTGTAGGCCCTTGACCGTCGCTTCCTCGGTCATGGCGAACAGCGCGGGATACGGCATCGGGCCAATCACGTCGGCGATCGGTGTGCCGAGCGACCGCAACGGAGCCATCACGCGCTCGCCCTCATCGAGGTCGCCGGCGTAGCACGCCATCACGGCCACGACCAACTTGCCGTAGTGCTCGGCGGGAATAAATGGCAGCGGCGGGGCCGGCATGATGAAAGTGATGGTGGTCAGCTCATCCGGCGCAGCGGCGGCGTAGTGGGTGAGGCCGCGCAGCACCGATTCGGCTTCGTCGCCGGCGTAGACCACGGCGCCGCCCAGCACCATGCCGGTCGGATGCAGGCGGAACTCGAACGCGGTGGCGATACCGAAGTTGCCGCCGCCGCCGCGCACCGCCCAGAACAGGTCGGGATTTTCGGTGGCGCTCGCCCGCAGCAGCCGGCCGCCGGCGGTGACCAGCTCGATCGCGAGCAGGTGGTCGATGGTCAAACCGTGCTTGCGCACCATCCAGCCGATGCCGCCGCCAAGGGTCAGGCCGCCGATGCCCACGCCGCCAGCGTCGCCGGACGAGGTGGAAAGGCCGTATACCTGGGCTTGGGCCGCGTACTCGGCCCAGGTCAGCCCCGGCTGTACCCGCGCCACCCGCCGATCCGGGTCGATGGACATCGCCTTCATGCTCGACAGGTCGATGACCAGACCATCATCGACGGTGCTCTGACCGGCCATGCTGTGGCCGCCGCTACGCACCGCCAGGGGCAGATCGTGCGCGCGGGCGAACTTGACCGCAGTGACGACATCGAACTCGCCGGCAGGACGGACAATCAGCGCCGGCCGGCGGGCGCCCGCGGCGTTCCAAATAAGGCACGCGGCGTCATACGACTCATCGCCAGGGAGGATGACCTCTCCGGTGAGGCGGGCGGCGAAATCGTCAATGGCCTGGCGATCGGGGGTAATACCGGAAGAGATGCGCTCAGTTACCATCAGTGTCTCCTTCAGTGAAGTGGGCAGGTTGAACCTGCTGAAGAAACCATAGCTCGCGTCTCGCGACCTCCACCGCGTCCCGCGGGCCGCATTGGCGCCGGGACGCTGGGCCGGACCGATACCGTGTCCGCCGAGCGGTGGGACCGATACTTCGGATCGGATTTGTACACGGCAGTTTCGATTCTGTGATCCGTGACAGGCGGCGTCTCGTACGCCATTTCGCGGTCAGCGGACGGCGGTCAACCCGTGTGTGTCCATTGGGGACGATGCCCTCGGTCCCTCCCGGACTTGGCGCGGGGCCAGAGTCGGGGGACGCGCGTGGTCCCGTCGTGTGTGCACGGGCGCGTGCAGGCCGCCGGTGGGACGCGCGGTGGCAGGCATGCCCCGTCCGCGTGAATGCGCGCGACCGCGCGCCGCCGGTGAGGCGCTGGATGTGTCCGGTTCGTGTAGCGCTCGGATAGGCGCGTGGGTTGGGTGCGAACCCGCGCGTACAGAATCGGAAGCGCCCGAGACGGCAACCGGCTTGACAATGTAGTGTTGGCTCACTAGCTTGTGTGCAGAAGGTGGCCTGTATGACGACACCGACCCGGCGACGCGCACGCAAACAGCCCGCGGAGGTGCGGCGCGAGGAAATCCTCGACGCGGCGGTGCGGGTGTTCGCCCGCGCGTCGTACCACGCGGCCGGTACGGCCGAGATCGCCCGCGAGGCGGGAATCGCGGAGCCGACGATCTATCGCCACTTCTCCTCCAAGCGTGAGCTGTACCTGGCAGCGGTCGGACGCTCCGCCAGCGACATTGTCGAGGCGTGGCAGGGCATCGTCGCGCGCACGCCGAACGCGGCCGAGGCGCTCGACGCGCTCGGCCAGTGGTATCGCACGAGTGTGGCAGGTAACGCTGACCTCCTTCGGTTGCGCTACCGCGCCACCGCCGAGACCGATGGCGACGACGTACGCGCGTTGCTGCGTGCTGGCTATGAGAGTGTCCACGCGGTCGTCGCCGGCGTGATTCGCGCGGGTCAAGGACAAGGCGTGTTCAACCCGGCGGTCGACGCGGACAGCGCGGCATGGTTGTTCACCGGCATCGGCAAGGTGATAGACCTGGGCATGTTGATCGGCATTGAGTCGCTGACGACACGGGCGGGTATCGAGGCAATTGGCGACACCTGCGCGCGGTCGCTGGCGCTGGATGTGCCATGATCGACCGCTTGACAAATAGATAGTGACTATTTACTATCATTCTCGACTGGCCGGTGCAATCGCGGCGCCCGGTGTGTGTATCACCCCATGATAGTGTTCCGTCACTAGGAGTACGCCGATGTTCACGAACCCAGCGATCCTCACAATGGCCGCCGAGGCCCGCCGCGCCGGCGACCTCACCGCCGCTCGGCGGACAATGCCCTCCTCCCACACGCGCCGGCCGCGCCCGCTTCGCCGTGTCCTTAAGATAGTGGGCATACACTATCAACATCCGGTCCCTGCGGCCTGAGTCCGATCACATGTGACCGAAACATACCCGCGCTGCTGACCCACGCGCCCAACCGCGCATCGTGCGGGAGTCGCTCCCGCGCCGCCGGGTATCACCGGGGATGAACGCCGGGGCCGCCCCCCGCCCAACACCCACCACCCACCGACGGAGTATCACCATGTTTGCCGCGCTCGCCCGCTTCACTATCCGCTACCGCTGGCCCGTGCTGATCGTCTTCTTGATCCTGTTCCCTGTCGCCGGGGTGTTCGGCGGCGGCCTGTTCTCGTCGCTCGCGGGCGGCGGGTTCGACGACCCCACCGCCGAGTCGTTCAAGGCCGAACAGCGCATCAGTGACCGGCTCGGCGCCAGCCGCGCCGATGTGGTCGCGCTCTACACGGTGTCCTCCGGCACGGTCGATGACCCGGCCACGAGTGCGTCCCTCGCCGCCGCCGTCCGTCGCGTTGCCGCCGATCCGGCCGTCGAGCGGGTCGCCGCCTTTGCCACCACCGGGTCGCCCCAATTCATCTCGCGTGACCGCACCCGCGCGTTTGCCGTCATCACCTTCCGCGACGCTGCCACCGATGCCGCCGAGGTTGAGCGTCTGCGGCCGCTGCTGGCGGCCGGGGGCGCCACCCTCTCCCTCGGTGGGCTGATCCCGGTCGATGAGGAGATCGGCAGCCAGGTCGAATCCGGGTTACAGCGCGCCGAGCTGATCGCGTTCCCGATCACCGCCGTGCTGCTGGTGGTGATCTTCGGCAGTCTCGTGTCGGCCGCCGTGCCGCTACTGCTCGGCGGCTTCGCGATCATGCTCGCCTTCGCCACCCTGCGGATCATCACCGCCTTTACCGATGTCAGTCAGTTCGCCGCCAACATCGTCACCGTGCTCGGCCTGGGGCTGGCAATCGACTACTCGTTATTTATCCTCAATCGGTATCGCGAGGAGCTGCCGGAGCGCGGGGTCGAGGGCGCGCTGATCACCGCGATCAGCACCACCGGCCGCGCGGTCGCCTTCTCGGGGATTACCGTCGCCGCCAGCCTCGTCGGCTTGTTCGTCTTCCCGCGGATGTTCCTGCGCTCGATGGCGCTCGGCGGCATCGCCGTCACGCTCGGCGCGGTCGTGCTCGCGATCACGCTGCTGCCGGCCCTGATCGCCGTGCTCGGTCCGCGGATCGACGCGCTGCGCGTGCCGCGACTCGGCCGGGCACCCGTCCGCGAGCGTGCGGCCATCGAGAACGGGTTTTGGCATCGTGTCGCGGTGGCAGTGATGCGCCGCCCGGTGCTGGTCGCGGTCGCGGTGGTGGCGGTGCTGCTGGTCGCCGGCTCGCCCTTCCTCCGGTTCCATGCCTCCACGCCCGATGTGCGCGTGCTCGGCGCCGAGGTCGAGGCGCGCACGGTCAGCGACCTGATCGACCGCGAGTTCCTGCCGCACCAGACGACCCCGCATCAGGTGGCGTTGACCGGCCGCGATTCGGTGCTCACACCCGATGCCATCGGCGCGCTGTACGATTACACCCGCCGGGTCGCGGAGTTGCCGGGTGTCACACGCGTGGACAGCATCTTCAGCCTCGCGCCGGGACTTGATCGCGCCGCCTACCAGTCGTTGTACAGCCGGTCCGCCTCCGAGCAGGATGCGGGGCTTGCCGCCGGGTTGGCGACCTTCGGCCGCGACAATTTCACCCGCCTCGCGGTGGTCAGCGCGGGCGAGAGCGACGCCGCCGTCACCCAGGCGCAGGTAAAGGCGCTGCGCGCGCTACCGCCGCCCACCGGCATGGATGTGCTCGTCGGCGGCGCCGCGGCCGGCCTGACCGACCTGAAGGACGGTATTCGTGCCCGCGCGCCGCTGATGATCGCGGTGATCACCGCCGTCATGCTGGTCGTGCTGTTCCTCGTGTTCGGGTCGGTGACGCTGCCGCTCAAGGCGCTGGCCATGAACCTGCTCTCACTGACGGCGTCCTACGGCGCCCTCGTGTGGATCTTCCAAGATGGCCGGTTGGAGGGACTGTTGCGCTACGAGTCGCTCGGTTCGGTCGACGCCACCCAGCCGATCCTGATGTTCGCTATCGTGTTTGGCCTGTCGATGGACTATGAGGTACTGCTGCTGTCGCGGATGCGCGAGGAGTACCGGCGCACCGGCGACAACGCGCTGGCGGTGGCGCACGGCCTGGAGAAGACCGGCCGGCTGATCACGAGCGCGGCGGCGCTGCTGGTGGTGGTGATCGGCGCTTTCGCCACCTCGGACATCATCTTCATGAAGCAGCTCGGTGTCGGCATGGCGCTTGCCATCGCCATCGACGCGACCATTGTCCGCGCGCTGCTCGTGCCGGCCACCATGCGGCTGATGGGCCGGTGGAACTGGTGGGCGCCCGCGCCGCTGGGCCGTCTATGGCAGCGCATCGGACTGGGCGATCTCGAAGGCCACGGACCCGTGAGCGCGCCAGCGGCGGCCGGCGCCGGTCAGCCGCGTCTCCACAAACGTCGCGACCCGCTTTAACCGCCGCACGGACGCACGGACGCGTATTAGTCGCTCACGCTGTCACAACCCCCCCGCGCACAGACGGCGTGGCGAACGCGACCCACGGTCGTCACGCTCAATGCTCGCCCTCGAAGGTCTTCTCCCCGGCGCGGATCGGCGCTGTGAGCCAGTTCTCGCGGGGCGGCAGCGGGCAGCTCCACGCCTCGTTGTAGGCGCAGTTCGGATTGTAGAGATAGTTGAAGTCCACCAGCACCCGGCCGTCATCGATCATCGACGGTTCCAGGTAGCGACCGGCGCCGTACGTTTCATCCCCCGAGGTAGCATCCCGTAGCGGTAGGAACAGATCTCCGTGCGGTCCTCGATAGATAGTGGCCTCGACAGATTCGCTCGCGACGGTGAAGTGAATCGTGCCGGCCCGGTGATACTCTTGGCTCTCGCCGGTGCTGGTCTCCAAGATCACCGGATCGGCCGGCACATCTTTGTCGAGCGCCAGCTCCAGGCGCAACGCCGGGTTGAAGGGATAATAGGAGAGGCCCGCGAACCCGTGACGCTGGTGGTGTGTCAGAGGCGAGCGGGAATCCTGTCGCAGAAAATCATCCTTCGCCGCTCGGAAGGTCGCCAGTTCGTGCGCGATGTGCGCTTCATGTTTCATTGGTACTCCTCACGACCCCGTTCACCCAACCCCCGGCCCTCTTTCCCCCCGGCAGGCCGGGACGGGGCTGCACGGCAAGGGGGATAACGGATTTGTCTTCGCTCGCGGCCGGTCTCAGCCTGCCAGGGGCGAGCATGCCGGGAAAGCGGGGGAGCGCTATGTCCTCTTCCTCATGATAGCGAGATGCGCTGGTCGTGGGGCTGATTCGCGTGGGGGACAGGAGCGGAGTGGACGCGGTATCATAACGAGGAGAAGACAGGTCACGGACACGCGCGCTTTGCCCGGTGTCGCATGGATGACGCGGCGGCGTGGAACGCGTACCCTGTCGGAGCGGTTACCCGCGGCGCGGATGATGGCGATACAACTCTCCCCTGTAGGGGGAGAGGAGGCTGGTACTTCCACTCTCCCCCTTCCCGGCACGGGAAGGGGGTCGGGGG
>JBBQJF010000264.1:0-7603 GCA_038325665.1 Dehalococcoidia bacterium | reverse complement strand
TCAGATTCAGCCACGAGAGAGTGAGACCGTAGTACGAACCCCGGCTCCTTTCCCTGCAAGAGACGGAGGAGGCGACCCTGCAGAGCATAAGGGTGATTGCCAGGTTATGAGCGACGTCCTAGAACGAACTGGCCCGCTGTTTCCCCTTCATCGTGCGGAAAGACACGGGCTATCAGCGAACCGAATGGAACCAGGCTCAGGATTCCCTTGTTGACCGGCGCTGCCCTTGCCCCACGCGCGTCCAGCCGCTACCGTGCGACAAGCAATCCACGGGTAGAGGGCAGGCGGCAGATGGAGTATGCGGCGCCGGGCGCGCTGGAACCGTATCGGGTGTTGGACCTCACCGGGGCGCTGGGGGCGCTGTGCGGGCGGTTACTCGCCGGCCTCGGCGCCGATGTGATTAAGGTCGAGCGCCCCGGCGGCGATCCGGCGCGCGGCCGCGGCCCGTTCCTGCCAATGGCAGGCGGCGACTCGCCCCCGGCAGCCGGACCCCGCGAGGATGGCGCTCTCTCCACCATTCCTGCTGTGACACCGCATCCCTACCGCAGCCTCTCCTGGATCTTCGCCAATGCCGGCAAGCGCGGTATCACGCTCGACCTCGCGCACCCCGAGGGGCAGGAGTTGCTGCGCCGGCTGGTTGCCACGGCTGACTTTCTCGTGGAGTCTCACCCGCCCGGCTATCTCGAATCGCTGGGGTTGGGATATGACGATCTCGCCGCCATCAATCCGTCGCTGGTGATGGTGCGGGTCAGTCCATTCGGCCAGAGCGGGCCGCGCCGGGATTGGCAGACGACCGATATCGTCTCGTGGGCGCTCGGCGGGCAGATGTGGCTCGACGGCGACGCCGACCGCGCGCCCGTGCGCCCCAGCGTGCCGCAAAGCGAGTTGCTTGCCGGCGTGCACGCGGCCGCCGGAGCGATGACGGCGCACTATGCCCGCCGCGACGGCCCCGGCCAGCAGGTGGATATCGCCGCGCAGGAGTGCGTGACTTGGACGCTGATGATCGCCGCGCAGGTGTGGGACATCTCCCGCGTCAACCCTCACCGCGGCGGTGCGATCCGCACGGCGGCACGTCCGGATGGCAGCGTCCTCGAACACCGCGCGATCTGGCCGTGTAAGGACGGGTTCGTCCTGTGGACGCTGGCCGGCGGCGCGCAGGCCGGCTCGCTCGCCTCCACCCGCGCGCTGGTGGCGTGGATGGCGGCCGAGGGCGACGCCGGCGTGGCGCGTGAGGCCGACTGGTCCACGCTCAGCGCCGCCCTGATCGACCAGGAGACCTACGACCGGCTGTCCGTGCCATTCTTGGCCTTCTTCGCGACCCGCACCAAGCGCGAGTTGTTCGAGGGCGCGCTCGCCCGCGCGATCCAGCTCGCACCCGTCAACCAGATCGCTGATGTGGCTGCCAGCCCCCAGCTCGTCTCCCGCGATTTCTGGGCCGACATCGACCACCCTTACCTACAGACCGCGCTCCGTTTCCCCGGCGCCCCGGTGAAGCTCTCCGAGACGCCATGGCGCCGTCCCCGGCCCGCCCCGCTTCCCGGCGAGCATAACGCCGAGGTTTACGGCGGCCTGCTGGGGTTGGATACCGGCGACGCGGCCGCGTTGCACGAGAAGGGTGTGATATAGCGAGAGCGAAGATGACTAAAAACACGCGAACCCAGCCCTTCACCGGCATCAAGGTCGCCGACTTCGCCTGGGTCGGTGTGGGGCCGATCGTCTCTCGCCACCTGGCCGATTTCGGCGCGACGGTGGTGCGGGTCGAGACGAGCACGCGGCCCGATGCCCTGCGGCTGGCGCCGCCGTTCCGCGACGGCCAGCCGGGACTGGACCGAAGTGCATTCGGGACGGTGTTCAACACGAACAAGCTGGGGCTGGCGCTCAACCTGCGCCTGGAGCGGGCGCGCGAGCTGGCGCTACGACTGGTGCGGTGGGCGGATATCGTCACGGACAGCATGACCCCCGGCTCGCTGGCGCGGCTCGGCCTGGGCTACGACGACCTGCGCAAGGTCAAGCCCGCGATCATCATGTACAGCACCACCCAGCAAGGGCAGACGGGGCCATACCGCGACTTCGGCGGCTACGGCCAGCATGGCGCGGCGGCCGCCGGTTTTCACGACTTGACCGGCTGGCCCGACCGACCACCAGCCGGCATCTTCGGCGCCTACACCGACTTCGTCGCGCCGTGGTTCCTGTACACCGCGCTCGTCGCCGCGCTCGATTACCGTGATCGCACCGGTCAGGGTCAGTATCTTGACCAGTCGCAGGTCGAGGCGGCGCTGTACATGCTCGGCCCCGAGCTGCTCGATTATCATGCCACCGGCCGGGTTCCCGTCCGCGCCGGCAACGACGACCCCGAGATGTTCCCGCATGGGGCGTATCCGTGCCGGCCGCACGCATTGACCCCCGCCATGGTGAGCGGCAGCGGGACAGGCGGCTCCGAACTCGCCGCGCCGGAACGGGAGGAGCGTGGCGCCTCTTCCCTCGCGGAAGCCGAGGTCGGCCCCGGCCAGCGCTGGATCGCCGTCGCCGTACGTGACGACGCCGACTGGGCCGCCCTCTGCCGCGTGATCGGCCACGATCAGTGGGGGTCCGACCCGGCGCTCCACGGCAGCGCCTGCCGCCGGGAGCGCGGCGCCGATATCGACGCGGCGATCACGGAATGGACGCGTGGGCGAACCTCGGACGAGGCGATGGAGACGCTCCAGGCGGCGGGTGTGCCGGCCGGGGTGGTGCAAACCCCCGAGGATCTATTCGCCGACCCGCAACTCGTGCATCGCGGCCACTGGTGGACGCTCGATCACGCCGTGATCGGCCCGCACGCGTACAACGCGCCCGCCTGGAAGCTGTCGCGCACGCCCGCGCAAGGACGGCGCGCCGGCCCAACCCTCGGCCAGCACTCGCTCGAGGTCTGCCGCGATCTGCTCGGCCTGACCGATGACGAAATCGCCGACCTCACCGCCGAGGGCGTGTTCGAGTAAGGCGCAGCCGGCGTCCACGCTCATCCCACGTCCGGCATAGGTGGATAGTCGCTGGTCGTCTCGTCAACGGTCCTCATGGCGTCCTTGGCGCTCTTGGCGTCCTAGCGGTTCCAATCTCTCGCCGGTTGAAACGGACGAAAGCGCGAACAGCAGTCCGCGGAGGCCACGCGCACATGGGGGGCAGACGCCGCGCGTCGGTACATCCAGCGCGTCGGCATCCTACTTGACACGCGGGTCTTCGATGAGTTGTACACGGTGCGTGCCCTGCGACTGCATCCACTCAAAGGGAGTCGGGAAGGGCAGTATGCCATCACGTTGGTGGACCGGTGGAGGCTCATCCTGACGTATCTTCCAGAGGAGCAAGCGATTCGCGTGGACGAGGTATCCAATCACTATGACGACGAACGCCGGCCACCGCCCATGGTCGGACCTCGCGATCCCACCCGGTGAACTCCTGGAAGAGGAACTTTCCGCACGCGGAATGGCCCAGCACGATCTCGCCGTGCGCATGGGCCGGCCCGCGCAGGCCATCAATGAGATCGTTCGGGGGAAGAAGCGGATCACCGATGACACGGCACTGGGTCTGGAGAAGGTGCTTGGCATCCCCGCACATCTGTGGGTGAGCCTCGAGGCGAGCTACCAGCTCACGAAGGCACAACAACGCGAGATCGCGGATCTTGAAAGCCAAGAGCAATGGCTCAAGGAGTTCCCTGTTCATGACATGGAGCGTCTCGGCTGGATCCGGGTGATGCAAAGCCCGTCAGAAGTCGTACGGGAGGTGCTCAGTTTCTTCGGAGTTGCCTCCTTCGACGCTTGGCGTACAACCGTGGCCGGCTTTCGCATCACCCCGGGTACGAAGGTGTCGGCAGGGGCATTGGCGGCATGGATGCGCCGGGGCGAACTCGCGGGACTGGACATGGCAACACGGCCATATCGCGCGGACCTGTTCCGTGAAGCGCTTGCTGCCATCCGGTCCCTCACGGTGGAGCCGGTGGACGTTTTCGTTCCCCGGATGCGCGAGCTGTGCGCGGAGGCCGGCGTTGCTCTGGCATTCGTCCCGGAGCTTCCCGACAGCGCCGCATGCGGATGTGCCCGATGGCTCGCGAAAGACAAAGCTCTGATCGCGCTTAGCCTCCGCTACAAGACGAACGATCACCTGTGGTTCAGCTTCTTCCATGAGGCAGCGCATGTCCTTAAGCACTAGGTTCGCCAGGTGTACATCGAGGGCGTTCAGGCAAGCAACGATGAGGACGCGGAGCGAGAGGCCGACCGGTTCGCTGCTAGCATGCTGATCCCCGCGGAAGATTGGGCGTCCTTCGTGCAGCAAGGAAATTTCACCACGGCGGCGATCACCCGGTTTGCTCAGCGGATCAACGTCGCCCCCGGCATCGTCGTGGGACGACTAGAGCATGACAGGCACATCCGCCAGGGGCAGTTCCATTCACTCAAGGTGAAGCTGGCCTGGAGCGCGTCCTCCGCCGCCTAACCTGACCGGCGTGCATGCGCGTCACTACCCGAGTGATCGCCGTGGGCATGGTCCGGCCAACGACACGCGCTTTCACGCGCCGGTGCGACACCACGACATGTCTTCCATGTCCACGACATCACGCTCGCCAACCTCCCTATAATCCTCTTGGCGTCCTTGGCGCTCTTGGCGTCTTGGCGGTTCCAATTTCTCTCCTGGAGGCGCCCCATGTCCGAGCAGCACGACACCGGTCCCTTCCTGCACGCCCGCTGGTTCGGCACGCCGGTGAAGCGGCGCGAAGACCCCAAGCTGATCACCGGCAGCGCCACCTTCATCGACGACATCAGCCTGCCGGGTATGTTGCACCTGACCTTCGTGCGCTCGCCCCACGCCCACGCCCACATCCGCGCTATCGACGCCACCGCCGCCCTCGCCATGCCCGGCGTCGTGGCCGTGATCACCGGCACCGAGGCGGCCGAGTTCGCACCGCCGTTTCCGCCCAACCGCGGCTATCGCCAGCCACCCCGTTTCGTACTGGCGACGGACAAGGTGCGGCGGGTGGGCGAGGCCGTTGCGGCGGTGCTGGCCGAGGACCGCTATCTCGCCGCCGACGCCGCCGAGGCGGTCGTGGTGGAATACGAGATCTTGCCGGCGGTGCTCGACCCCGAGGCGGCGATGGAGCCGGATGCGCCCCAACTGTGGGATGACTTTCCCGGCAACACGGTCGTGCGCGATGCGCCATTCGGGGAGGGTGACGTCGATAGCGCATTCGCACGGGCCGATGTCGTGATCCGCCAGCGCATGACCTGCGCCCGACTGGCGCCCTCGGCAATTGAGACGCGCGGCGTGGTGGCGTCGTACGGACGGTGGGATAAGGCACTGACCGTGTGGGGCACCACCCAGGCGCCGCACCGCATGCGCCACACGATGGCACAGATGACCGGGCTGCCCGAGGGTCGCATCCGCGTGATCGCGCCCGAAATGGGCGGTGGTTTCGGCGCGAAGGGCAACGTCTACCATGAGGAGGCGCTCGCCTGCTTTCTCGCGATCCGGTTCGACCGGCCGGTGAAGTGGATCGAGACCCGCGCCGAGTCGTTCACCGGCACCGCCCACGGCCGCGGTCAGCTCGGTTACGTTGAGCTGGCCGCCACGCGTGACGGTGCGCTGCTCGGGCTGAAGATGCGTGTGATCGCCGATCTGGGCCATACCTGCGACATGAGCACCGCGGGTCTGCTGGGCAACACCGTGCGGCTGGCGAGCAACGTCTACACGCTGCCGGCCGCCCGCCTCACCCTCACCGAGGCGCTGACCAACAAGACCCCCACCGCCGCCTACCGCGGCGCCGGCCGGCCCGAGGCGGTGTACTACATGGAACGGGCGATGGATATGCTCGCCCACGAGCTGGGTATGGACCCGGTCGAGGTGCGCCGCCGCAATCTCATCCCCGCCGACGCCTTTCCTTACACCACTGTCACCGGCATGACCTACGACAGCGGTGACTATGTCAAGGCGCTCGATACGCTGCTCACCGCGGCCGATTACGACGAACTCAAACGCCAGCGTGATGCGGCCCGCGCCGGGGGCCGGCTGGTGGGACTGGGCCTGTCGTGTTATGTCGAGAGTTGTGGCCCACCCGCCGCCAGCCAGGGCGGTGGCGACATGGCCTGGGAGTACGGCGCCGTGCGGGTGGATCGCGGCGGCTCGGTCGATCTCGTCACCGGCGTCTCCGCTCATGGTCAGGGGCATGAGACAGTCTTCAGCCAGCTCGCGGCCGAGGTGTTGGGTGTCGATCCGGAGACAGTTACGCTGCACGAGCGCGATACGGCGATCGTGCCCCAGGGCGTCGGCACCTTCGGCAGCCGCAGCATGGTGATGGGCGGCTCGGCGGTCTATCTGGCGCTGCGGAAGATCGAGGAGAAGATGCGGCGAGTGGCGGCGGATATGCTCGACGCCTCGGAGGACGACCTGCGCTTCATCGATGGACGCATCGAGCCGGTGGATGCGCCGAGTCGCGGCGTGAGCTTCGCCGACGTGGCGGCGCGCGCCTACTTCTCCCCGATCGAGGGCGATGAGCCGGGGCTGGAGGCGCAGAACTTCTATGCCTCGCAAGGCATGACGTTCCCGTTCGGCGCCTATCTGTGCATGGTCGAGATCGACCGCGACACCGGTGAGGTCACGTTACTGCGCTTCGACGGTGTGGACGACTGCGGGCCGGTGCTCAACCCGCTGATCGTGCGCGGCCAAGTCCACGGCGGCATCGCCCAGGGTGTGGGCCAGGCGTTGCTCGAAGAAGTGGTGTACGACGAGGGCGGCCAGTTGCTGTCCGGCACCTTCATGGATTACGCGATCCCGATGGCGCAACACATGCCGCCGATGCGGATCGGGCATACGGTCACGCCGTCGCCGCTGACGCCCCTCGGTATGAAGGGCGTGGGCGAGGCGGGCACGATCGGTTCCGTCCCCGCGATCGCCAACGCGGTGATCGATGCCCTCGCGCCACTGGGAATCCGCCATCTCGATCTGCCGTTCAGCGCGCACAAGGTCTGGCAGGCGATCCAGGAAACAAGTCAGCCGGTGAATGGTTGCTGACAGGGCTGTCGTTTGGGAGACGCCATTGGCTGCTGATACGCTGAGGCGGAGGGGATAGGAGTCAGGGAGGGGGCCATGGCCGTCAGTGAAAAGATATTCAATCAGGTATCGCTTGAAGACCCCAACGGGCATTGGGAACTGGATTGCGGCGAACTGCGCCGGAAGCCCGACATGAAATTCGAGCACAATCAAGTCGGGGAACTTCTTGGTCATTTCCTACGAGTGCAACTTGGACTTGTCGAGTATGTGGTTCGCACGGACGCCGGCCTCGTACGCGGATCGGCATCCCAGTACTATATGCCCGACCTCATGGTCATCCCGATGGAGATGGCGCGGCGGCTGTTTCCCGACCCCAACACCTGGGAGGTGTACCCCGAGCCGCTGCCATTGGTGGTTGAGGTGTGGTCTCCCTCCACCGGCCGCTACGATGTCGAGACCAAGCTGGCGGAATACCAGCGGCGCGGCGACCTGGAGGTCTGGCGCATCCACCCGTACGAGCGCACGCTGACCGCGTGGGTGCGGCAGCCCGATGGCAGCTATGCCGAGACGTTGTACCGGGGCGGTGTAGTGA
>JBBQJF010000263.1:0-7634 GCA_038325665.1 Dehalococcoidia bacterium | reverse complement strand
CTCGGCGACCTCGTCCGGCCGGCTGGACTCGCGCAGACCGGCGGCGTATGTGAGCAGATCGCGCGCCGCCCGCAGCTCCGTGGCGAGGTAGGCGACCCGCTCGGTGAGCACCTGATGGTCGTCGATGCGCTTGCCGTTGTCGGTGGTTCGCCGCCCCGCCTCGATCACGGCCGCCATCACCGCGTCCGCCGCACCGAGGATTCGCTGGCCTCCATCAAGTTCACTAGCGGCGGGGGTCACTGTACTCATGGTCAATCTCCCGTAAAGCCTTCGACATCCGTTGCCCGACCCAACTCCCTGGCTGCCTTCCCTGCAAGGGAGATGACCTAGCCCCCTAACCCCCTTCCCTGCAAGGGAAGGGGGAACAAAGGCGCACGGGCCGGAGTCCAATCTCGGCGGCAATCGCCTTGCCCGTCTCCTGCAAGGGAAGGGGGAACAAAGGCGCACGGGCCGGTGGTGATTGCTTGGTCATGTGCAACTCCCGTGAGATCGGGAAGCTCGTCCGATTCCCCGCGCGGCTTTTTCACTCCCCCTAGGCGTCACAGAGCGACCCATGGTCACCCCCTTCCCTTGTAGGGAAGGCGGCCGGGGGGTTAGGTCACCCCCCGCGTTTCGGCATCAGTACCCAATAGTCTAGGTCAAGCACCACCCGCCGGTCGTACCCCTCGCGACCGGTTCGCTCGTCGGTGACGCGCGCCGCGATATGCTCGGCGAGCGGGTCGGCGTTCTTGACGGCCACCAGCCGGAGCCGCAGCGCGCCCGCGCCGGGCAGCCTGGCGAGGCCGGCCTTGTCGAGCACATCCGACCAGGCGTAGATCGTATCGCCGGCAAAGGTGGGATTGGCGTGGGCGCCGCCGTTCCAGGCGAGCATCCCCAGCGCGTTTTCCAGCCCGTTGAACGACAGCGCGTGCGCGATCGAGATCACATGCCCGCCGTACATCAGCCGCCGGCCGAATCGCTTGTCGGATTGCATCAGGTGCAGATTAAAGTGGAGGCGCGCCGTGTTCTGGTACAGGCGTGTGGCCGAGGCGTGCTCCGCCTCCTCGATCGTCATCGCATCAGCGTGGTGGACCCGCTCGCCCACCGCGTAGTCCTCGAAGAACCAGCGTCCGCCGGTGGCCGCGGCGTCATGCCGAGAGAGATCAAGGCCGGGGGGCGGCAGGATGTCCGCCGCGGCGACCTCGGCCGGCAGTGATGGCGGATCATCTCCGGACGCCGGAGTCGCCGGGTCGCGCTTGTTCACCATCACCCACCGGTAGAAGGTGATCACCGGCTCGTCGCGCTGATTGAGGCCGGTCGTGTGAACCCAGACGATGCCGGTGTTCCCCGCCGAGGTCTCGCGCCGGGCCAGCACCCGCGACTCCGCCCGCAACGTGTCGCCGGGAAAGACCGGCTGGCGGAAGCGCAGGTCGGCGTAACCGAGGTTGGCGACGGCGTTGAGCGAGATATCGGGCACCGATTTGCCGAAGACGGTATGGAACACGAGCAAATCGTGCAGCGGCGCCCGTGGGTAGCCAAGCGAGCGCGCGAACTCATCCGAGCAGAACAGCGGCGAACGGTCGCCGGTGAGGGCGATGTAAAGTGCGCGGTCGCCGTCGGTGAGCGTGCGCGGAACCGCGTGGCGCACCACCGTGCCGGCCCGAAAATCCTCGAAGAAGTTGCCACGATTCGTCTTGTCGCTCACGGCGGTCCTTTGTGGCGAAGTTCACATGCGACGGCTGTCGCTATTCTACGGGGCGATGCGCCTACAAGGCCAGGGGGGGAGACGTCATAGGGCACAGGTCATAGGGCACAGGGGCGGGTTGAATCCCGTCCGCCGTTCCTGATCCTTCATCACTCATGACTCGCCACCCAATCGTCGCCCTCATTCCCTATGCCCCATGACCCGCGCCCTCTCCTGGTCACCCGTGACCCATGACCCGTTACCCGCGGCCTGTGCCCTGTGCCCTTTCCCTGCTATCCTTGGGTTATGAACATCGACGACTCGCGGCTGCTGCGTGAGTTGCGGCGGGCGCTGGACACGGTCGCGGGGCAGGGCATGGAGGCGCAGTCGGCGGCGCTGCGTGAGGTGCTGGTGCGCCATGATGCGACGTTGGAAGACGTGGCGCGGGCCGTGTCGGCGGTCAAAGAGCGGCACCGGCGCGAGTTGTCGGGTTTGGCGCGGCGGCTGGCGCGGCTCGCGGACCAGCGCGGTGAGGATATCGAGACGGCGGACGCGGTCGATGCCTTCCTGCGGTCCCTCAAACGTTCGTAGGGGAGATGCGGTGGTTTGCCCTTGTCGGCGGACTGCCGCGGCCATAGGAGCCGCCGCGGCCCGCGATTCCTGATTTGTAGATTCTGAGGGGCGACCGATTGGGTCGCCCATGCTGGTCGATGGTGACATGACACAAACGTATTCGATCGCGGATCTGTCGCCGGTGGAGAAGACCTATCTGGGCGTGCTCGCCACCGGCATCGTTCCAGCGCGTTTGGCGAAGGATTCGTCGCTGCGAATGGACTACCTCACCGCCATCTGTCTGGCGATCATCGAGGGCCTGCCGCACGACACGTATCTCGACGGCGAGGGACCGGAGATCACGCCGTCCTTCCGCGAGCAGTTGACGCGCGGCGCCGTGGGGCTGGACGAGAAGGGCATTCTCGCCGCCGGCCCTCCTCCTCCGGATATGCTGATGAGCGCGGACATGGCCCGCCCGAAGCCGCCGCCGGTGATCGACTTCGACCAGCACCCGCGCATCTTCGACCGCTATCTCGGCGCCCAATGCATGGAAGAGCTGTTCCGCAACCCCGAGGTCTATCCCTTCCTCATGGGCAAATACCAGGACAGCGCCGAGGTCTGGGGCCGCCTCCATCACGAGGGTTACGGTCGCTGGCGCTAGCTGAATCGTGCACCATCATCCGGCGCTTCATTCATCCGCGTGAGTGTGACAGCCGCGTGATTCAGCAAGATATCCCGTTCCTCGGAAAGGCGCGGCAGAGTCTGGCCGGGGCAGAGCGTGAGTTTGCCAACGCCGGGTACAACAACTGTGCCAACCGTGCGTACTATGCCACGTTCCAGGCCGCTATCGCCGCTCTGCAGCATACCGGCATCTGGCCGCGTGGAGATCCGGTGGAGCCACGAGTTCGTGCCGGCCCAGTTCGATGGTGTCCTTATCAACCGGTGCCATCTCTACCCGACCGAGTTACGCACGGTTATTGAGCGCAATCACGCATTACGGCTCAAGGCCGACTACCATGAGGATATGGTCTCACGCCCCGAAGCGGCACGCGCCCTGGGTCGAGCGCGCTCGTTCGTTGCCGCCGTGGAAGGAGTCGTATCACGATGACCGTCGCACACGAACCACGACTCTCGCCCCGGATGCAGCGGGCGGTTGATGAGCTTATGAATCTAATTCAGGGGCGTTATCCGGATGCAACCTTTCGGCTGACGCACAGCCCCGACAGTCGGCGTGCCATCCATCTCGTAACGACCGTCGATGTCCCGGACACCGACGTGGTGATGGATGTCGTGGTGGACCGGGTAATGGAACTCCTCATCGAGGAGAAACTGCCGATCCACGTCATTCCGGTGCGGCCACACGAGCGGGTGATCGCGATGTTGCGCCACGCGAGTGAGGAGCAGCCGGCGAAGCCACCCCGGTCGCCGCTCGTCCAGCCGCGACTGTAATAGCACAATCCCTCGGTCGCCCTGATCACTGTACCGCTGGCCTCGGCGGCCGGCGTCACCGATCACGGAATGGCCATGCGACCGCCGTGGTCGGGTCGGGCTGGACATGAACACGGGGCGGAAGAGATCCGCCCCGTGTCCCGATCAGAACGTCAGCGAGAGGTCATGGCCATCGTGGTCGCGGAGTCGTGGTTGTCCTTGGAGCCGCGGTTGCCCGCGGCGTGGGCGACGCCGTGGCCGGCGCCGGCGTCGCGGTAGGAGTCGCGGTTGGCGTGGGCGACGCGGCGGAGGTCGACGGCGTGGCCGTCGCGGTGGCTGGCGGCTAGTGCTCGTCCGTTGCCGCCTGCGCTGCCACCACATTTTGCCCGGCCGGGTGACTCGCATCCTGTTCGCGTTAGTGGCCCGCGTGATATTAGAGTTCTGCCGCCACATTTTGCCGCGCCGAGTGACTCCTATCCGCAATTGCCGGGATGCCGCCACGGCTCGACACGCGTTGATGACTACTATTGGTTGCACGAACAGGTCTCCGGCTGGCACGCTGGTGACAGGCTATGCCTGGTGTGCGTCGGGCGCACACGTTAGTTTTGTCCACGACCCGCGGCGGGCCGGCGCGGACGCGACACACAATCAATCATTCAATCAAACCCGCGCCCCCGCTCCGAATCTGGCCCGCCGCGAAAGTGCCTTCCCGTGGATTCACCGAGCACCCGGACCGCGAATAGCGAACAATCAAACCATGGGCACCCCACCAACACCCTAACCAGAACCCGCCAGACTCGGCATACTGCACACTGCTCAACTCCACGCCCTCTCGTCTCCCCCTTCCCTGCAAGGGAAGGGGGCCGGGGGGTTAGGTGGGTCGGGGGGTTAGGTCAACCGGAGCGTCACCTATGCTACTCACCAACGGCCGCATCTACACCATGGATACCGCCAACACCGTCGTCGATACCCTTGTCGTCCGCGACGGCCGGGTCGTCTTCGCCGGACGCCGCGGCGACGCGAACGTGCCCGATGCGGAGGAGACGGTTGACCTCGACGGGCGGGCGGCGCTGCCCGGCCTGGTGGACGGTCACGCCCACCTGATGAGCCTCGCCCGCGCCCGCCTCAGCCTCAACGCCACCGGCATGCGCTCCGAGGAGGAGATCGCGCGGATGGTTGGCGAGGCCGCCTCCAGGATAGGGTCGGGCGACTGGCTGAGCGGACGCGGCTGGGATCAGAACTTGTGGCCCGGTGCACGCTTCCCCACGAAGGCGTCGCTCGACCGGGCCGCGCCCGCCCACCCGGCGGCGCTCACCCGCGTCGATGGCCACGCCACCTGGGCGAATTCGGCGGCGCTGCGGGCGGCGGGCGTCACCCGCGACACCCCCGACCCCACCGGCGGCCTGATCGTCAAGGGCGACGACGGCGAGCCGGACGGCCTGCTGATCGACGCCGCCCAGCGGCTGCTCGCCAAGGTGCAGCCGCTGCCCTCGGAGGAGCGCTTTGACCAGGCCGTACGCGCCGCGATCGCCGAGTGCCTGTCCAAGGGACTCACGGGCCTGCACGAGATGGGTGTCGATCTATTCGGCTTCGCCTCATACAAGCGCCTGATCGAGCGCGGGCAGTTCCCCTTCCGCAACTATGCCGCTGTCGCCGGCGGCTCGGAGAAGGCGTGGGGCTACTACCGCGAGCGCGGTCCCGAGGAGTTCGGCGACGGCCGCCTGATCGTGCGTGCGGTCAAGCTCGTCTCGGATGGCGCGCTCGGCTCGCGCGGGGCGGCGCTGCACGACGACTACTGCGACGACCCCGGCAACACCGGCTTGATCCTGATCCCCCCGGACGAGTTGGAGCGGCTGACGCGTGAGGCGGCCGAGCGCGGCTTCCAGGTGTGCGTCCACGCGATCGGCGACCGCGCCAACACGCTGACGCTCGACACCTTCGAGAAGGTGCTCACCGAGCAACCCCGGCCCGATCATCGCTTTCGTGTCGAGCACGCGCAGACGCTGACCGAGCGTGACCTGCCCCGCTTCCGCCAGCTTGGCGTGCTGCCGAGCATGCAGGCGACCCACTGCACCTCGGACATGCCCTGGGCGAACGAGCGGCTCGGGCTGGAACGGCTCAAGGGCGCCTACGCCTGGCGTTCGCTGCTCGACACCGGTGTCGTCATCCCCGGCGGCTCCGACTTCCCGGTCGAGGACCCGAACCCGTTCCACGGCATCTACGCCTCGGTGGCGCGGCGGCCCCTGAGCGGCGAACCACGCAACCATGACGGCTGGCGCCCCGAAGAGCGCATGACCCGCGAGGAGGCGGTGCGCTCGTTCACGGTCTGGAACGCGTACGGCTCGCACCAGGAGGCCGACCTCGGCTCATTGGAGGCAGGCAAACGTGCCGATCTCGTGGTACTCTCGGACGACGTGTTCACCTGCCCCGAGGAGCGCATGAAGGAGATCACGCCGGTACTGACAATGGTTGGCGGCGTGGTGGAGTTCAGGCGGTGACCATCCCCCTGGCTCATCCTCCAGCAACGACCCCATCAAAATGGCCGTCCGCCAACCATGACTCCGCCCAGCTACATCGTTAGACGCGATCTTGCACGGTCGCTGGGGAAACCTCCGGGCCATCAGTGATGAGGATAAAGGGACGCACGATGCTCCAAAGTGATCGAGTGCGTGGAGCATCGTGCGCATCGCGGTATCAAGTCGACCTACTTGAGCACAAACGAGGTGGACATCGGCGCTGCCGTCGTGCCCATGGTCGTCGTGCCGGTCAAGCTGACCTTTTGACCGCCCAGCTTAATCTGGTAGGCCATGAAGGCCGCGGGCAGCGAACGCGTGGACTGAAATGACACATCGACGCGTACCGTCTGGCTGCCGTCGGCCGCGCGAGCGCCGTCGTACACCCAGATCACATTCTCCTTGACCGGTCCGAACTCAAAGACCACCTGGGTCGGTGTGCCCGGGGCAACATGGACAGTGTAGTTGATGGCGGTGACGCCGGCCTGCACCTGTGCCGTGGTTCCCTGAATGGCGACACTCAGATCCACGTACCGGCCGTCGATCTGGACGAGCGGGTCACTCCAGCACCAGTCATCGGCGCTGGCGGCGGGCGCCTTAAACATCGCCAAGCTGCCGAGCAGCGCCATTGCCAGGACTATCCGAGACAGACGACGAATCACTTACAGCCTCCCAAATAATGGTCTCCAGCGTGCCCGCTAATCGAAAAGTAGTGGTGCAACGTGCTGGACTCGCCATGTGTCTCGGGACATACGTTGCGCCCTTGAGACTCACCAGTCCCAAGGCTTCCCATGAGGTAAGTGTTCAGCCGGCCGGTTCACTGTCTGGATAGCGAGCCACCAGCGCCCGCGCCGTGGTCACGGACTGAGGCCGCGCGGTTGCTGACCGCTGGCGGCTGATCGCTTACCTACTGTCGAGTAATCGATGCCTGATCTGAATCAGAGAAAGCCGGGGTGGCAACGAGGGTCATGGGAGAGGGCCGCCCGATGCATCCACAACGACCGAACCCCTTCGACCCGGATAGACCCCATCGGTGGCCGGATCGCACCAAGGGTGAGGGAACAGGATGCCACGACCGTCGGGACATGCGCCGCGGGGGTCACGGCTGCAATCCATCAGCCCATTTCGGCCTTCCGGCGAACGGCATCCAGTTGTTCTGGAGCGAACCGGCGCGCCAGCGCCTCGATCAGGGCGCCCCCGACCGCGGCCTCGATCGCGGTCCCGCCGAGGGCAAACCACATGCGCTGGCGAAAGTTACACGTATCATCGTTGGCGCCGCCCTCGAATTGATACCGCACCACGGCGTTGAGCTTGCCGCTGACCGTCACCTCGAGTTCGTGCGGAGGATGCGCGGACGTGACGGTGACATGGTGTGGCAGCCGCCACGGGCCGGCAGCGACAACCACCGCCCACGATGGGGGGTCGCCGGCCAGCGGTTCGACCTCCATCATCGCGGGGGGGCGCCAGGGCGGGCCGTC